>NZ_JBWJZD010000004.1:0-423342 GCF_056429065.1 Bradyrhizobium sp. USDA3010
CGCCAGGCCGGCAAACCGGCCAAGCTCGCCCTCATTGCTGTCGCCAGGAAGCTGCTGACCATCCTCAACGCCATGATGCGCGACCGAAAACCCTACAAGATCGCTCCATCAACATAACAGTTGCCGGGTCGCGCTCCGCTTGCCCGGGACGACAGCTGTGGATTTGGCAACGTCAGCGGTGAGTTTGGCCACGCCAGCGGTGGATTTGGTTGCGACGGCCGTAGTCTTGCCTACTCCGCCGCTTCCTGCGCCACCGTCGGCTGGGTGCCGGCCACCGTGGCGCGGCGCATGTCGCGGGGTTGCGACTGGTCGTAGCGGCGCACCCGGTGCACGGTCTGGCGGTTGTCCCACATCACGAGGTCATGCACCGTCCATTTGTGCACATAGACGAATTCCGGCTGTGTGGCGTGCTCGGTGAGATCGCGTAGCAACAGCCGCGCCTCCGGCATGCTCATGCCCCTGATGGCGCCGGCATGCGAGGACAGATACAGCGACTTGCGGCCGTGCACCGGATGGGTGCGCACCAGGCGCTGCAGCACCGGCTTGAACATCTCCTTCTCCTCGTCGGTGTAGTCGAGGAAGCCGAGCGAGCCGCGCGAATACATCAGCGAGTGCTCGCAGACCATGTCTTCGATCTCGGCCTTGGTCTCGTCGTCGAGCGCGTCATAGGCCGCGCGCATGTCGGCGAACTCGGTGTTGCCGCCCTTCGGGTTGACGATGCGCGCCGACAGCAGCGAGAATTTCGCCGGGATCGGCCGGAACGAGCTGTCGGAATGCCACAGGCAGTTGCCGAGGTTGAACAGGTGGGTGCGGTGATCCTTCGGCAGCGGCTTGCCGTCCTTGCCGAGATTGGAAACATCGTTGAGCCCGGAGGAGAGACGGTAGTCTTCCTTCTTGGTCACCGTGCCGCCGCGCGCGTTCTCGCGCTCGCCGAAGTTCAGCGCGAACGCCATCTGCTGTTCGTCCGTGATGTCCTGGCCGTGGAAGACGAGCACGGCGTATTTGTCCATGCCGGCCTCGATGTCGACGGCTTCCTGCTTCGTCAGCGGCTTGCGCAGATCGACGCCGGAGACCTCGCCGACGAAATGCTTGTGAAGCTGCCGGATCAGGACCGTCATTGGCGCATCTCCCCGTATCCCGCGGGCGGTTGTCCCGCTTCGTTTGACGAGAAGGCTACTCCCGACGCGCGCCCTGTCAACGCTTCGCGACCAGACGCGGATCAGGCATTCCGTGCCATCAACCCGCCGTCGACGGGAATCACCGCGCCGGTCAGGAAGGATGCAGCGGGCAGGCACAGGCTCAGCGTCATGTGCGCGACCTCTTCCGGATCGCCGTAACGGCCGAGAGCGGTGCGGCGCTTGGCGTAGATCGTCTTGTGCTCCTCGGAGATGCGGTCGGTGATGGCGGTGCGGATCGGGCCCGGGCAGATGCAGTTTACGGTGATGCCTTCGCGTCCCAGTTCCACTGCGAGCGAGCGGGTCAGGCTGGTGACGCCGCCCTTAGCCGCGGAGTAGGGGCTGTGCATCCCGGTCGCGCCGAGCGCTTCGGTCGAGGCGATGTTGACGATGCGCGGCGATCGCGACTTGCGCAGGTAGGGCAGTGCGGCGCGAATGATGCGCGGATGCGCCGTCAACATCACCGCGATGCCCTTCGCCCAGGCGTCCTCGTAACCGGGATCGTCGATCGCCACGCGCACCGAGATGCCGGCATTGTTGACGATGATGTCGAGCCCGCCGAAATGCGCGGCGACATCGTTGACAACCCTGGTGATGGCGTCACGATCACTGACGTCGAGCGTCCAGGCCTTGGCCGAGCCGCCGCTTGCGGAAATCTCCTTCGCCACCGCCTGCGTACCTTCTTCGGTGAGATCGGTGACCGCGACATTGGCGCCCTCATCGGCGAACACGCGCGCGGTGGCGCGGCCCATGCCGCTGGCGGCACCGGTGACGAGAACGGTGAGGCCCTTCACCGAGCGGCTGAGCTGTTTGAATTCGGGCATGACGGATTCTCGCGAGATGAAATTTGGCGCGTTGTGAGACCGGCAACGCTGGCACCGATCCGCAAAGACGTCAAACCGGTGACCCGCTATCGCCGCGCGCGCAGCGCGTTAACGCAAGTTCTGCGTTGGCTTTTGCGTTGGCTTTTCGAAAAGGATCATGCTCAATCAAGAAAACAGCACGGGAGAGGAACGCGATGAACGAGCTCGATTTCGGCGGCAAGCAGGTATTGGTGGTCGGCGGCTCCAGCGGCATCGGCAACGGCATCGCGCAGGCGTTCCGCGCCAAAGGCGCGCACGTTGCCGTGTACGGCACCCGCGCGCAGGCGAGCGACTATTCCGCTGAGGAAGGCTCGCATCTCGATGGCCTTGCCTATGCGCAGCTCGACGTCAGCAATCCGCAGGCGATCGAGAGCCTCACGCCGTCGTTCGATCGCTTGGATGTGCTGGTGTTGGCGCAGGGCGCGGTGATTTACCGCCGCGGGGAATTCCAGATGGAAGGATTCCGCAAGGTGATGGAAGTCAATTTGATGAGCCTGATGGCCTGCGCCACCAGATTCCACGCGATGCTGAGCGCGAGCAAGGGATCGCTGATCATCGTGAGCTCGACCGCGGCTTACCATTCCACCATGGGCAATCCGGCCTACAACGCCTCGAAGACCGGCGCGGTCGGCCTGACGCGCACGCTCGGCGAGGCCTGGGCGGAGAACGGCATCCGCGTCAACGGCATCGCGCCGGGCCTCGTCGATACCAAGATGACCAAGGCGACGACCGCAAATCCGAAGCGGCTCGAAGGCGCGCTCGAGCGCATTCCGCTGAAGCGTCTCGGCACGCCCGCCGACATGGCCGGCGCCGCGCTGTTCCTGGCCTCGCCGCTCGCCTCTTACGTCGTCGGCCAGACCATCATCGTCGATGGCGGGCTCATTCTTTAGCTCCAGGAACTTGTGCGCGGTTCGGCGGTTGGCCTCCTGACAGTTTCAGGGAGCACGTGATGGACAAGGATCGGATTTTCGGAACGGCGAAGGAATTCGTGGGCAAGGCCGAAGGCGCCGTCGGCGATGCGGCCGGCGATGCGCAGACCCAGGCCTCGGGCCGCGCGCGCGAAGCCGCTGGCGCGGTGCAGGATCTCTACGGCCAGGCCAAGGACGCCGCGCGCGACGCCGCCGACACCGCGGTCAACTATGCCAAGGATGCTTATGAGAATCGCGGCGAGACCGTTCGCAGCGGACAGAAGGCGATGGCGCAAACGGTGCAGGATAATCCGCTCGGTTCGCTCCTGATCGCCGGCGGCATCGGCTTTGCGCTGGCGCTGTTGATGACGCGCCAGCCGCGCCGCCCGCCGTCACGCTGGCGTTATTACGGTTGAGCTGCGTAGGGCGGGTTAGCGATAGCGTAACCCGCCGTCTCTCCGCGCATACGACATCGGCGGGTTACGGCTTCCCTAACCCGCCCTACGGTTTTTCCATGATCGAAACGCGCGCCGCCTACTGCCAGGGATTCCCCGGCACTGCGGCACGCTGTCCGACATTGCGCGGCGGCCGCGGCGGTGCCACCAGCGGGCGCTGCTGCGGCGCGCCGAAGCCGAAGATGTCACGCAGCCACGGCTGCGTCTGTGGCTGCTGTTGCGGCTGGGCCTGGGCCGGACGGAATACGCGCCTTGGCGGCTTCGGCGCGGTGATGATCGACCCGTCGGGCGCGATCGCCGTGGTCGAGGGCGGCGGATTCGCAGGGCCTCCCGCCGGGGCGGCCGGCGTGGTCGCAGCAACCGGCACGTCGCCTTTGGCCTGCTCGCGCCCCATTTCGCGGCGCGGCCAGGCGAAATCATCGGCGCGGCCGGCCGGCGGCGCCAAGGCCTCGCCCTTCACCAGCGTGCGTGCGGCGAGCGCGTCGACCGCGGCAGGCCGCGATCCGGGGCCGCCGAGCAATTGATCGGTGCCGACCGTGGAGGCGACCAGCGGCAGCACCGGGCCTGCGAGCGGCCGTGGCGCGGGCTTGCCCGGCTCGGTGCTGGTCTCGGGCGTTGCCGGCTCGCTGGGCAGCGCGATCGGACCGGTGCGCACCGCGAGCAGGCGGGTTACCTCGCGCTCGACATAGTGCGCGAGCTTGCGCGCGCCGGCCTTGGTGAAGAACACGCCGTCATCGGAGCGCAGCTTGCGCGGCTGGCCTTCGAAGTCCGGGCCCTTCGGCATGAAGCGGCCGGCCTCGTCGACAAAGCCGTCCCAGACGTCGACATAGGTGATGCCGGCCTTGCCGGCGCCGTCGCGATAGAGCGCGTCGAGGAACAGCATGTCCGACGTGCCCTTCTGGCCGCGGATCGCGGGCAGGCCGACCCACAGCACCGGCACGCCCTTGCTCTTCAGCACGTTGATCAGCTCCTCGATCTTCTTGCCGTAGAGCTCGACCCAGCGGTCGTCGCGGAAGTCATAGAGGCCATTGGGCGAGCGCGCGGACTTTTCCGGCGCGGCCTGTGAGTCGGGGTCGGCGTCGTCGGCCGGCAACTCGGCATCGGCCGCCTTGCTATCGGTCTTGCCATCAGTCTTGCCGTCGGTCTTGGCGGCGGCGTCGGGCTTTGCGTCCGGCTTGCCGCGCGTGTCCTTTTTGTCGTCCTTCTTGTCGACTTTCTTCTCCGCGACCGGTTCGCGGATCGCGGTGCGGTCGTTGAGGCCGAGCATCACGACGATGGCGTCGGGATTCTCGGTGGCGAGAATGCCCTTCGCGGCCGCAGCCCAATCCGCCGGGTCGCCCTTGGGCTGATAGCGGATCAGGCCGGAGACCGTCTTGTGCTTGCGGATCACGCCCATGTCGGGCTGGTCGGAATAGGCATCTTCCAGGCCGTAGGCGAGCCAGTCGGCCATCGCGTCGCCGATCACGAGCACGTTGCGCTCGGCCGCGGCTTCGCGCTTGGCCGGCGGTGGCGCCCGCGAGAAATCCTCGCGCGGCCGCTGCGGCTGTGATTGCGGCTGCTGTTGCTGGAACGGCGCGAAGAAATCGCCCCCGAACCAGCCGCCGCCACCGCCGTGCTGCGGCGGAGCGCGGCGCTGCGGTTGCGGCGGTCCGCCACCGAAGCCGGGAAAGCCGAAGAACTGCGCCGATGCGGGCTCGGCAATGCCGATCAACAGCGCAAGCGCCACCGTCAGCGCGACCAGCGGGCCGGCTTCGGTGAATAGGCGCAGGAAGGATTTCGGCTTCGCCATCGAGTTCGTCGCAATGATCAGGAAGTACGTGAGCATATTAGCGGAATCGGGCCGCAAGCGGGCAGCTTTTCCACCATAAATCGGGTGCCTCCGGCCGCCGTCAAGGCGCCGGGCAAATATCGGATTTCACGGTTAGTTTTGGGGAGGGGCTCAACGGCTGCGGCGTCGGAACCGGACTCCCTCTCCCGCCTGCGGGGGAGGGTTGGGGTGGGGGTGTTGCCGCGATGGGGCTGATCATTATGCGGAGAGAGCCCCACCCGGATTGCATCTCCGATGCAATCCGACCTCCCCCGCAAGCGGGAGAGGTCGAGAGAGGTCGTGGCCTCGGCGCTACCGCCCCCGCAGCCGCTCCAGCACCTCGGCGGTGGCAAAACCGTCGGCCGGCGCCCCGATCGACACCTGGAAGCCGCGCAGCGCCTCGCGGGTCTGGCCGCCGAACTGGCCGTCGGGCGTGCCCTTGTAGAAGCCGCGCTGGGCGAGTAGCTGCTGCAGTTCCAGCCGTTCGGCGCGCGACAGCACCCGTTCCTGGCGCGGCCAGGGCTGCACGAAGGGCTGGCCGCCGCGCAGGCGATCGGCGAAATGGCCGATGGCGAGCGCATAGGCCTCGGCCGGGTTGTACTTCATGATCACCCGGAAGTTCTGCAGCATCAGGAAGCCCGGCCCTTCGGCACCGGCGGGCGCCAGCAGATAGGCCTTGTCGGACGGCCGCGGAAACGGCTGGCCGCCCGGCCGCTTGACGCCGAGTTGCTCCCATTGCGACAGCGGCATCGCCTTGGCGCGGTCGGCCAGCATGTAGTTCAGGCCCTGCGGCAGCACGACCTCGTAGCCCCAGCTCGCGCCGGTCTGCCAGCCGTCCTTCTTCAGATTGTTGGCGGTCGAGGCGATCAGGTCGCTCGGATCGTCGACGACGTCGCGGCGGCCGTCGCCATCGCCGTCGACCGCGTACCGCTTGAACGCGGTCGGCATGAACTGGGTCGGGCCGAAGGCGCCAGCCCAGGAGCCGCGCATCTGCTCGGGCTTGAGATCGCCGCGGTTGAGAATCTCAAGCGCCGACAGGAATTCGTCCTTGAAATAGGCCTGGCGGCGGCCGATGCAGGCGAGCGTCGCGGTCGACTGCACCACGCTGCGATCGCCCATCTGGGTCGAGTAGTTCGACTCGATGCCCCAGATCGCCGCGACGATGTAGCGATCGACGCCATAGGCCTTCTCGGTCGCGTCGAACTGCGACTTGTATTTGGCGAGGATCTCGCGGCCCTTGGCGAGCCTGGTGTCGCTGACGAGGATGTCGAGATAGTCCCAGATCGCCTTGGTGAATTCCGGCTGTGAATCCAGGAGATCCATGATGCGCAGGTCGGGCTGCAGGCCTGCGGTGAAGCGCTCGAAATTTTGCTGGGCGATGTTGCGTCGCGCGGCATCCGGCCACATCGCCGCAATACAGTTCGGGAAGTCGGATGCGGCCTGGCGGATCGCAGCGGCTGTCATCAAGGGATGGCCGGAGGCGCCGTCTTCCCCGCTCCAGGGCGGCGCCGCGCCGTCCTGTCCGGTCGCGGCCTGCGGCGGCGTCGCGGCGTTCCCCGAAAAGATGCTGTCGATCAGGTTGGTCAGGCCGTTGCCGGCCGATTGAGCTTGCGTGCTGCCGGGCAGCAGCAGGGCCAGCGCGATCAGGCTCGCGCTGCAAAGCCTGGTCCTTGATGTTCCGGTCGCGCGCATGTGTCGTGTGCCTGTCAAAATCGTGCCGCCTCAGAAGGCCCGGTCACGGTTTCCAATAGCTTAACAAAGGGCAGCATTTGGGGCGTGACGTAATCGCGCGCGATGGTGTGACCGGGACAAATTGCCCGGCGTCGTCAACCCGCTTTTGGCTGTTCCCTGAGACCGGCCAGGACAGCTTCGGTGTTCTCGAAGCAATCGCCGCCCGGCGGCGTGGCTTCGATCCGGGCGATCACGGCCTCGAGCCCGGCCTGGGTTTCAGACAAGCGGCGCTGCAGGGCTGCGACCTCGACCACCTTGGCCTTGAGCGCAGCCACCAGCGTGTCGCGGCTCCAGTCTCCCTTGCCGTGCGGCGGCAGCAGGTTTCGGATCTCGTCGAGCGAAAATCCGGCCTGTTGGGCCATTACGATGATTTCGAGGACCTGCCTGGTTCCGCGCGAATACTGCCGATAGCCCTTCAAGCCGCGATCGATCGACCCGATCAGGCCCTCGCGCTCGTAGAAGCGGATGCGCGACGGCGCCAGGCCCGACTCCCGAGCCAGTTCCCCGATTTTCACTGCGGTGCTCCCTTGGCTGCTTGACCTTAAAGTTTACTTTAAGGTTAGGGTGGGCGCAGATCAACAAGGAACTCGATAAGGAAACTTGGCACATGTCGCCGTTCGATTCCCTCACTTTGCCCAACGGGACCAGCGTTACCAACCGCATCGCCAAGGCGGCGATGGAGGAGAACATGGCCGACGCCGGGCACCTCCCGTCGGCCGAGCTGCTGCGCCTCTATCAGGCCTGGGCCGACGGCGGCGCCGGCCTCATCATCACCGGCAACGTCATGATCGATCGCCGCGCCATGACCGGACCGGGTGGCGTCGTGCTGGAGGACGGCACGCCGCTTGAAGCCTTTCGGAACTGGGCGCGGATTGGCCGCTGCAGGGGCGCGCAAATCTGGTTGCAGCTCAATCATCCGGGCCGGCAGATGATGAAAAACATGGGCCAGCAGACGCTGGCGCCATCGGCGGTGCCGCTCGATCTCGGCAAGCATTCGAACCTGTTTGCGATGCCCAAAGCGATGACCGAGCACGACATCGGCGAGGTGATCGCGTGCTTCGTCACAGCCGCGAAACTCGCAGAGCAAGCCGGCTTCTCCGGCGTGCAGATCCATGCGGCGCACGGCTATCTGATCAGCCAGTTCCTGTCGCCCTTGAGCAACCGGCGCACCGACCGCTGGGGTGGCTCGCTGCAAAACCGGGCGCGTCTGTTGATCGAAATCGTCAAGGCGGTCCGCGCGGCGGTGTCGCCGGGCTTCTCGGTCGCGGTCAAATTGAACTCGGCCGATTTCCAGCGCGGCGGATTCGATGCAGCCGATGCGAAGACGGTCGTCGAGATGCTGAATGAATTGCCCGTGGATCTGGTGGAACTGTCGGGCGGCAGCTACGAGGCGCCGGCGATGCAGGGCGATGCACGCGATGGCCGCACACTGGCGCGCGAGGCCTATTTCCTCGACTTCGCGCGCGATATCGCAGGGGTCGCCAGGATGCCGGTCATGGTCACCGGCGGCATTCGCCGCATCGGCATCGTGCAGCAGGTGCTCGACAGCGGCGTCGCCATCGCGGGTATCGCCACTGCGCTCGCCATCAGGCCGGATCTGCCGAATGCGTGGCGCCGCGGCGAGGATCTGCGGCCAGAAGTCGCGCCCATCAGCTGGAAGAGCAAGCCGATGGCCTCGCTTGCCGCAATGGCCGTCGTGAAATTCCAGCTGCGGCGGTTGAGCCGGGGCGGCACGTCCAATCCAAACGTTTCGCCGCTGAAGGCGTTGGTTCTCGCCCAGTTGCGCACGGCGTCGCTCACCCGCAAATATCGCCGCTGGATCGCGTCATCTGCCAACGCGACGGCTGCGTCTCACGGTACGTCAGCGCCGTCGCGCGCCAATGTGCGGGCCGTCGGGATGCCTCGGTAAGCCAAACGCATGGGTGGGAAAAGGCGGATCCGTGCGCATCACACATCCGCCTTTGTTCTCGGCTGCAAAACGGGTACGAAGAAGCGATTACATTTCGCGCCGCCGTCCCACCCGTTTCAAGGCTCCAGATAATCCCATGAAGATCCGCAAAGCCGTATTTCCCGTCGCCGGTCTCGGCACCCGCGTGCTGCCTGCCACCAAGGCAATGCCGAAGGAGATGCTGACGATCGTCGACAAGCCCCTGATCCAGTACGTCGTGGATGAGGCCCGTGAGGCCGGCATCGAGCACTTCGTGTTCGTCACCGGCCGCAACAAGGGCGTCATCGAGGATCACTTCGACCGCATGTTCGAGCTCGACACCACGCTCGCGCAACGCGGCAAGAAGACCGAGCAGGACATCCTGGCGCAGAACCAGCCGGAAGCCGGCGCGATGAGCTTCACCCGGCAGCAATCGCCGCTCGGGCTCGGCCACGCGGTGTGGTGCGCGCGCGACATCGTCGGCAACGAGCCGTTTGCGGTGGTGTTGCCGGACGAGCTGGTGCTGAACACGCCGGGCTGCCTGAAGCAGATGATCGACGCCGCCAACAAGCTCGGCGACAAGTCGAACGTGATCGCGGTCGAGGCGGTGCCCGACGAGCTTACCCATCAATACGGCATCTGCGGCGTGGGAAAACGCACCGGCAACATCTTCGAGGTCGACGGCATGGTCGAGAAGCCGCCGAAGGGCACCGCACCGTCGAACCTGTCGATCACCGGCCGCTATATCCTGCAGCCGGAAATCTTCAACATCCTGGCCACGCAGGAGCGCGGCGCCGGCGGCGAGATCCAGCTCACCGACGCGATGATCGGGCTTGCCAAGACGCAGAAGTTCTACGGCGTCGAGTTCGAGGGCGAGCGCCACGATTGCGGCTCCAAGCCAGGCTTCCTCCGCGCCAACATCGCCTTCGGCCTCAAGCGCCCCGAGCTGCGCGACGGCCTGATCGCCGAGATGAAGAAATATCTGGAGAAGTAGGGGCGCTGCCTCATCTCGTCATTCGCCGCGAGACCGCGGACGTATGATTCACAGACCGCGCAACATATTCGATGTCGTCCCTGCGAAAGCAGGGACCCACACTCCGCTGCAGGCGTAGTGAATGGGACACGTCGTCCAGAATTGCTCAACAATGAACATTCGTGGTTATGGGTCCCTGCTTTCTCAGGGACGACAGCTGTAATTATGGCGCGACGTGTGCGTCAAACACGGATGGCATCGTCTCCGCCGCGCCCCGACCCAATCACGCCACCTTCCTTCGCCGCGCCCGTTTCACTGGCTCCTTCGCCCCATCCTGCTTCGGCGCGCGCAATTCACGGGCGGCGAGTGAGACCACTTCGGCGATCTGCTGCAGCTGCGCGGCGAGCGGGCTGGTCTTGCGCCAGACCATGCCGATGGTGCGCGAGGGCTGCGGGTTCTTGAAGCGCGAGACGGTGACGGGCGCGGAGCGCGTCTCGACCGTTACGGCCATCTCGGGGATCAGGGTGACGCCGATGCCGGCGCCGACCATCTGCACCAGTGTCGACAGCGAGCTCGCATCCAGCACCTCGCGCGGCGGCGACGACGATTGCATGTTGCAGAACGACAGCGCCTGGTCGCGGAAGCAATGGCCTTCCTCGAGCAGCAACAGCCGCATCTCGCGCAGCATCTCGGCGCTCGGCACCGGCGTCTTGGCGTCCTCGCCCGGCCGCACCAGCAGGAAATTCTCGGAGAACAGCGCGACCTCGGTCAGCGACGGTTCATGCACCGGCAGCGCCACGATCGCGGTGTCGAGCCGGCCCTCGGCGACTTCCTTGATCAGCTTCGGCGTCAGCGTCTCGCGGACATGGATGTCGAGCCCGGGATGCAGCCGCGCCAGGGTCTCGATCACCCTCGGCAGCAGATATGGCGCAATGGTCGGGATCATGCCAACGCGCAGGCGGCCGGCGAGCTTGTCGCGCGAGGCGCGCGCGAAGTCGCCGAGCTCGTCGACCGAGCGCAGGATGTCGCGCACGCGATGCAGCAGGTCCTCGCCAAAGGTCGTCAGGGTGACCTGTCGGGCATTGCGTTCGATCAGCACGCCGCCGACGGCCCGTTCCATCTCGCGGATCTGCATCGACAGCGCCGGCTGCGACACCGCGCAAGCATCCGCGGCGCGCCCGAAATGCCCGTGCTGCGCCAGCGCATCGAAATACCTCAGTTGCCGGAGTGTGACATTTATCATCAGATTATCTTATCGGCGCGATCACTAAAGTCAATTTCACCTGATGGATTGGGGCGCGTAGAATCGTTCTCGGAAGAGCTCCAGCACATTCCAGAATCCATCACCTCGGAGAAGAAACATGGACGCAAAAACCGACGAAGGCGCGGGCAAATGCCCATTCACGGGCGGGCCCCGCGGGCACACGAATCGTGACTGGTGGCCGGAGACGCTCGACGTTCAGGTGCTGCATCACAATTCCAGCCTGTCCGATCCGATGGGCAAGGGCTTCGACTACGCCAAGGAATTCAAGTCCCTCGATCTCAATGCCGTGATCAAGGACCTCACGGCCCTGATGACGGAGTCGCAGGAATGGTGGCCGGCCGATTACGGTCATTACGGCGGCCTGATGATCCGCATGGCCTGGCACTCGGCGGGCACCTACCGCATCACCGACGGCCGCGGCGGCGCCGGTGCAGGTCAGCAGCGTTTCGCCCCGCTCAACAGCTGGCCTGACAACGCCAACCTCGACAAGGCACGCCGGCTGCTGTGGCCGATCAAGCAGAAATACGGTCGCAAGATCTCCTGGGCCGACCTGATGGTCCTTGCCGGCAACGTTGCCCTGGAATCGATGGGCTTCAAGACCTTCGGTTTTGCGGGCGGCCGCGCCGACGTGTGGGAGCCGGAAGAACTGTACTGGGGTCCGGAAGGCACCTGGCTCGGCGACGAGCGCTACAGCGGCGAGCGCCAGCTCTCCGAGCCGCTCGGCGCCGTGCAGATGGGCCTGATCTACGTCAACCCGGAAGGCCCGAACGGCAATCCGGACCCGGTTGCCGCCGCGAAAGATATCCGCGAGACGTTCTTCCGCATGGCGATGAACGACGAGGAGACGGTTGCGCTGATCGCCGGTGGCCACACCTTCGGCAAGACCCACGGTGCGGGCGATCCGTCGCTGATCGGACCGGAGCCGGAAGGTGGCGCGATCGAGGATCAAGGCTTGGGGTGGAAGAGCAAGTTCGGCACCGGCGTCGGCGCTGACGCGATCACCGGCGGCCCGGAGGTGGTTTGGACCCAGACCCCGACCAAGTGGAGCAACTACTTCTTCGAGAACCTGTTCAAATACGAATGGGAGCTGACGAAGAGCCCCGCAGGCGCACAGCAGTGGGTCGCCAAGGGCGCGGATGCGATCATTCCGGATCCGTTCGATCCGTCGAAGAAGCGCAAGCCGACGATGCTGACCACCGACCTGTCGCTGCGCTACGACCCGGCCTATGAGAAGATCTCGCGCCGGTTCTACGAGCATCCGGATCAGTTCGCGGACGCCTTCGCCCGCGCCTGGTTCAAGCTCACGCACCGCGACATGGGTCCGATCGCGCGCTACCTCGGCCCGCTGGTGCCGAAGGAGACGCTGATCTGGCAGGATCCGGTGCCGGCGCTCGATCACGCGGTGATCGACGACAAGGATATCGAGGCGCTCAAGGCGAAGATCCTCGCTTCGGGTCTCTCGGTGTCCGAACTGGTGTCGACCGCCTGGGCCTCGGCCTCGACTTTCCGCGGCTCCGACAAGCGCGGCGGCGCCAACGGCGCGCGCATCCGCCTTGCTCCGCAGAAGGACTGGGATGTCAACGAGCCGGCCCAGCTCAAGACCGTGCTGGGCAAGCTCGAAGCCATCCAGAAGGAGTTCAATGCCGGCGGCAAGAAGGTCTCGCTCGCCGACCTGATCGTGCTCGGCGGCGCGGCCGCGATCGAGAAGGCGGCGAAGGACGGCGGCACCCATGTGAAGGTCCCCTTCACGCCGGGCCGCACCGATGCGACGCAGGATCAGACCGACGTCGAATCGTTCGCTCCGCTCGAGCCGCGGGCTGACGGCTTCCGCAACTACGTCAGCGGCAAGCATCAGTTCCTGAAGCCCGAGGAGGCATTGGTCGACCGTGCACAGCTGCTGCGGCTGACCGGACCGGAATTGACGGTCCTCGTCGGCGGCCTGCGGGTGCTCGGCGCCAATGCCAAGAAGTCGAAGCACGGCGTCTTCACCGGCAAGCCGGGGACGCTGACCAACGACTTCTTCCTCAACCTGCTCGACACGGGCACGGTATGGAGCGAAGCCGGCCAGGGCGTCTATGAAGGCCGCGACCGCAAGACCAAGGCGGTGAAGTGGACCGGCACCCGCGTCGACCTGATCTTCGGCTCGCACTCGCAGCTGCGCGCGTTCGCCGAGGTCTACGGCTCGTCGGATGCCAAGGAGCAGTTCGTGAACGACTTCGTCGCGGCTTGGGCCAAGGTGATGAACGCCGATCGCTTCGATCTCGCGAAGTAAGCGGCCGGTACGTCACGGCAATCAGGGACAGGGCGGCGCTTCGGCGCCGCCCTGTTTCATTTCGGGGATGCAATTTTGGAAGACGAAAGGCTTTCCGCAGCTTTGCTCAGTCGTGCAGCTTCATGTCCCGGATCATCTCCTCGAACTCCGCCTGCGTCGGAATCGCCGGTGGCGATTGAGGCGCGCTGCTCGTCACGATGGGAGCATCGCACTGCGAGGCCCCGCGCGAAGGCTCGAGGATTGCGGTCAGGCTCGCCCAGCACACCAGGAGAGCCACGATCCAGTCCAGTACATTGGATGCCGTCACTGCAGCACCGATATCTGCATTTCCATGCGGTGATGGTGCAGCCTGTGCGACGCTTGCGCAATTCGGAAGCTGCGAAACGTGACTTCGGCGTAGCCGAGCGGAGTGCCGAAGGCTGGACGCTATCCGGTCCGCGCGCGGCGTCCCTCGATCGGATAGGCGGGATCGTTGAAGCCCGGCGTCGAGGGATGGCCGGTAACGACGAGGCGGTCGATCAGGGCTTCGTCCTCGGCGGTGAAGCGATAATCGAGCGCGCGGATGTAATCGTCCCACTGCGCTTCGGTGCGCGGGCCTGCGATGACCGCGCTGACGAACGACGAGTTCAGCACCCAGGACACCGCGAACTGCCCGGCGGTGATGCCGCGGCTCTCGGCGTGGCGCTTGATCTCCTGCGCGAGCTGCAGCGATTCCGGTCGCCACTCGGTCTGCATCATGCGCTTGTCGTTGCGGCCGGCGCGGGTGTCGGCGGGCGGCGCCGCGTCGGGTGCGTATTTGCCGGTCAGCACGCCGCGCGCCAGCGGGCTGTAGGGCACGATGCCGAGGCCGTAATAGGCGCAGGCCGGGAAATGCTCGACCTCTGGCATCCGGTTCATCGCATTGTAATAGGGCTGGCTCGCCACGGGACGGTCGATACCGAGCCGGTCGCAGATGTTGCAGATCTCGGCGACGCGCCAGGCGCGGTAGTTGGAGACACCGAAATAGCGCACCTTGCCGGCGCGGATCAGGTCGCCCATCGCGCGCACCGTCTCGTCGAGCGGCGTCGCGTGGTCTTCCTTGTGCAGATAGTAGACGTCGATGTAATCGGTGCCGAGCCGCTTCAGGCTCTCGTCTGCGGCCTGCAACACCCAGCGCCGCGACAGCCCGCCATGGTTCGGATCGTCGCCGATCGGATTGGCGAGCTTGGTCGCGAGCACCCAGCCCGAACGGCTGTTCGAGATCGCGCGTCCCACGACCTCCTCGGACTTGCCGCCATTATAGGCGTCGGCGCTGTCGATGAAGTTGATGCCGGCCTCGCGCGCCTTCGCCACGATCCGTGACGAGGTCGCCTCGTCGGTCGGCCCGCCGAACATCATGGTGCCCAAGCAGATCGGCGAAACCTTCAGGCCGCTGCGGCCGAGCTGGCGATATTGCATCGATCGTTCCTCCGGGGCATTCCGGGATGTCCCGAAGGACCAGACCCGGCACATCGGGATTCCGGGCTCGATGCTGCGCATCGCCCCGGAATGACAGGATCAACTCTCGTTCTTCAGAACCTTGAACACGCCATTGGCCATCGCGATGCAGCGCTTGTCGACGGTCACCTCGGCCGTGATGAAGATCAGGCTGCGGGTCGAGCGTACCACGCGCGGACGCGTCGTCAGGATCTCGCCGATCTTGCCGGCCTCGACGAAATGGGTGTCGAGCTGCACCGTCGCAAGCGTCGGCTTGCCCGAGACGAAGCGCGCGGCCATGCCGCAGGCGCGGTCGGCAAAGGTCATGATCACGCCGCCCTGCACCAGGCCGCGGCGATTGTGGTGCTTGTCCTCGGTAATCAGCGCGAGCTCGAGCGCGCCGTCCTTCAACCGCTCCCACAACGGGCCGATCAATGTCAGGAAACCCGTGGTGTCGGCGATCTTCCAGCCGTCGGATTTGAGCTTGTCCGCGGCCTTGGCCGTCATGAGGAGGGGTCCCTTGCTTGCAAATGATTGATCGCAGGAGGCATGTCGTTCCGCTCATTTCATCAAACGCTGTTGTGTTGTAGTCAAGCTCCATGGCCCGCACATTTGACGATGCCACCCGGCGGAATATCGCAGAGCTCTGCGCCGCGTTCGCGCGCCTGGCGCCGGCGGACGCGGCGCCGACGCTGAAGCGCGCGGCGGTCGCGATCGCGCTGACCGAAGGCGGTGACAACAGCAGCACCGCCTTCCTGCTGACCCGCCGCAGCGCGCGCCTGCGCGCCCACAGCGCGCAATGGGCGCTGCCGGGTGGACGCTGCGATCCCGGCGAGACGCAGCCCCAGGCCGCGCTGCGCGAACTGCACGAGGAGCTCGGGCTGGCGCTGTCTGAACGCGACGTGCTCGGCATGCTCGATGATTATCCGACGCGGTCCGGCTATCTGATCACGCCGGTCGTGGTCTGGGCCGGCGTGAATGCAGCGATCACGCCGAATCCGGACGAGGTCGCGTCCGTTCATCGCATCGGTCTCGATGCGGTCGAGCTCGACGACGCGTTCACCTTCGTCACGATTCCCGAGAGCGCGCGGCGCGTGATCCGCTTCCGGCTCGGTGGTCAGCAGATCCATGCGCCGACCGCCGCGCTGATCTATCAGTTCCGTGAGGTGCTCGCCGGCCGCAACACCCGCGTCGCCGATCTCGAGCAGCCGGTGTTCGCATGGAAGTAGGCCGCAACGATGCGGCTATTTGTGATGCCGTTTGCGGGCGTTCATCTTCATTGCCTTGCCTTGCGCATCAGGCGGATGCGTTGCGCTCGCGGGTTCCGGCGGCGCTCGCGACACATTCTCGTAACAGGACAATCGTGAGCGCGGATCCGGAAACGACCCGCAATCCGGACGCTCGGCGTGCGCGGGTGTGGAGAGCGTCAGCGCGGCGGCGAGCCAGAGTGCCATTCTCATCGCAATCTCCACGGCGTTTCACCGGAGAACACCGCATTGTGGCGAAAATTCTGGACCTGGTCGCGGCATCCGGCCGCTTGCGCTCCGAGCATTTCCGGGCTGACTTCGCGGCGGCGCTTGCTACAACGAGGCCATGCGCCCGCAATTGATTCGCCTCGTTCCTGGACTTGTCGTGCTCGCGCTCGCCGCCGGCGCGCCGTCCGTACTGGCCGGCGAGGCCGATACGTTGCCGCCGTCCGTCGCCAATGCGATGGCGCAGGCCTCGTCGCAGGCGATCATGGAATATCGCCGCAAGCTGGAGGAATATCAGGCGGCGCGCGATGCCTTCGAGCAGGACGCCAGCGCCTATTGGAGCGCGATCGCGGACAAGCGGCGCGGCCGCAACGCCAAGCGCCGCGACCGCGTGCAGATCACGCTGGACGATTACGTGCTGCAGCAGCCGCCGGTCTATGAGGGCCCGAAGCGGCCGGTCAACCCGGCGCCGGAAGAAGAGGGCGGCAAGCCGCCGCGCCCGCCCAAAACCATTCCGGTGGTCTCGGATCTCGTGAGGGCGGCGGCCGAACAATTCCAGTTCACGCCGCAGCGGCCGTCGAGCGAGGTCGAGTTCAAGCGCGCCTATGCTCGCTACGCGCGCGCCGCAGGGCTGACGCCGGAGCAGGCGGTGCGGGTCTATTCGTTCGAGACCGGCGGCACCGGCAATTACGACGTGCAGGCGGGCATCGAGCACGGCGGCAAGCGCGCGATCTCCACCGCGATGGGCTACAACCAGCTGCTCACCACCAACACCGTCGAGCTCTTGGCCGAGCAGGGCCATGAATTCGTGCGGGATCTGACCGCGCGGGTGGCGGCGACGCAGGGGCTGGCGCGCAAGGCCATGGAGCACAAGCTCGCGGTGTTGAAGAAGATGGTCGCGTTCACGCGGACCGTGCCCGACGACTGGTCGGCGCATCAGCGCCTCGCCGATACGCCGCAGGGCTGGGCGTGTCACGCCATGGTGCTCGACATCGATATCGGTCCGATGCTCCAGACTCACAAGCTGCTGACCTCGGTGATCTTCGCGCGCAACAAGGGCTACACAAGACCGCTCACCGCGGCCGAGCTCGAGATGATGAACCTGACCGGCGACGGCACCGGGCTCGACATGGTGACGATGCCGCAGGCGATGCGCGAGCAGGTGCCGACCACGAATTTCTTCCAGCGCTCCGGCTACGAACGCAACCCGGTCGCGATCCGTCACAACACCGTGGCCAAGCTGCTCGCCATCACCAACGAGCGGATGGATTTCAACAGCAACAAGCCCGGCGCGAGGGAATTGGCCGCGGCGTTCTGAGGTCTATCGAAGACGTCAGAGCATTGTCGGTTCTGATTGCATCAGAACCGAATCTCTAGACCCTTCTCTCGACGCGTTTTCTTTACGCGAACCGGCGTCCGCTCGGCTCGAAAACGCTCTAATTCGAGCCGAACATGAACTTGCCGTTGCCCTCGAGATAGGGCCCGGAGCGCATGTAGAGTTGGCCGTTGTGGCCGATGAAGAACAGCGTCCCCTTCGGCACTTTCTTGGCTCCCTTCAGCAGTGTGTTGGCATTGCTGGTCCCCATCTTGTAGGCCCAAGTCTTGCCGTCCTTGTCATAGGCATAACCCATGTCGGTCTTCAGCTCCCAGGGCGCAGCCTCCTGCGCGAATGCGCATGTCGTCAGCGCGGCAAGCGCCGCAGTCGCAATAAAGGTCTTGGTCAGAAAAAGCGTCATGATCCACCTCCGGCCGAGAATAACGGCGTCGTCCCCACGTTTTTGAACAAATCACGAACGGCATTTGCGCGTCAATACGACAATCGGCGCGACCGCTCGCGCAGATCGGCGACTTTGTGATTTCCCGTATCAACCTTGGCGACTATCTTCGCGTTACCGTTTACAAACGCTTCGATTGCCGGAAACACTACCTGGGGATGATCGGGATGAACCACGTCATGAAGATCGGTATCGGTGTCGCTCTGTCGTTCATGGCGCTGGCGTCAGTCGCGCAGGCGGACGAGTTCAAGCTCTCCAACAACCAGCGGATCTCCTGCAGCCGCGGCCTGTCGGCCGGCAAGCTCAACACGTCGACCTGCAAGTCCTACGCCTATCTGTTCAACGCCAAGACCTCCGAATACTTCCGCTGCCAGGTTTCGCTGGCGCTGACGCGGGACAACAAGGAGGTCATCAACGTGCAGGCCGACGGCGGCTGCACCAAGAAGCCGCGCATCTTCGAGACCGACGGCAATTACACGTTCGACGCCACCGAGACCGAGCCGCCGAACACCAATTCGTTCTTCGGTACGGGCGGCTATGCGATCTGGGCCAGCGATACCAACACCCAGAAGATCCGCGGCTGCATCACCATCTCGTCCGGCCTCGGCTCCGACATCTCGAAATGCCTCGACATGACGTTTCAGTGACGGCTGTGCGGGCCGCGTGATGCGCAAGCTGCGCCCGGCCCCGCTGTGCCGCTCCTGGCTGTTTCTCGTGGCGCCAACGAGGCGATCCTGCAGAGCGCGGCCGCCAGCGGCGCCGATGTGCTGATCCACGAGCTCGAGGACTTCACCCCGCCGCCGCTGCGCCCGAGGGCGCGGGCGCTGGCGCCCGAGCTCTACGCGGCCTGGCGCGACCAGGGCGCGGTGGTCGCGGTCCGCGTCAATCCGTTGGACCAGGACGGCATGGACGATCTTGCCGCCGTGATGCGCGGCCATCCTGACATCGTCGCGCTGCCGAAGGTCGCCGAGCCGCAGCATGTCGCGAGACTCGACGAGGCGGTGACACGGTTCGAGCGCGACTATGGCATCGCCGAAGGATCGACGTCGCTGTTGCCGAACATCGAGTTCGCGCGCGGCCTGGTGCAGACCGGCGCGATCGCGGCGGCGAGCCGGCGCACCATCGGTTGTCTGATGGCCGCCGAAGACCTCGCCGCCGATCTTGGCGCCGAGCGCGGCAGCGACGGCCTGGAGCTCGCCTACGCGCGGCAGCGCTTCATCGTCGAATGTCGCGCCGCCAATGTCGTCGCGGTCGACTGTCCCTACACCTGGAGCGATGTCGCGGGCGTCGAACGCGACACGATCTGGGCGCGACGGCTGGGTTACACCGCAAAGAGCCTGGTCGATCCTGCGCATGCCGCGATCGTCAACCGCGTCCTCACGCCGAGCGAGGATGAGTTGCGCCAGGCGGCCAGGATCGTAGCTGCCTTCGAAGCGGCGCGGGCGCAGGGCCTTGGGCGCGTCGAACTTGACGGTTCGCTGCTTGAAGTCCCGACCTATTCCAACGCAAAGCGCCTGATCGCGCGCGGCGAGGCGCTGCGCGCGATCGATCGCAACGCTCAAGCCTGACCGGAGGCCATGCCTCAGGACGCCGGCTGTTTCTCCGAGAAGTGCATGCGCGAGCGGGCGAACTTCTTGATGCCCATCGGCTTGCCGAACAGGTAGCCCTGGACCTGATCGAAATCCATCTCGTGCGCGGCAAGAAAGTCCGCGCGCGTCTCGACCCCCTGCGCAATAACCTGCGCGCCGGCGTCGTGTGCGAGCTCGACGATACGCCGGCACACCGTCTGCTTGAGGCGCTGATCCGCGCAACCGGTGACGTATTGATGGTCGACCTTCAGCTGGACGAACGGAAAGTTCGGCAATCCCAGCAAGGATGGCCAGTTCGCGCCGACATTGTCGATCGAGATGCCGATATTGTGCAGGCGAACGCGCCGGGCGACATCGATCGCCAAATCGAGATTGTCGACCACCTCGGCGCTGTCGATCTCGATCAGCAGGCCGGCAAAGGCGGCATGATCCGGAATCCGGTAACAAAGCTCGCGCACCGCAGCATCGTCGGCGAGAAACGAGATCGGCAGGTTGATCGAGAGATCGACCGGTCCGATCTGCTCGAGCAGATAGCGCCAGTCTTCGATGGCGCGCTCGATCACGAACTCGGACAGCGCATGAAAATGCGGATCGCTTTCGTCGGGGATGAAGTAGGCAGGCGGCACGACGCCCCATGCGGGATGGCGCATCCGGATCAGCGCCTCGGCGCCGCTCGGAACCAATGTCCGGAGATGAATTTTCTGCTGATACCACAGCTCGAGCCAGCCGGCCTTCAGCGCTTCGGGCACATCCACTGCCGGGCTCGGTGCGGGCTCGAGCGGCATCAATGACACAAGACTGTCACGAAGGGTTCCGGCGCTGAACGGGGTGGAGAGGGCCGGCAGCATGGCGATACCGTACTCATCGCCGATCTGCCGAACCGCTTTGACGATGATGGAGTCCGGCTGACCGATGACGAGGACCTTGCCGCCGTAGTCCTTTCTCACCAAAGTCTCGAGAATTTTACTGACTTCGATGCCGTCAACGGACACGCCGAGCACCAGAAGATCGGGCCGTTCCGCGTCCAGCACGGTGTCGAGTTCCAAAGCCTGGCCGCATTCGCTGGTGATGAAGCCGAGGTCTTCCAGTGCCTCCGCGAGGAAGGTCCGTAGGTGTTTCTTGCTGTCCGCAATGCATGCGCGTGGGGTCAGCTTGCGATGTCCGAACCAGCCGGCTCGCGTTTGTCCGATGTGACTGATGTGGTTCATGCCCCGCCTTATCCGTAATTACCCCGGCCTGACTCGTACATCCATGAGCGGCGGCAATCATGGAAATTTCTGGTTCATACATTGATTGGCTCGCTAACCTTAAAGGATTCAATTCGACTCAAATGATCCCGGAATCGCCGCGTCTTGCCGCGGTTACACGCGCAACAAATGCGTCATCTGGCGTTCATGAGAGCAATCGTGTCTGACTGTGCACCGCACCGGAAACATTGCGCGCGTGTGTCATCGCGAGACGACGTTAATGACTGTGGTGTCGGGTCGATGCCGAAGCGGAATTGCACCATTGTCGGACATCAAATCGAGTTGCCGCCGCGCACCAACGGCGAATCAGATCATCCGTTCTGCGATGCCAATGCAGCCCTGCGTGCTGTCGTCGTTGCCGTTCGCAACGTCTCCGGCATCAACGCGCAGTAGCCGATCAGCCCGGCACAAGCGACGGCCGCAAGGAACAGAAATGCGGCGCTGTAGCCGGCGTGGACGATGATCAACCCGGCGACCGCCGTGCTCAGAGCGCCGCCGATGCCGGTCGCAGCGGCGATCGCGCCCTGGCTGATGTTGAAATGTCCGGTACCGTGCGTGAGATCGGCGACGACGAGCGGGAACAGCGCGCCGAAGATCCCGGCGCCGATGCCGTCGAGCAATTGCACCGACACCAGCCAGTACGGATTGTTCGACAACGGATAGAGCGCGCCGCGAACAGCCAGCACTGCGAGCGCTACGGCAAAGATCGGCTTGCGGCCCCAGACGTCGGCCTTGCGTCCGACCAGCATCGCAACAGGCACCATCACCAGTTGCGCCGCGATGATGCAGACCGACATCAGCGATGTTCCGAGGTTGCGGTTGACCAGTGCGAGCTTCTGTCCGACCAGCGGCAGCATCGCGGCATTGGCAAAATGAAAGATCACGGTCGCGGCCGCGAAGATCAGCAGCGGCTTGCAGGTCAGCAGCACGCGAAAGCCGGATGGCCGGTCATGCAGCGTGCCGTGCTCCTCCGCGATATCGTCGAGCCCGCGCGCGACCTGGTGATCGATGGCGGCGGCTGGGATCGAGAGCGTCGCGGCGATGCTGGCGAGCGCCATTGCCGCGAGCAGCCAGAACACGACGACGGGACCGAACCAGTAGGCGGTGCCGCCGGCGATCGCCGCAGCCACCGCGTTGCCGGCATGATTGAAGGCCTCGTTGCGGCCGGTCCGCGCCGCGAATGCCCTGGGGCCGACAATGCCGAGCGTCACCGCAGCGATCGCCGGCGCGAACGCCGAGCCCGATGCGGCCGCAAGCGCCTGCGTCGCGGCGACCAGCGCGAACCGGTCGAGCAGCGGCAGCAGCAGGCAGGCGGCGGTCACGGCGAGCGCGGCTGCGATCATCAACGCGCGCTTGGCGCGGCTGCGGTCGATCAGGGCGCCGGCCGGTGTCTGGGCGACGATCCCGGCGATCGCCGCGATCGACATCACCGACCCGATCGAGGCCTCGTCCCACCTCCGTTCGGTCAGAAGGTAGATCGCCAGATAAGGGCCGAGGCCGTCCCGCACGTCGGCGAGGAAGAAGTTCAACGCATCAAGCGCGCGCTCAACGGGCGTCCCGGACGGCTGCAAGTGATACCTCGCGGCGAGATTACGCATCTCAACCCGGCGGCGCGCGCAGAGTTCCCGTGCAGGTAAAGTGGTGCTGCCATCAGGGATTTCGGCCCTGCATGCGTCATTTGGATGGGTTGACCCGGCAGGGGCGTGCGGCCAATTTCCGGCCCGGCTTAGGGGAGAATAATGCTCATGAATTCAAGGTTGATGGCTGCCGCGATCGTGGCCGCCAGTGTTTTGTCCGCGCCTGTCGCGCAGGCCCAGCAGTTCATTAACGTGCTCACCGGCGGCACCTCGGGCGTCTACTATCCGCTCGGCGTCGCGATCGGGAAGATCTACGGCGACAAGATCCCTGACGTGAAGACCCAGGTGCAGGCGACCAAGGCCTCGGTGGAGAACCTGGTGCTGCTGCAGCAGGGCCGGGGCGAGATCGCCTTCACGCTCGGCGATTCGCTGAAGGCCGCCTGGGAAGGCGACGCCGAGGCCGGCTTCAAGACCAAGCTCGACAAGCTGCGCACCATCGGCGCGATTTATCCGAACTACATCCAGATCGTCGCCACCGCCGAAAGCGGCATCAAGACGCTCGCCGATCTCAAGGGCAAGAGCCTGTCGGTCGGCGCGCCGAAGTCCGGCACCGAGCTCAACTCGCGCGCGATCCTCGCGGCCGCCGGCATGAGCTACAAGGATCTCGGCAAGGTCGAGTATCTGCCGTTCGCCGAATCGGTCGACCTGATGAAGAACCGCCAGCTCAACGCCACGCTGCAGTCCGCCGGCCTCGGCGTCGCTTCGCTGAAGGACCTCTCGACCTCCAGCGAGATCACCGTGGTCGCCGTGCCGAAGGAGACCGTCGACAAGATCGGCCCGCCCTTCGTCTCCGTGATCATTCCGGCCAACACCTATACCGGCCAGGACAAGGACGTGCCGACCGCGGCGGTCGTGAACTACCTCGTCACCTCGAGCGCGGTGTCGGACGATCTGGCCTATCAGATGACCAAGCTGGTCTACGAATCGCTGCCGGAACTCGCCAATGCCCACGCCGCGGGCAAGGAGATCAAGCTCGCGGCCGCCGCGACCGGCAGCCCGGTGCCGCTGCACCCCGGCGCGATCCGCTATTACAAGGAAAAGGGCCTGATCAAGTAGGGCCAGCCACATTTCGAGGTGTCATGGCCGGGCTCGACCCGGCCATCCATCTTTCCAAAGACGTTGATTTTTCGATGGATGCGCGGGTCAGGCCCGCGCATGACGATTTGGCCAAGGTGCTATAAGCATCGCGGGCACGGCGGGGGACTAATCATATGCAGCAGCAGGTTGCGGGCGAGCAGCCCATCAAGGTTGAATTCGACAATTTCGAGCACGGCTTTCCGGAAGGCTTCGGTCCGGGCGCCTGGGGCCATCTGGCCTATGCCATCGGTCTCGCCTTTGCGGTGTTCCAGCTCTATGTCGCAGCCTTCAATTATTTGCCGAGCCAGGTGGTGCGCGGCGTCCATGTCGGCTTCCTGATTCTGCTGACCTTCGGCCTGATCGGCAATTTCACCGCCAGGACCGATTTCGGCCGCGCGGTGAGCTGGATCGTCGGCGCCGCCGGTTTCCTCTGCGGGCTCTATCAGTGGATCTTCTATGCCGACCTGATCGCCCGCGACGGCGATCCGACCAATTTGGACCTTGCGGTCGGCACGCTGCTTGCGATCCTGATCTTCGAGGGCACGCGGCGGCTGATGGGAGCGGCGCTGCCGCTGATGTGCGGCGCCTGTCTGCTCTACTGGTTCTTCGGACAATATCTGCCGTCGCCGTTCAACCATCGCGGCTATGGCTTCGACCAGATCGTCACCCATCTCTCGTTCGGCACTGAAGGCTTCTACGGCGTGCCGATCTATGTCTCGGCGACCTACATCTTCCTGTTCATCCTGTTCGGCTCGTTCCTGGAGCGTGCCGGCATGATCCAGCTGTTCACCGACGTCGCGCTCGGCCTGTTCGGCCGCACCCGCGGCGGGCCGGCCAAGGTCGCGGTGTTCGCCTCGGGCATGATGGGCACGATCTCAGGCTCCGGCGTCGCCAACGTCGTCACCGTCGGCCAGTTCACGATTCCCTTGATGATCAAGTTCGGCTACCGCCGCGCGTTCGCCGCCGGCGTCGAGGCCACCGCCTCGATGGGCGGCCAGATCATGCCACCGGTGATGGGCGCGGTTGCCTTCATCATGGCCGAGACGCTCGGCGTTCCCTATTCGGAGATCGTCAAGGCCGCCGTGATCCCGGCGATTCTGTACTTCGCCTCGGCGTTCTGGATGGTGCATCTGGAAGCCGGCAAGCATGGCCTCGTCGGCATGAAGCGCTCGGAGATCCCGAGCGCCTGGAAGGCGCTGGTCGCGCGCTGGTATCTCGTCTTGCCGCTCGCAGCGCTGGTCTACATGCTGTTCGAGGGTTTTACGCCGCTCTATGCCGGCAGCATGGGGCTCGCGTTGACGGTCGGGCTGATCCTCGGCGCCAGCATCACGCTCGGCTTCTCCAACACCGTCGTGCGCTACATCTTCTGGATCGGCCTCGCGCTGGTGGTTGCCGCGGTGTCGCGCCACGGGCTCGAGATCGTCCCGGTCGCCCGCGTCGTCGCAGGATTGATCGTGATTGCGGCGATCACAAGCGGCGGCCGCGCCACGCTCCGAGCCTGCCGTGACTCGCTCGCTGACAGCGCCAAGTCGGCGCTGACCGTCGGCATGGCCTGCGCCATCGTCGGCGCCATCATCGGGATGATGACGCAGACCGGCGTCGGCACCATCTTCGGCAGCTGGATCATCGGGCTCGGCGCCAAGAGCCTGTTCCTCGCGCTGATCATGACCATGCTGCTGTCGATCCTGCTCGGCACCGGCATCCCGACGATCCCGACCTACATCATCACCGCGGCGCTCGCGGCGCCTGCGCTCGCCAAGCTCGGCGTGCCGCTGATCGCAAGCCACATGTTTGCGTTCTACTACGGCATCATGGCCGACCTCTCGCCGCCGGTCGCGCTCGCGGCGCTGGCAGCGGCGCCGATCGCCAAGGAGAATCCGGACAAGATCGGCTGGGAAGCGATGCGGATCGCGCTTGCCGGCTACGTCATTCCCTTCATCTTCGTCTATTCGCCGGCGTTGATGCTGCAAGCGGGCGATCCGATGCAGACGCAGCTCGGCTTCTACGGCGCGGTGGCGCTGGCGACCTTCAAGGCGCTGGTGGCGATCGCCCTGTTCGGCATCGTCGCGATCGGCTTCCTGTTCGCGCGGCTGACCTTGATCGAGATCGTGGTCGCCTTCGGCGCCGCGCTCTGCCTGCTCGGCGATTTCCAGTTCTCGGATACGGCGGGCTTCACGCTCGCCGCCGCGGTCGTGCTGTGGCAATGGCGGCAGCGTCCGCGCAACGCGGTGGCGGCGGCTTGAGCCTCTGCCTTGCATCCGCCGGTGTCGTGAAGACGCTGCAGGTCGCAGCCTTCACGCTCGCCTGGACGCATTCGATCGAGAAGACCGCCTGGCAGGAAGACTGGCAGGTCACGCCGGCCGGCCTGACGCTGCAGCAGGCGCGTATCAAAGGCACGGGCGCCGGCATGGAGCCGCCGCCGGAAGCGCGCCTCGCTGGCGGCTGGTTTCAATGGTCGCCGCCGCCGGTGCCAAGGGCGGAGGTCGTGCTCGGCAATTCCGGCGCGGCGGGCGAATGGCATCTGTGCGGGGCGGGACGCTGCCAGACGCTATCGGAGATTTTCGGGCATCCGATCGGTGCTAATGTCACGACGATGAGTGTTTGCCGAGATCCGTAGCTCCATAGCCCGGATGGAGCGCCAGCGTAATCCGGGGCCAGTGCTCCCGGATTGCGCTTCGCTTCATCCGGGCTACTGACTACGTCAGGCTGCAAGAACAACAAACGGGAGAACAGGCGATGGATCGGCTCAAGGGCAAGGTTGCGATGGTGGTCGGCGCGGGCTCGATCGGGCCGGGCTGGGGCAACGGCAAGGCGACCGCCGTGACCTTCGCGCGCGAGGGCGCCAGCGTGTTTTGCGTTGATCGCAACGGCGCCGCGGCCGAGGAGACGGTCAAGATCATCACCGGCGAGGGCGGCAAGGCGACCGCGTTCACCGCTGATGTCTCGCGCGCCAGCGAGGTCGAGGCGATGGTCGCGGCCTGCCTCAAGGCCTATGGCCGTATCGACGTGCTCGACAACAATGTCGGCATCGCCGAGGTCGGCAGCGTGGTGGAAGTCGCGGAAGCCGACTGGGACCGTGTCTTCGCGGTCAACCTCAAGAGCGCCTATCTGTCGATGAAGCACGTCATTCCGGTGATGATCAAGCAGGGCGGCGGCTCGATCATCAACATCTCCTCGATCGCCTCGATCCGCCATGTCGGCATTTCCTATGTCAGCTACAATGCGAGCAAGGCGGCGATGAACCAGATGACGCGCTCGACCGCGGTCGAGTTCGCCTCCAGGCATGTGCGCGTCAACGCGATCCTGCCGGGATTGATGAAGACGCCGATGGTCGAACATTCCGCGGGGCTGGCGCAGAGTTACGCCAAGGGCGATGTCGAGGCGATGTGGCGCGCCCGCGACGCCCAGGTGCCGATGGGGCACATGGGCGACGCCTGGGACGTCGCCAATGCCGCGCTGTTCCTGGCGTCGGACGAATCGAAATATGTCACCGGCATCGAGCTGGTGGTCGACGGCGGCATCACCTCGAAGTCGGGCGCTTGAGTGGTCGCTGAAGGAACTAGGCCTCGACGCTGAGCTCGGCGCGGTCTAGCTCCTCCTCGACCAGATGAAAGGCGTCGTCGCCGATCGTCTCGGTGCGGCGCAAATTGAGCAGCGCCTGACGTGCGGCCGCGACGGCGCGGCGCCGTAGCGGATCCGCCGGCAGCTCGCGCGAACTCAATCCTCCATCGGCCTCGGCGCGCAGCAGCACGGCGCGGTACTCGAGCCGCAGGATCTCGGCTTCCTCGGACGGGTCGGTTTCGATCGCCTCGAGCGCGGCGCGAAAGACCACGCTGCGGGCATGAGCCGCCTCGCGTCCGACCGGATCGTCATCATCGAAATTGAGCGCCAGGATCAGCGGCCGCAAGGTCAGTCCCTGGATCACGAGCGAGCCCAACACCACGGCAAACGCCGTCAGCAGGATCAGATCTCGGTACGGAAACCATTCAGGTAGTGCAAACGCGGCCGCCAACGTGACGATGCCGCGCATCCCGCACCACGACACGATGAAGCCGCGCTTCAGAGTCGGCACTGCCTCCACCACATGGGCGGGCAGCAGGTTGCGCGACTTCAGCAGGCGCAGCAGCGCGCCGTAAGGCATCACCCAGAGGATGCGGGCGAGGATCACGACGGCGAGGATCGCGGCCGCAAAGCTGCAATATTTCCACCGCACCTCGTCGTCGAGCTCGGACCAGATCGGGCGCAATTGCAGGCCGATCAGCATGAAGGCGAGCACGTTGAGCACGAAGACGACGGTTTCCCACACCGCATAGGACGACACGCGCAGCCGCGCCGATGTGCGGGCCGGCGCGGTGCGGGCGATGGTGATCGCATAGGCGATGATGGTGAGGATGCCGGACAGGCCGAGGTGCTCGGCGACGATCCACACCATGAAGGTGCCGCCGAATTGCGTGATGATCGCACTCGGCGCCTCGGTGATGCGGCGGGTGATCATCATCCAGACCCGCGCGAACAGGTAGCCGGCGGCGAGGCTGCCGATCAGCGCGACCGTGATCGACGGCACGAACTCACGGATCTTCATGTGCTCGGCGGCGACCAGGCCGACCGCGACACGATAGATCAACAGCGAAGTGGCATCGTTGAGCAGGCTTTCGCCTTCGAGGATTTTCTGGATCCGGTACGGCAGCTTGACCTGGCGCAGGATCGCGGTGGCTGCGGCCGCGTCCGGTGGCGCCACGATGGCACCGAGCGCGATTGCGACCGGCCAGGGCATGTCCGGGCGCAGCCAGTGCGCGACCACCGCGACCGCGGCCGTCGTGACGCCGACCGCGACCACCACCAGCGTCGAGACCGGCAGCCAGTTGTTGCGGAGATCGCGCAGCGAGGTGTCGTAGGCGGCATCGAGCAGCACTGGTGCGACGAACAGCGCCAGCGCCAGTTTCGGTTCCAGGGCCCAGGTCGGGGCCCATGGCAGCAGGGTCAGCAGCACGCCGCCGAGCGCAAGAAAGGTCGGGTAGGGCACCTTGATCCGCCGCGCCAGCGCCGACAGCGCCACCGCCGCAAGCAGCAGGCCGATGATCCATTCGAATGTCAGCACGCGAACCCCCAACCAAGTACGGCTCCAAGTGCAGCCGATCGTCGCAATTGACGTATAATCCAGCGTGTGGTTTTGCGGCAAATGGCGCGCTGCCGGACATCAGAGGTCGGTGGTGCGGGCGCGGGAGAGGGATGCCTTGTCGGCGATCGGGATGCGACGCAACTCTGCGAATCTTGCCGTTGATCTGGTTCTGGCGCTGCTGTGCGTTTGCCTGTCGGGCGCGCTGACGTCAGGCGTTGCGCGCGCGGCCGCCAGCGAGCCCGGTAAGGATGTGCAGGCCGATGCCGGGCCCTGCATCGCCGCGGCTGCGGCGGCAGATGACGACAAGACCATCGATGCCTGCGGCGCGCTGATCGACAATGAGAAGGCGGCCAAGCCGGATCGAATCAAGGCGCTGATGGCACGCGCGAGCGCCTATGACCGCAAGCAGATGATCGATCGCGCGATCGCAGATTACGACACCGTGCTCCGGCTCGATCCGTCGCTTGCCGACGCCTACAATGCGCGCGGCGGGCTGTGGCGCCGCAAGGGCGACCGGCCGAAGGCGGTCATGGATTTCGGCGCCGCCGTCAAGCTCAACCCCGATCACGCCGCCGCCAAGGCCAACTACAAATCGTTGTCGCTGGAGCTGGAGCGGATCGGCGCCATGATGGCGGTCGCCGGCAAGCCGAGCTTCGATTGCCGCAAGGCACACCGGCCGGTGGAGAAGGCGATCTGCGCCAGTCCCGCGTTGGCCGATCTCGATCGCGAGATCGTCGCATCGACCTTCCGCACGGTGCGCGAGGCGCAGGACCCGCGCCAGGCGCGCGAGCTGCAGCGCGCGCAGGATCAGTTCATCGCCCGCCGCAACGCGGAATTCGGCAAGCCGGACTATGACCTGCAAAAGGCGATGCGCGAGCGGTTGCGGCAGATCAACGGCGTCGACGGCTACTAGTGCCAACGTCGGTAAGTTTCTGGCTTGAATTATCGGTCGCGTCCATGACAATGGCCGCCAAAGAGAGCCAACCATCCGAAGTCGTCATGTTTGACCACGATGATGGAGGCGAGGGAGAAGCGCAATGAACGTCCAGCAGAAGAGCCGGTATCATGAGGTGTATGCCCGCTCGCTTCGCGACCCCGAGGGCTTTTGGACGGAGGCGGCGCGCGAGATCGACTGGATCGGGCCGGCCAAGAAAGTCTTTGATCCGGCCATGGGCGCCTATGGACGCTGGTTCGCCGGCGCCGTGGTCAACACCTGCTACAACGCGCTGGATCGCCATGTCGCCGGCGGCCGCGCCGGCCAGGTCGCGCTGATCCACGATTCCCCGCTCACCAACACCATCACCAAATACACCTACTCCGAGCTCCTGGCGGAGGTGCAGACGCTGGCCGCCGTCATGCAGGATTTCGGCGTGACCAAGGGCGATCGCGTCATCCTCTATATGCCGATGGTGCCGGAGGCCGTCGTCGCGATGCTCGCCTGCGCGCGGATCGGCGCGGTGCACAGCGTGGTGTTCGGCGGCTTCGCGGCCAAGGAGCTCGCGACCCGCATCGACGACGCCAAGCCGAAGCTGATCTTCTCGGCGAGCTGTGGCATCGAGCCCGGGCGCATTGTGCAGTACAAGCCGCTGCTCGACGAAGCGATCCGCCTCGCCGGCGCCAAGCCCGAGACCTGCATCATCCTGCAGCGCCCGCAGCAGGCTTGCGAGCTCACCGCGGGCCGCGACCATGACTGGGCGACATTGCGCCGCGCCGCGTTCGACGCCGGCAAGGCCGCGCCCTGCGTGCCGGTCGCCGCGACCGATCCGCTCTACATCCTCTACACCTCGGGCACGACCGGAATTCCGAAGGGCGTGGTGCGCGACAACGGCGGGCATCTCGTTGCGCTGAAATGGTCGATGCACAATCTCTACGGCGTGAAACCCGGCGAGATCTGGTGGTGCGGCTCCGACATCGGCTGGGTGGTCGGCCACTCCTACATCGTCTATGGCCCGCTGATCCACGGCGCGACCACGATCATGTATGAGGGCAAGCCGGTCGGCACGCCGGATGCCGGCGCGTTCTGGCGCGTGATCAGCGAGCACAAGGCGGTCGCCTTCTTCACCGCGCCGACCGCATTCCGTGCGATCAAGAAGGAAGACCCCGAGGGCAAGCTGCTGAGGAGTTACGACCTCTCGCGCTTCCGCACGCTGTTTCTCGCCGGCGAGCGCGCCGATCCGCCGACGGTGGAGTGGGCGGAGCAGCAGCTGAAGGTGCCGGTCATCGATCACTGGTGGCAGACCGAGACCGGCTGGTGCATTGCCGGCAATCCGGTGGGGCTCGGCCAGTTGCCGGTCAAGCACGGCTCGCCGACGGTGCCGATGCCGGGCTATCAGGTCGACGTCGTCGACGAGGCGGCGAAGCCGGTGCCCGCGGGCACTATGGGCTCGATCGTGATCAAGCTGCCGATGCCGCCGGCTTGCCTGCCGACGCTGTGGCAGCAGGACGATCGCTTCAGGGAAGCCTACCTCTCGGAATTCCCCGGCTACTACAAGACCTCGGACGCGGGCTACAAGGATGCGGACGGCTATGTCTGGGTGATGGGCCGCACCGACGACATCATCAATGTCGCCGGCCACCGGCTCTCCACTGGCGGCATGGAGGAGATCCTCGCCTCGCATCCCGATGTCGCCGAATGCGCGGTGCTCGGCGTCAAGGATGCGATCAAGGGCGAGGTGCCGTGCGGCTTCCTGGTGCTGAAGGCCGGCGTGACCAAGGCGCCGGATCAGGTCGAGAAGGAAGTGGTGGCGCTGGTGCGCGAGAAGCTCGGGCCGGTCGCCGCGTTCAAGCTGGCGATCACCGTGGCGCGGCTGCCGAAGACCCGCTCCGGCAAGATCCTGCGTGGCACCATCAAGAAGATCGCCGACGACGAGCCCTGGACCATGCCGGCGACGATCGAGGACCCCAAGGTGCTCGACGAAATCGGCGAGGCGCTGAAGGGCAAGGCGTAAGACCGTCGTCAGAGCTTTGCATGCACTTGAGAGAGCGCGCCCTGTGGCCCCCTCTTCCCAACCCTCCCCACAAGGGGGGAGGGAGCCTGACCATTGTGCTCACCTGACGTGAGGCAGCCACCAACAGAAGGGTTCCCTCTCCCCTTGCGGGAGAGGGCTAGGGAGAGGGGTGGCCCCGGGCGAGATCCCATCAATGCGCGCATCATCGCGCAATCGGGCCTTGTCTGATCGAAACCCATCGGAAGCAAAATGGCCTTGATTTTGATGGATTGCCGGGTCATCCCGGCCTTCCCTGTCATGTGCCACGAGATACGGACCACCGGATGCGATCCATTTCCGCACGCGCGCCTCTCGCTTTGCTGCTCGCACTGCCGCTGCTGGCAGGCTGCCTCGAGCGCGGCCGATCGCCGATCGCGGAGAGCATGGGCGACGACGATCAGTACTGCCAGGGCAACGGCAAGGTCGCGGTCGGCTCGCCCGAATATGTCGCCTGCCGCAAGGATCGCGACGTCCAGCGCCAGAACGCCGAAGCCCGCACCGATCGGCGGCAGCGCGATCTCGGCGAATACATGATGAACAATCCGGACCGCCACTAGGGCCCCCCGGTCCGATGAATCGGAACGGGGCCCTAGATTCTTGCTTTGACGCGTTTTCTTCACGCGAACCGGTATCCACTTCGCTCGAAAACGCTCTAGGCGCCATGGTTACCGGCCGCCCGGTGAGGTATGCGTGGACGGCCGCCGGGCCGAATTCCGGCAAGACATCGGCGCGCCGCATGCGATCATGAGCAGCTGTTTTGGATGAGACCAGGTCCTGTGCTTGTGGAAGGCGAGCCCGCGTTGCAGCGTGACAGGATCGGAGAGCTCGACGGACTGCGCGCGATCGCGCTGCTGATCGTCGTCATCTGGCACTATTTCGGCGCGCCGGACGGTCCGCAGGGCTGGCCATGGAAACTGCTGCATGTCGGCCGCTTCGGCGTCGACCTGTTCTTCATTCTGTCCGGTTATCTCATCACCGATATTCTGCTGCGCCACCGTGCGGCCGAACGATATTACTCGGCCTTCTACGGCAGGCGCGCGTTTCGCATCTGGCCGCTCTACTACCTGATGTGCGGTTGCGCGGCGATCGGCTGGTATTTTTCGTTAAGCCCTGATCTGTTCGACACCAGGGGTGTGCCCGGCTGGCTGTACCTGTTCGGCTTGCAGAATTTTGGCATGGCCAAGGCGCAGACCGACGGCGCTTACTGGCTGGCCGTAACCTGGTCGCTTGCGATCGAGGAGCAGTTTTATCTGCTGTTTCCGTTGCTGGTCCGGAACATCCCGTCCGAGCGGCTGTTCGCGATCCTGCTCGTGCCGATCCTGGTCTGCCCGATCGGGCGCCTGATCGATAGCGCGCTGCCGGACGCTTACGGCTGGTACGTGCTGCCGCAATTCAGGATCGATTCGCTTGCGATCGGCGCGCTGATCGCCTGGTGGCGCCTCTATCGCAAGCCGGATGCCGAGGTCACCAGACGCGTCGCCGCCATCCTCAAATGGTCGAGCATGTCGCTTCCCCTGCTGTGGCTGTTCGGGTGGAAGCGCTGGTCGGTGGCGTTCTCGCACACGCAGGTCGAGATCCTCTTCGGTTCTCTGCTGTTCGTCGTTCTGGAAAATCGCGGCGCGCCAAAACTCGCACTGCTGCGCAGCGCGGTCGCGACGTTCTTCGCCAGGACGTCCTACGCGGCGTATCTCACCCACCACGTCATCTTGTACCTGCTGTTCGCCGTGCTGCATCAGCCGAGGACAGTCGAGAGCCTTGCCGGCCTCTCGCTGACCTTCGGCGCGCTCGCGCTGACGTTCGGGCTGTGCGCCCTGAGTTATCGCTATTTCGAACGTCCGCTGCTCGATTTCGCCCACCGGCGCTTCTCGTTCGGGTAAGCGAAAGCGGGCCACCGGCGCGCCGCTTGCAGGATCAAGGCTACGCGTGCCCCAAACAAAAACGCGGCGGGTTGCCCGCCGCGCTTTGTATTCCGGTCCTCGAGAAACGCAGCCGGCGGCTACTCCTCGTCGTCGGCCTTCTTGCCGCCGATCGTCTTCAGCTTGGCGAACACGGCATCGACATTGAGATCGTCGTGCCGCTCGATCGGCTGATCGTCCAGCTCGTCCTTGCGCGTGGTCTCGGAGGCCGGCAGCAGCGTGGCGCCGCCGTAGACGGTCGTGGTCGGCTTTTCCTTGGCGGCGCGCTGCACCTCGAAATCGAGCTCGATCTGCGAGCACAGGCCGAGCGTCACCGGGTCCATCGGGGTCAGGGTCGAGGCATTCCAGTGTGTGCGGTCGCGCACGCTGGCGATCGTGGTCTTGGTGGTGCCGACCAGCCGCATGATCTGGGCGTCCTTCAGCTCGGGGTGGTTGCGCACCAGCCAGAGGATCGCGCTCGGCCGCTCATGGCGGCGCGACACCGGGGTGTAGCGCGGGCCCTTCTTCTTGGCGGCGGTCGGCAGCACCACCTTGCTCTCCTGGAGCCTGAGGCGGTAATTCTGGTCCCGCTCGCCGCGCTCGATCTCCTCGCGGGTCAGCTGGCCGTTGGAAATCGGGTCCATGCCCTTGATGCCCTGGGCGGCGTCGCCGTCGGCGATGGCGCGTACCTCCAGGGGGTGCATTTTGGTGAAATCGGCCACCTGATCGAACGTCAGGGCGGTATTATCGACCAACCACACGGCAGTCGCCTTTGGCATCAGCGGTGCGTTGCTCATGGCAAATCTCCTTTGTGCTTCGCCCACCTCTGTAGAGGCGAAGCTGGTAGTCATCGGCGATGACGGGAATTATAGGGCCTATATAAGCCCTCCGGGGGGAATGGCGCAATGGGCCAGCAAAATCGCCTTGACAGCGCCCGAAAGCAGTCCCAAGTCCTTATCCTAACTGGCCGTTCCCCGCCCGCCGGCGAGGGGTGATTCGGTCCCGAGATTGCCCCGAGACAGCCTGATGTCAGCGAAAAAACCCGATCTTAGAATCGTGCTTTGTTCCCCCCGCGGCTTTTGTGCCGGGGTGGTCCGCGCCATCGATACGGTCGAACGCGCGCTCACCATTTATGGTGCCCCGGTCTATGTCCGGCACGAAATCGTCCATAACAAGTACGTGGTCGACAGCCTGAAGACCAAAGGCGCCATTTTCGTCGAGGAACTGGCCGAAATCCCCGACGATACCAATGCGCCGGTGGTATTTTCGGCCCACGGTGTTCCCAAGTCGGTTCCGGCCGAGGCCAAATCCCGCAATTTCTTCTCGCTGGATGCGACCTGCCCGCTGGTGACCAAGGTCCACCGCGAGGCGGCGATCCATTTCAAGCGCGGCCGCGAGATCCTGCTGATCGGGCATTCCCATCACCCCGAGGTGGTCGGCACCTTGGGCCAGCTCCCGGTCGGCGCCGTGACCCTGATCGAGACCGCCGAGGACGCAAAGACCTTCGTCCCGAAGGACCCCAACAATCTCGCTTTCGTGACCCAGACCACGCTGTCGATCGACGACACCGCGGAGATCGTGGCGCTGCTCAAGCAGCGCTTCCCGAACGTCAACGGTCCGCACAAGGAAGACATCTGCTACGCCACCACCAACCGCCAGCTGGCGGTCAAGAAGGTGGCGCCGGTGGTCGATGCCCTGATCGTGGTCGGCGCGCCGAACTCGTCGAACTCGCAGCGCCTGCGCGAGGTCGCCGAGCGCGAGGGCTGCCCGATCGCTGTGCTCGCCCAGCGCGCCAGCGATCTCGACTGGAGCCGCTTCGAAGGCATCACGAGCCTCGGCATCACCGCGGGCGCATCGGCGCCGGAGGTGATCGTCGAGGAGATCATGGGCGCCTTCGCTGAGCGTTACGAACTGCACGTGGAGACGGTCTCGGCCGCGGAAGAGAACGAGTTCTTCCCGCTGCCGCGTTCGCTGCGGCCCGACGCTGCCGCCGCGGAATAGACCATATGGCGGTTTACACCGACGTTGCCGCCGAAGACCTCGCGGAATTCCTCAAGAGCTACGACATCGGCGAATTGCTCTCATACAAGGGCATCGCCGAGGGCGTCGAGAATTCGAACTTTCTGCTGCACACCAGCCAGGGCGCCTACATCCTCACGCTCTATGAGAAGCGCGTGGCGGAGGGCGACCTGCCGTATTTCCTGTCGCTGATGGCGCATCTCGCCGAGCGCGGGGTGTCGTGCCCGCAGCCGGCGCGCAACCGCAAGGGCGAGGTCTATAGCCGGCTCGCCGGCCGGCCGGCGGCGATCATCAACTTCCTCGAAGGCATGTGGCCGCGGCGGCCGAACGTGGCGCATTGCTCCGGCGTCGGCGCCGCGCTGGCCAAAATGCATCTGGCGGGCCGCGACTTTCCGCTGGTCCGCAACAATCCGCTGTCGGTCTCCGGCTGGCGGCCGCTGTTCGATCTCGCCGCCGCGCGGGCCGACAGCGTGCAGCCGGGTCTGCACGACTTCATCGCGCGCGAGCTCGATCATCTCGAGGCCGCGTGGCCGGCGGACCTTCCGGTCGGCGTGATCCATGCCGACCTGTTTCCCGACAACGTCTTCTTCCTCGGCGACAAGGTCTCGGGCCTGATCGACTTTCCGTTCGCCTGCAACGACATCCTGGCCTACGACGTCGCGATCTGCCTCAACGCCTGGTGCTTCGAGCCGGATCATTCCTTCAACGTCACCAAGGCCCGCGCGCTGCTCAATGCCTATGGCCGCGAGCGGCAATTGTCGGCGGCGGAAGAGGCCGCGCTGCCGCTGCTCGCGCGCGGCGCCGCGCTCCGTTTCCTGCTGACGCGTCTGGTGGATTTCCTTAACGTGCCCGCGGGTGCGCTGGTGCAGCCGAAGGACCCGCTGGAATACGTCCGCAAGCTGCGCTTCCACCAGAACGTCGCTGCTATCAACGACTACGGCATCACGCCGGCAGGATGCGCGGCGTGAGCGACAAGCCGCATGTGATTGTCTTTACCGATGGTGCCTGCTCCGGAAACCCCGGACCGGGCGGTTGGGGCGCGATCCTCAGATTCGGCGACGTCGAGAAGGAATTGAAGGGCGGCGAGGCGCACACCACCAACAACCGCATGGAGCTGATGGCGGCGATCTCGGCGCTGGAAGCCCTGAAGAAGCCCTGCGTGGTCGACCTCACCACCGACAGCCAGTACGTCCGCCAGGGCATCACCGGATGGATCCATGGCTGGAAGCGCAATGGCTGGCGCACGGCCGACAAGAAGCCGGTGAAGAATGTCGAGCTGTGGCAGCGCCTCGACGCCGCGCTGAAGCCGCATGAGGTGCGCTGGCACTGGATCAAGGGCCATGCCGGCCACGCCGAGAACGAACGCGCCGACGAGCTGGCGCGGGAAGGCGTGGCGATGGCAAGGTTGAAGGAGTAGGGCGGCGCTTGCCGGCTGCGCGTCAGCGATCCCGGCTGTCGCCATTCCCAAAACTGTCATCGCCCGCGAAGGCGGGCGATCCGGGATTCCAGAGACATCGGCAATTGAAACGAGAGGCCGCGGCGTACTGGATCGCCCGGTCGAGCCGGGCGATGACAGCCAGTTTGCGGCGAAAGCGTCAGCTCAGAGCTGCCCGAGCAGGGTGTCGCCGCCGGAGACCTCGACCTTGCCCGGGGCGGGCTCCTTGTTGAGCTTCTTCACCACGCCGTCCTCGACCAGCATCGAGTAGCGGTGGGAGCGGATGCCGAGGCCGTTGCCGGAGGCATCGAGCTCCATGCCGATCGCCTTGGTGAAGTCGGCATTGCCGTCGGCCAGGAAGACGGCCTCGTCGCGCTGGTCGGTGTCGCGCTTCCAGGCGTTCATCACGAAGGCGTCATTGACCGAGACGATCGCGATGGTGTCGACGCCCTTGTTCTTCAGGGCATAGGCGTTGAGGAAGATGCTCGGCAGATGCATCTTGTGGCAGGTGCCGGTGTAGGCGCCGGGCACCGCGAACAGGGCGACCTTCTTGCCCTTGAAAATGTCGTCGGTGGTTTTGACCTGCGGCCCCTCGGCGGTCATCACGCGAAACTTGGCTTCCGGCAGCTTGTCGCCAACATTGATCGTCATCGTTGTTCTCCCTCGGTGAAGCGGAACTGTCTTAAACCCGGTGGTTGGGCGGCACAATACGACCTGCTGCGGGAACGGCAATGCCGAAGCGCAGTCACCGTTCCGTCATCAGCCGGAAAACCCGCCGGCGTCGAGAAAGGCCTGCTCGTCCGCAGTCGTTTTCCGGCCCAGCACCCGGTTACGGTGCGGGAAGCGGCCGAACCGGCGGATGATGTCGGCGTGATCCTCGGCATATTTCAGGTTGTCGGGATGGCAGTCATATTGCCGGAACAGCGCCACGCAGCGCTGCTGGTCGTCGAGGTCCTCCGAATGCTCGAAAGGCAGATAGAGGAATTCGCGCAGCACCGGGTCGGTCCGCACATCGACGCCGCGGTCGATGGCGCGCCTTGCCACTTCACGCGCCAGCGCATCACTTGAAAAGGTCTTGGCGTCGCCTCGAAACAGGTTTCGCGGAAACTGGTCGAGCACGATGGTCAGCGCCAGTGCGCCCTCGTCGCTTGCCTCCCATGACGACAATTCGCCGGCAGCCGCCTTCTGCCAGGTGGCAAGGAAGCGGCTGCGGATTTCGGCATCGAAGGCGTCGTCGTGCCTGTACCAGCGGTCGCGGCCGGCCTCTCGCCAGAACGCGACGACGTCGGCAGGCGTCGCGAAGCGCGCGTCAGTCGTATCCAACATCAGCCTCACTCACGCTCTACGCCGCGGCCTTCTTTTCGTCGCGCAGCTCGCGACGCAGGATCTTGCCGACATTGGTCTTCGGCAGGTCGGTCCTGAACTCGATCTGCTTCGGCACCTTGTAGGCGGTGAGCTGGGTGGCGCTGAACTTGATGATGTCCTCCGCCGTGATGTTCGGGTCCTTCTTGACCACGAAGGCCTTCACCGCCTCGCCGGACTTCGCATCGGGCACGCCGATCACGGCGCATTCCAGCACGCCCGGATGGCTCGCCAGCACTTCCTCGATCTCGTTCGGATAGACGTTGAAGCCCGAGACCAGGATCATGTCCTTCTTGCGGTCGACGATCTTGGTGAAGCCGCGCTCGTCCATCACGCCGATGTCGCCGGTGCGGAAATAGCCGTCCGCGGTCATTACCCGCGCGGTCTCGTCCGGCCTGTTCCAGTAGCCCGCCATCACCTGCGGACCCTTGGCGCAGATCTCGCCGGCCTCGCCGAGCGGCAGCTCGTTGCCGTCGTCGTCGCGGATCGACAGATGGGTCGAGGGCACGGGGATGCCGATCGAGCCGGAGAACTCGTCGGCGTCGGCAGGATTGCAGGTCAGCGTTGGCGACGTCTCCGACAGGCCGTAACCCTCCGACAGCGCGCAGCCGGTGACCTTCAGCCATTTCTCGGCGACCGGCTTCTGCGTCGCCATGCCGCCGCCGAACGAGGTCTTCAGCTTGGAGAAGTCGAGCTTGTCGAAGCCGGGCGTATTCAACAGGCCGTTGTAGAGCGTGTTGACCGCCGGGAAGCTGTTGACCTGGTACTTCGACAGCTCCTTGATGAAGCCCGCCATGTCGCGCGGGTTCGGGATCAACAGATTGACGCCGCCGGCGCGCACCGCGAGCAGGTAGCACGCGGTCAGCGCGAAGATATGATAGAGCGGCAGCGCGCAGACGATGAGGAGCTGCTCGACATGCGGTGGCTTCTTCAGCGCCGGCTGCAGCCAGGCGTCATTCTGCAGCACGTTGGCGAGCACGTTCTGGTGGATCAGCGTGGCGCCCTTGGAAACGCCGGTGGTGCCGCCGGTATATTGCAGGAAGGCGACGTCCTGGCGCGTCAACACCGGCTTGTTGAGCTTCATGCCGCGGCCGGCCGACAGCGCCTCATTGAAGCTGACCGCACCAGGGATCGACCAGGCCGGCACCATCTTCTTCACCCGGCGCACCACCAGGTTGACGATGACGCCCTTGAAGCCGAGCAGGTCGCCCATGCTGCCGACGATCACGTTCTTCACCGCGGTGTTCGCCAGCACCTTCTGCACGGTGGTGGCAAAGTTCTCCAGCACGATGATTGCTTCCGCGCCGGAATCCTTGAGCTGATGCTCGAGCTCGCGCGGGGTGTAGAGCGGATTGACGTTGACCACGGCATAGCCGGCGCGCAGCACGGCGGCGGTCGCGACCGGATATTGCAGCACGTTCGGCATCATCAGCGCGACCCGTGCGCCCTTCTGCAGGCCCTTGCTCTGCAGGTAGGCCCCGAGGGCCGTCGACATCTCGTCGAGCTCGCGATAGGTGATCGCCTTGTCCATGCAGATGAACGCCTTGCGATCGGCGAACTTCTTGAAGCTCTCTTCCAGCAATTCGACCAGCGACGAATATTGCGTGACGTCGATATCGGCGGGCACGCCAGCCGGATAATGCTTGAGCCAGATGCGCTCCATAATGGCTATTCCCTCTGATATAAATTTGGCTGATGTCCCGGATTGCTTCCGGGTTTTCCGACCCTTGACCGCGTCTTGGCCGCCTTATTTCAGGCAGTATTGAGCGATGCCGCGGCCAATGGCAAGCCGCTGCGCGCTATCGACGCATTGGGAGATCGGAGGGGGTGGCGCTCTGCTAGCCTGCCGGCTTGGCGTCGGCCTTCGGCTTCTCAGCCTTGGGCTTCTCGGTCTTGGGCTTCGCAGCAGGCTTTGCCGCCGCCGACGGCTTGCCGGCAGGCCTTGCAGCGGTGGGCTTGTCCGCGGCGGGCTTCGCAGCTGCGGCATCCGGCTTGGCGTTGGCGTGACGTACGGGCTTGGCCGCCGGCTTGCTGTCCGACTTGGAGGCGCTCTTGCTGTCACCCTTGGCGTCATCGGGCGCATCGGATTTCTTGCCGGCGACACGGGTGTGCTTGCCTTTGGCGCGCTTGGCCGGCTGCAGCTTCTCGGTGTCGGCCTCGACCGCGGCGATCAACGCAGCGCCGGTCTTGGTCGGCCCCGTATAAACCACGACCGGTTCGGACGCGGCCGCCGGCTGCGCCAGCAGGTCGGCGGGTTTTGTCGGCATCGCGGCCTGCAGGCCCGAGGCGAAGAAGCTCACGCCGCTGTCGCCGTTGGTGCTCGTGCCGGCGCTGGCGACGGTGTCTTCTCCGTCCTCGTCGCTGGCGGGCCGCTTGTGCTTGGCGCCGCACATCTCCTCGCGCAGGTTCGGCGGGGTGGTATCGATCGGCACCAGATTGTCGACGGTGCCGAGCGAGGGCCGCAGCCACGCCAGCCCGTTATTGGCAAAGCCGCGATCCAAAAGCTGCGCGGCGCGGATCGCGCGCATGCGGCCAGAGGAGGCGCCGAGCACCACGGCGATCAGCCGCTTGCCGTCGCGCGTCGCCGACGCAACGAGATTGTAGCCGGAGGCGCAGATGAAGCCGGTCTTGAAGCCGTCGGCGCCGGGATAGCGGCCGATCAGCTTGTTGAAGTTCTGGGTGATGCGGCGGCCGAACCGGATCGACGGGATATGGACGAAATACTCGTATTCCGGCAGGTCGCGGATGATGGCGCGGGCGAGGATCGCCATGTCGCGCGCCGAGGTGATCTGGCCGTCGGCGGGCAGGCCGTTCGGGTTGACGTAGCTCGTTTGCGTCATGCCGAGCTTCTGCGCAGTCTGGTTCATTTCGCCGGCAAAGCCGTCGATCGAGCCGCCGATGCCCTCGGCCAGCACCACGGCCATGTCGTTGGCCGACTTCACCAGCATCATCTTCAGCGCGTTGTCGACGGTGACCTGGGTGCCGGGCCGAAGGCCCATCTTCGAGGGCGACTGCGATGACGCGGTCGGCGACACCGTGAGCAGCGTGTCGAGCGAGACGCGGCCATCCTTGACCGCCTTCAGCGTCACATAGGCGGTCATCAGCTTGCTGAGCGAGGCCGGATACCACGGCATCGTGGCATTGTCGGCCTGCAGCACCTTCCCGGTATCGGCCTCGACGACCAGCAGCGCCTCGGCCTGCGCGATCTGTGGCGTTGCGATGGCGAGCATCGCGACGGCCAAAATCCATTTCAACGACGGGCGCAGCGGGCGAGGAAAATACACGACGGTTCCGGTCCTTTGAGACCCGCCTTCAAGAAGGAGGTCTTGCGATGTGACGTACGGGTTTCAAGCGTGTCCGGCGCCGCATTGCGGCGATGCAAACCTATACCGGCTTGCCAGCTGAGAACAGAGGCCGGCCAATTATATCGTGGACGAAATCGGCTGAATTTCGGCAGCCGCCTCAATTGGAAAGGGGAGAATTATGGTGCCTCGATGCCGGCGCGCGCCTGGTCCTGGACCATGAACTGGGCCCGCGCGAGCTCGGCAAAACGCCCGCCTTTCGCCACCAGTTCATCGAAAGTTCCGCTTTCGATCACCCGTCCCTGGTCGAACAACAGGATGCGGGTGGCGTAGCGGATGGTCGAGAGACGATGCGCGATCACGAAGGTGGTGCGGCCCTTCATCACTTCGTCGAGAGCAGCATTGACCTTGGCCTCGGTGACGGCGTCGAGCGCGCTGGTTGCCTCGTCGAGGATCAGGATCGGCGGATCCTTGAGCAGCGCACGCGCAATCGACAGCCGCTGCCGTTCGCCGCCGGACAGCATGCGGCCGCGCTCGCCGGCATGGGTGTCGAACTTCTTTTCGCTGCGCTCGATGAAATCCAGTGCCTGCGCGCGCGCCGCGGCGGTACGCAGCTCCTCATCGGTCGCATCGGGCTTGCCGACGCGCAGATTGTCGGCGAGCGAGCGGTTGAACAGCAGCGCCTCCTGGAACACCACGCCGATGTTCCGCCGCAGCGCCGTCAGCTTCAGCGCGCGTATGTCCATACCGTCGATCTCGATGATGCCGGATTGCGGATCGAACGCGCGATGCAGCAGCGCGATCGCGGTGGATTTGCCGGCGCCGGTCGCGCCGACCAGCGCGATGGTCTGGCCGGGCAATGCGGTGAAGGTGAGGTCCTCGATCGCCGGCCGCTTGCCGTCATAGGAGAACGAGACGTCGTTGAATTCGACCAGCCCGGACAGCCGGCCGGGATCGACCGCGCCGGGCCGGTCGCGCACCGCCGGCACCGCATCGAGCACGTCGAAGAACTCCTGAAGGCGCGGCGCTTCCATGAACACATTGTTGATGAAGCTCACCACCTGCTCGAGCTTCTGGATCAGCATGGTGGCGAACGAGACGAACATCACGATCTCGCCGACCGTGGTGAGGCCCTCATTGTGAAGCGCGATACCGACCGTGAAGATCGCGAGCACCGTGATCGTGGTCGAGGCGCGCGTGATCACGGTGACCAGCGCCCACCATGACAGCACCGGCATCTGCACCGCGAGCAGCTTGTCGGCGACGTAGCGCAGGCCCTGCACCTCGGAATCGATCCGCACGAAGCTCTGCACCAGTGCGACATTGCCGAGCGCGTCGGAGGCGCGCGCCGAGAGGTCGCTGTAATAGGCCTCGACCTCGCTCTGCATGCCGTAGGTCTTGCGCACCACCAGCGTGGTCAGCACGGTGAACACGACACAGAGCGCGAACAGCAGGATCGCCAGCCGCCAGTTGATGTAGAGCGCGAGCGGCAGCAGCACGATCAGCGACATGATCGCGGCGAAGTGTTCGCGGAAGAAGCCGAGCCAGAGCCGCCACAGCGCATCGGTGCCGTTCAGCATCACCTTCATCAGCCGCCCGGAATGGGTGCCGGAGTGGAAGGTCAGCGGCAATTGCAAGATATGCTCGAAATAATCGGTCAGCACCGCCTGGCGCTGGCGGTGCGCCAGCCGGTCGGCCTGCAACGCCACGATCGCGCTGCAGCCGATCGTGAACAGGCCGAACGCCGCCCACGCCGCGAGCAGCGGCCATGCCGAGGAGGTCGCGAACAGCCCGGTGACCGGCCGGCCTGACAGCACGTCGACGATCTTGCCGAACAGCACCGGCTCGGCGAATTGCGCGCCGGCGAGCAGCATGTTGGCGGCGGCCAGAATCCAGCCGAGCCGCGCCTCCTTGCCGAGCAGTTCGAGGACGCGGGTATAGAGGCGAAGCATGGACATGCCGGCGGGGCTCTCGAACGGTGGCGCGGGGCCCATTGTAAGCCGGGATTATCGCAGAGAACTACCCACTTTCCGTTCTTGGTCCACACACTCCGAACGTCATCCTGAGGAGCCTGCGAAGCAGGCGTCTCGAAGGATGGGCCACGGGCAATCCGGTCGGCGCTTCAATTCACCAGCCGGCCATCGATCGGCGGCAGGAATTGGTCGTCGAAGATGTCGGCAGCGTGCGGCCGCTTCTGGAATTTGAAGTCCTCCGCGAGCTGGTCGAGCGATCGCTCGAAGCGCTCCGCCTCGATGCCGCCGAGGCCGTTGCGCTTCACCTCGCCGGTCACGATGTTGTCGCGGATGATGGCGCCCAGCCGCTCCAGCTCCAGGTCGCGCGAGCCGCCATCCATCCGGCTCACCACCTCGCTCGCCGCGCGGGCCGGGTCCTTGACCGCGAGGTTGGTGCCGCCGATCACCGCGCGCACGAAACCTTTCACCGCGTCCGGCTTCGCCGCGGCAAGGCGCGGGCTGACGATCACCGCAAAGCCATAGGCTACGCAGCCATAGTCGGCGAAGCGCAGCACCGCAAGGTCATCGGCGGGCACGCCGCGATCGCGCAGATTGATCGCCGAGAGATAGGAGAAGCCGGTCACGGCATCGATTTGGCCTGCGGAAAGCATCGGCTCGCGCACCGCCGCGCTGATCGTGCTCTGCTTCACGCTCGCGAGCTTGATGCCGTTCTGCTTGGCGACCGCGGGCCACAGCCGGATCGAAAGGTCGCCCTCGGCGACGCCAAGGTTCTTGCCCTGGATGTCGGTCAGCGCCTTGATGCCCCGGCTCTTGCGGGCAATGATCGCATAAGGCGCCTGGTTGAACAGCACGAACACCGCCTTGACGGCGGCAGCACCAGGCTTGTCGCGAAAGCGGATCAGCGCGTTGATGTCGACGAGGGCGAAATCGCTCGAGCCGTCGGCGACGCGCGCGATGGCGTCCGCCGAACTGGTGGCGACGTTGGTGCCGACCGCAAGGCCCTCGGCGCTGAACAGGCCGCCGGCCGACGCCATCACGAATGGGGCCGCGGCAGCATCAAGCGGCCGGTCGAGCGTGAACTGGATGGTGAGCGGCTGCGGCTCGCCGGCGTGCAGCGGCGTCAGGTCCGGCCACACGCCCCCCGAAAGGCCGATCATGCCAGCCAGTATCCAGCGGAGAACAGTGGTCCGACTTACCTGCATCCTGCCATCCGGGAGGCGAGACAAAGTGCCGCGCCGGCTGCGCCTGCTTCATGACATCGAATGCGCCAGGGCAGGGTGCAATTCAAGCATCAATTTCAAGCGTTATCTGCCGGCATCCTGCCCCAGGCAAGGTGAACGGCCGATGACTGCCATGATTTAACCCAAGGTTGTTCAGCTTGCATTCGGTTTGGGGAACCTAATCTAGAGGCAGTGGTTAGCTCACCAGGGCCCGTCGGGCTGGCTTCCACAAAGGATGACTGCAATGTTTGCGCGAAAGGGTGTTTTTTCGTCCATTGGCCGCGCAGCCACATTGGCAACGGTTGCCGCGGTGGCGTTGACGGCCGTTGAGCCGACGATGGCGTTCGCAGGCTCTGCTCCGGCGGGCAAGGCGGCCGCAGTGACCACATCGCACGGCATAAGCGGCGCGACCGATATCAGCGCCCGCCGTCGTTACTATGGCGGCGGTGGCGCGGCGGCCGCGGCTGCGTTCGCCGGCATCGTCGGCACGGGTCTGGCGATCGCCGCAGCCCAGAGCCGCCGCGACTATTACGACTCCTACGGCTACTATGGCGGCCCGGCCTATTACGATGGTGGTCCCGCCTATTATGGTGGTCCAGTCTACTACGGTGGCGGACCGTACTATGGTTACCACCACTATTACGGGCGCCGCTCGCAGCTGCCCTATACGCCGTACTGACGCCGCATCGGCGGTTCTCAGTACTGTCACAAAGCATCAATCCACCGGCTGCAAGGCCGGTGGATTTTTCGTTGTCGGCTCGCCCGTTAACGCGCTGGCGACACGTTTCGATTAGGCTCGTAGGATGAGTGATTCGATCGAGCGGCTTTACCAGGCGGTGATCGCGGCCAAGGATCTTGATCCGGCCATTTCGCGCACCGCACGGCTGTTCCAGCGTGGGCCGGCCAAGATGGCCAAGAAGCTCGCCGAGGAAGCGGTCGAGGTCGTGATCGACGCCGTCAGCGGCAAGCCGGACGCCGTTGTCCGCGAGAGCGCGGACCTGCTCTACAATCTCACCGTTCTGTGGGCATCGGCCGGCGTGAAGCCGGGGGATGTGTGGCGCGAGATGGAGCGGCGCGAGCGGCTGCTCGGGATCGCCGAGAAGCTGCCGAAGTCGCCCGTCAAGCTTCCCAAGACCGCGCCCGTCCCGGTGGTTCGGCGTCGAATTGTCGCGCTGGAGAACCGGCTGCGCAAACGGCAGTCGTAAATCAACCAAATTCGATCCATTCCCGGCATGGACAAATCCGCTCCATGATGGTTCATCGCGCCCATGTTGAAACGGATTTACGACTGGTGCGTTGCGGCGGCCGACAAGCCCTACGCACTCTGGATTCTCGCGGCCGTCGCCTTCGCCGAGAGCTCCTTCTTCCCGATCCCTCCTGACATCATGCTGCTGCCGATGTCGTTGGCGCGGCCGAAGCGGGCCTGGTGGTTCGCGGCCGTCTGCACCGTCGCGTCGGTCGCGGGCGGCGTGCTCGGCTACGCGATCGGCGCGCTGCTCTACGACTCGCTCGGGCAGTGGCTGATCCATCTCTATGGCCTCTCCGACAAGGTCGACGCGTTCCGCGCCTCCTATGCCGAGTGGGGTGCCGTGATCATCCTCGTGAAGGGGCTGACGCCGATCCCCTACAAGCTCGTGACGATCACGTCGGGCTTTGCCGGCTACAGCATCTGGCTGTTCATCCTGTGCTCGATCGTTGCACGCGGCGGCCGCTTCTTCTTTGTCGCGGTGCTGCTCAACCGCTATGGCGATGTCATCCGCGCCGAGCTCGAGAAGCGGCTCGGCCTGTGGGTCGCGATCGGCGCGATCGTGCTGGTGCTGGGCTTTGTTGTCGCATTCAAGCTGATCTGACCAAAGTTCTAGCTGTTCGCGTCTTTGTTCGCGGACGGCTTCGGACTACGGTCGCTGGGTTGGCTGATGGAATCGACGACCGGTGAATCTCGCGAGACTCAATCCCGCCAAGGCGTGCGTTGCGATGGCGGGCCTTGCGCTGTCGATGGCGCTGCCTGCGACCGACAGCGCACGGGCGCAGACTGCGCCGCCCGCGCTCGGCGTGCAGTCGCAGTCTGTTGAGTCTCAACCGCAACAGATCGAGCTGCCGCCGGCGCCGGTCGAGCGCGAGAATCCCGGGCTGATCAACGAAATCGGAAAGCTGTTCGAGAAGTCGAAGTCGGCACTGCCACAGCTGAAGAGCCCCGGCGAGACCATCAACGATCTGTCGAACATCGCGCGCCCCTCGACGATGGTGACCGGGCGCGCAGCCTGCGTGGTGGCCTCGAACGGCGCGCCGGACTGCAAGATCGGCGCCGACCGGCTGTGCCAGAGCAAGGGGTTCAAGGAGGGCAAGAGCATCGATACCGACGCCTCCGAGAAATACTCGCCGCTGGTCTATCTGCCGGGCCACAAGCGCGGACCGAATGACTGCAAGACGGAAAATTTCGTGACACGGGCGGTCTGCCAATAAAGGTGTCGAAACCGCGTCTGGGATGCCAGATGCGCCCGAAAGCACGGCATCCGGATGAGGTTTTGTCATCCTTTTTGCAGCGCCGTAACGCAATACTTGACACTGGAAAGATTGCCTTGTTGGTATGACGGTCAGCATTCGAGACCAACCAACTTGAGGATCCGCCGCCAATGTCCATGCCTGCTCTGTTCAAGGGCCGCCTGTCTCTTCCCGTGATCGGGGCACCGCTGTTCATCATCTCGGTGCCTGACCTCGTCATCGCTCAGTGCAAGGCCGGTGTGGTCGGCTCGTTTCCGTCGCTGAACGCGCGGCCGCCGGAACTGCTCGACGAATGGCTGTACCGGATCAAGGAAGAGCTCACCGCTTACGACAAGGCGCATCCGGAGCGGCCGTCAGCGCCGTTCGCGGTGAACCAGATCGTGCACAAGTCGAACAACCGGCTCGATCACGACATGGCACTTTGCGAGAAGCACAAGGTGCCGATGATCATCTCCTCGCTCGGCGCGCGCGAGGAGCTGAACCAGGCCGTCCATGGTTGGGGCGGCATCGTGTTCCACGACGTGATCAACCAGAAGTTCGCGCACAAGGCGATCGAGAAGGGCGCCGACGGCCTGATCCTGGTCGCGGCCGGCGCCGGCGGCCATGCCGGCACGCTGTCGCCGTTCCCGTTCGTGTCGGAGACGCGGCAGTGGTTCGACGGGCCGATCGCGCTGTCGGGCACCATCGCCAATGGCCGCGCCATTCGCGCGGCGCGCATCATCGGCGCCGACTTCGCCTATATCGGCTCCGCCTTCATCGCGACCAAAGAGGCGAACGCGGTCGAGGGCTACAAGAGCATGATCACCAATTCGTCCGCCGAGGACATCGTCTACTCCAATCTGTTCACCGGCGTGCACGGCAACTATTTGAAGCCGTCGATCGTCGCAGCCGGCATGGATCCGGAAAACCTGCCGACCTCCGATCCGTCGAAGATGAGCTTCGGCACCGATGCATCCGGCGAGCGCGCCAAGCCGAAGGCCTGGAAGGAGATCTGGGGCTCCGGCCAGGGCGTCGGCAGCATCTCCAAGGTGGTGCCAGCGGCCGAGCTGATCGCGCGCTTCAAGAAAGAGTATGACGAAGCAGTCGATCCGGCGCTTGGTTGATGGAGCCGATCTTTCGCGTTGACGGCGACCGCGTCGTCACCAGTCCCGATGCCGCGGGTCCATGGGACCCGCGGATGCAGCACGGTTCCGCGCCGGCCGCGCTGGTGGTGTGGGCCGCAGAAGCTATCCCCACGCCGGTGCCGATGCGGATCGCGCGGGTCACGATCGACCTGATGCGTCCGGTGCCGGTGGCGCCGCTGACGGTCTCGAGCGAGACCCTGCGCGACGGCCGCAAGATCCAGCTCTGCGGCGTCAGACTTCTCGCCGACGGCGTTCTCGTCGTCTCGGCCACCGTGCTCAAGATCAAGCAGCAGGCGGCCGAGCTGCCGCCGGATGTCGCGGCCCTTCCGGTCGATCTGCCGGGCCCCGACGAAAGCATCGTCGAGCCGGGCAACCTCGCGAACAGTCCGTTCGTGAAAAATATCTCGATGCGCGCCGCGCGCGGCCGCTTCGGCGTGCTGGGCCCGGGCGCGATCTGGTTCCGCGTCAACCAGCCGCTGATCGCGGGCGTCGCCGTTTCGCAGGCGATGCGTGCGGTGGTCGCCTCGGATTTCTCCAACGGCGTTTCGCCGGCGCTCGATTTCAGCCGGTGGACTTTCATCAACGCCGATCTCACCGTGAGCCTGGCGCGCGAGCCGGTCGGCGACTGGGTTCTGCTCGACAGCGAGTCCTGGATCGGGCCTGACGGCGCAGGGCTTGCGATGTCGCGGCTCGCCGACCAGCGCGGCTATTTCGGCCGGACCGTCCAGAGCCTCGTGATCGAGCGGCGCTAAAGCATGATCCGGAAAAGTGTGAAGCGGTTTTCCGAAAAGATCATGCTCAAACAAGAAGCTAAGGCGCGATGACGATTCAACCTGATCTCATCGCGCTTTAGCGCCGGACCGGTTTCAGCCGCTACGATGCAGAGAAGGGCAGCCCGCAGCGGCCGCCCTTGTGCAAAAATACCCCTGTGCCTCCGGAACGGTTGGCGGCACCAACGAGTTTTGGTCTCGTTAGGGGGTGTCATGACGCGCATCGATCTCGCCGCCGGTTTCCTGGCCAGGGCCGTCCGGCGGCCCCATGCGTTGCGGGTGGACGGTATCGGCGCTCCGGAGCGGCCTGGAGCGTCGCAGTGAAGCCCGGCCCGTCCTCGGAACGCGCGGTCATCCTCGCCGCGAGCGAGCGGGACGCCGTCAAGACCGCCCACCTGATCAAGGAAGCCGGCTACTACGCCAACATCTGCGGCGACCTTGCCGAGCTCGGGCACCAGGTCGCGAGCGGGGCGGGCCTTGCCATCATTGCCGATGAGGCGATCAGGACCGCCGACGTTGCCGGCCTGACGCGCTGGCTGAACGAGCAGCCGTCATGGTCGGATTTTCCCATCGTGCTGATGAGCGAGAAGGGCGGGCCCGAGCGCAATCCCGAAGCGGCGCGGCTCGGCCGCGCGCTCGGCAACGTCACCTTCATCGAGCGTCCGTTCCATCCGACCACGCTGGTGAGCCTGGTTGCCGCGGCGGTACGCGGCCGCCGCCGCCAGTACCAGACCCGCCAGATATTGGAAGACCTGACCGAGAGCGAAGACCTGTTGCAGACCGCGCTCGATGCCGGCCATCTCGGCGCGCTCGAACTTCATCTGCCGGATTTCGAGCTCGAGGCGTCGCCGACCTGCAAGACGTTCTTCGGGCGCAAGCCTCGCGATCCCTTCACCTATCAGGATCTGCTCGACGCGGTGCATCCCGATGACCGCGCCCGCCGCAGCGAAATCGTCGAGCAAACGCTGCGCACCGGCGCGGATTACCGGATCGAGTATCGCAACATCTGGCCCGACGGCACCCAGCACTGGGTCGATGTCCGCGCCCGCGCGGTGCGCCGGCCCGACGGCAGCATCCGATCACTGGTCGGGGTCTGCTCCGACATCACCGCGCGCAAGACCGCGGAGATCGAGCGCGAAGCGCTGCTGGCGCAGCTCGCCGCGGAGCGCACCGCGCTTGCCGAGCTCACCGCGACGCTGGAGCAGCGGGTCGAACAGCGCACCGCCGACCTGATGAAGGAGGTCGCCGCGCGCGAGCGGGCGCAGGAACAACTCCGCCATGCGCAGAAGATGGAGGCGATCGGCCAGCTCACCGGCGGCGTCGCGCACGACTTCAACAATCTGCTGATGGCCGTGATGGGCAATCTCGATCTGCTGCGCAAGCGGATGCCGGAGGACCCGCGCCTGCGCCGGCTGGTCGACGGCGCGTTGCAGGGCGCCGAGCGCGGTGCCTCGCTGACGCAGCGGCTATTGGCCTTCGCACGGCAGCAGGATCTGCGCGCGGTGCCGGTCGATCTCGGCGCGCTGGTGCGCGACATGAGCGAATTGCTCGAGCGCTCGCTCGGGCCGCGCATCACGCTGCGGCTCGACATCCCGGACGGACTGCCGCCGGCCTGCGTCGATACCAACCAGCTCGAGCTTGCGGTGCTCAACCTTGCGATCAACGCGCGCGATGCGATGCCGGATGGCGGCGTGATCGAAATCCGCCTCGCGGCCTGGCAGGTCAAAAACGATCAGGCCAGAAACGATCAGGTCGGGAGCGATCAGGTCAAGGGCGATCCCGCGCTGCAACCGGGCAACTACCTGAAGCTGTCGGTGGTCGACAGCGGCAGCGGCATGTCGCCGGACGTGCTGAAGCGGGCGATCGAGCCGTTCTTCTCGTCAAAGCCGGTGGGCAAGGGGACCGGGCTCGGCCTGTCGATGGTGCACGGGCTCGCGGTGCAGCTCGGCGGCACGCTGCAGCTGTCGAGCGCGGTCGGCAGGGGCACCACGGCCGTGCTGGTGCTGCCGGTCGCGACAACAGCGCCGGCGGTGGAGAGCCCGGCGCCTGCGGCACAGAAGGTCAAGCGCTCGGCGGTGATCCTGCTGGTCGACGACGATCCACTGATTGCGATGTCGACCATGGAGATGCTGGAGGACCTTGGCCATCGCGTGATCGGCGCCAATTCCGGACCGCACGCGCTCGATATCCTCCGGAGCGACCAGCAGATCGACCTGATGATGACCGATCACGTGATGCCCGGCATGACCGGCCTCGAACTGGCCGCGGCCTCGCGCGAGTTGCGCCCGCATCTCGTCGTCCTGCTCGCCACCGGCTATGCCGAACTGCCCGACGGCACCCAGGTCGACCTGCCGCGGCTGGCCAAGCCCTACCACCAGGATCAGCTGCGCGAGCGGCTCGATCAGCTGCTGGGGCAGGGGGGCGGTCAGCTCGCGGCCGCGACCGGCACCGACAGTCGCGCTGCGCCATCGACCCTCTCCCCGTCACCCTGAGGAGCCGCGCTTGCGCGGCGTCTCGAAGGGCGACGGCCCAGCTGTCGCCGCGGTAGACCGGGACGCACGCTGAAACATCGGGGCCGTTCATCCTTCAAGACGGCCGCTGCGCGGCCTCCTCAGGATGACGGGCTTCAGTTCGGCGAACATCACCCCACCATGCGGTCGCGGCCGGTCCAGAAGCGCGCTTTCAGCACCTTCTTGTCGACCTTGCCGACGCCGGTCATCGGCAGCTCCTTGACGAACTGGATCTGCTTCGGCGCGTGCGCCGAGCCCTTCTTTGCCTTCACGAGGCCAATCAGCTCGTCGGCGTTCGGCGTCGTGCCCTCGCGTGCCACCACGACGGCGGTGACGGCCTCGCCCCATTTGTCGTCGGGCACGCCGACCACGGCGACCATCGCGACGTCGGCGTGCTGCGACAGCACATCCTCGACTTCGCGTGGAAAGATGTTGAAGCCGCCGGAGACGATCATGTCCTTCTTGCGGTCGAGGATGAACATGTAGCCGCGCTCGTCCTTGCGGGCGATGTCGCCGGTGTGCAGCCAGCCGCTCTTCAGGGTCTCCGCCGTGATGTCGGGCCGCTTCCAGTATTCGGCCATCACATGCGTGGCGCGCACGCAGATCTCGCCGGCCTCGCCGGTCGCGACCTCCTGGTCGTCCTGATCGAGGATCTTCACCTGGCAGGCGGTGATCGGGAAGCCGCAGGACAGGAACAGCTCCGGCGTCTTCGGGTCATGGTCGGCCTTGCGCAGCACCGAGACCGGATAGCATTCGGTCTGGCCATAAAGCTGCGAGAACACCGGGCCGATGCGCTCGATGCCCTCGACCAGCCGGCTCGGCGACATCGCGGATGCGCCGTAGAGCAACAGCTCGAGCGAGGAGAGGTCGGTTTTGGGCAGCGCCGGATGATCCAGCATCACATAAATCATGGTCGGCACGAACAGCGTGAAGTTGATCTTCTCGCTCTCGATGGTCTTGAACACGGCCTCCGGATCGAACCCCTTCAGCATGTGCACGGTGCCGCCGCGCATCAGCGTCGGCAGCACCTTGGTGCCGGCGACATGGCTGATCGGCGCCACCGTCAGGTAACGCGGCGTCTCCGGAATCTCGAAGTCGGCAAGGATGGCGGCGGCGAAGCCGCCATATTCGCGGTGATAGCGCAGCGCGCCCTTGGATTTGCCGGTCGTGCCGCCGGTGTAGTTCAAGGTCGAGATGTCGTCCTCGCGGGCGAAGTTCTTCGCGGTCGCGCTGCCGGCATCCTCGACCACCTGCAACAGGTCGGCGCCGTAATCCGCCGGGCCGAGCGTGAACACTGTCTTCAGGCCGGCGGCCTTGGTGGCGAGCTCGCCGCCACGATCGCGAAACGTGATGCCGTCGACGATCAGCATCTCGGCTTCGGAGTCCTCGATCTGGAACAGCTGGTCGTCGAGCGAGCCGAGCGGGTGCAGCCAGGTGATCGCGAGCCGCGACAATTGCGCGGCGACGCCGGCGCACCAGCTGTCGGCGCGGTTGGCGGTGAGCAGCGCGACGCGGGTGCCCGGCGCAAAGCCGAGCCGCATGAACACGCTCTGCATCCGTCCAATCAAATCGGTCGCGCCCTGATAGCTGAGCGAGCCGCCCGGCCAGGCGAAGGCCGTGCGCGACGGATAGCGCGCCAGCGCCCGCAAGGTCTGCTCGCACACCGCCGGAAATGCATAGAGCGGATTGCTCATCTCGTTGTCCCTCCCGCTTTGCCTTTGGCTTCTCTCGTGCCAATGTTGGCGCAACGCTAACACAATGATGCAGGGAAGAAACAACTTGTCCGCTGATCCTCTCGCGCGTTTTCGCGATCGCCTCCGGTTGCCGCTGATTGCAGCGCCGATGTTTCTGGTGTCGGGTGTCGAGCTGGTGGTAGCGGCCTGCCGCAACGGCGTGATCGGATCGTTTCCGACGGTGAATTGCCGTGAGACGGAACAGCTTGATGCATGGCTCGGCGACATCGCGCGGCGCCTGCAAGTGCATGCCGACGCGAGTGGCAGAGCGGCGGCGCCGATCTGTCCGAACCTGATCGTGCACCGCTCCAACGCGCGGCTGGAGCAGGATCTCGCCGTGCTGTTGCGGCACAAGCCGGAGCTCGTGATCACCTCGGTCGGCTCGCCCGCGCCGGTGCTCGCCCCCTTGCACGATGCCGGCGCGCTGGTGTTCGCCGACGTCGCCTCGATCCGTCATGCCGAGCGCGCGGCAGCAGTCGGCGCCGACGGGCTCGTGTTGCTCACCGCGGGCGCCGGCGGGCAGACCGGCTGGCTCAATCCGTTCGTGTTCGTCCGCGCCGTGCGCGCATTCTTCGACGGCCCGATCGTGCTGGCCGGCGGCATCAGCGACGGCCACGCGCTGCGCGCCGCGGAGGCGCTCGGCTGCGATCTCGCCTATATGGGCACCAAGTTCATCGCGACGCGCGAGAGCATGGCGGACGCGAGATACAAGCAGATGCTGGTCGAGGCGACCGCCGACGACATCCTGCTCACGACGGCCTTCACAGGCCTGCAGACCAACATGCTGCGGCCCTCGATCGAGGCCGCCGGGCTCGATCCCGACGACCTGCCGACGCGCGGCGCGATCGACATCGGCAAGGACATCGACATCGGCGCCCGCGAAAGCCGCCCCAAACGCTGGCGCGACATCTGGAGCGGCGGTCATTCCACCTCAGGGGTGACCGGGGTGCTCGCGGTCGATGATCTGCTGGCCCAGACGATAGCCGAGTACGAGGTGGCGAGCGCGCGGGTGCGGCTCGTCTGACCCTTCAAGTCCCGCCTGTCCGCTTAACGCGGCATTAACCATGCCAGTCCCAACAATAGCGTCAGGGGATGGTCCGCCGCCGCGGCTGGCCGCCCGGCAGTTGTGGGAATGCGACATGGCTTTTGAGGCGCTCTTCGCCAGGGATTCGGCCAAGACCCCGGCATCGCTCGACGATCTCCGGACCCGCGTGTTCTACGCCCTGCAGCGGCATCCGCTGTGTCGTCAGGTCGAATTCGACATCGTCAGCACGCCGCGCACCCGCCGCACCAACTGGACGGTCAGTCTGCACTCGGTCCAGCCCGGTGCCCTCTGGACGGCGCACGAGATCGTAGCCGACATCCAGGAAGCCTATGAGCTTGACGCCGCAGCCTGATTTTCGGGCCGTTTCGGGACGATTTCACCTATTTGGCGCTGTCACGGCACGGTAACGCCGCATTTCTCGCGCAGTTTGCGGCAACACCGGCCGGGAATGGAGTAGTTTTTGACCAGAGCCATCACCCTCGCCGCGCTGACTTGCTTCCTCCTCGCCGGCGCCGCGATAACAGCCATTTTGGGCCGCGACAGCCTGCCCGCGGCGCAGGCCGACATTGGTCCGGTCGCCAATCGCGCCAGCAAGCAGGACAAGCTCGCGGTCACGACGCTCGCGACGGCCGCCTTCGAGGCGCCTCGGCCGGCCGAGCCTCCCGCCAGTCCGTCGCCGCTCCTGCTGCGGGCGCAAGCCGCGATCCCGGGCGCGACCGATACCGTGCGCCAGGCTTATGCCTCCGCCGAGCCTGCCGATATCGGCCTGCCGAAGATCAATGACTCCGTCGTTGCGGTCCAGCCGCAGATCGCCGAGCCCACCGCACCGGCGCCGGCCGCCCCCGCCGCGCTGCCGAAGCCCAAGGCGGCCGCCAAGCCGGCGCCGCAGAAGACCTACGCCCTGCTCAGCGACGCGCAGATCGCCGGCATCAAGGACCGGCTGAAGCTGTCGTCATCGCAGGAGTATTACTGGCCGGCGGTCGAGACTGCGCTGCGCGCCGTCGCGCGCAAGATCCACGCCAAGCGCCAGGGCGATCCCGCATCGGGAACCATGCCGATCGATCCCGACTCCGAGGAAGTCCAGCAGCTGAAGTCGGCGGCGATGCCGCTGCTGTTCCAGCTCCGCGAGGATCAGAAGAACGAGGTCCGCTCGCTGGCGCGCCTGATCGGCCTCGAACGCGTCGCCTCGATGATCTGAGCGCAAGGGTCGGCCGAGCCGACCTGCGGCCGACGAGTTCTAGAGCGTTTTCGAGCGAAGTGGACACCGGTTCGCGTGAAGAAAACGCGTCAAAACAACAATCTAGAGCTTCGGTTCTGATTCAATCAGAACCAAAGCTCTAGTGGGCTTCCAGCGGACGCAGCTTGTCCACCTTGCCCTGGGTTTCGACGAGCAGTTGCTTCATGAAGTCCTTGTTGCGCTTGAGCCATGGCTCCAGCGTCTGCCGTACATCGCCCGGCGACTTCTTCTCGATGGCCTGCGCAAGCCGGGTCTGAAACGTCCCCCAATCCTTGAACATCTCCTTCAAGAGCGCATCGTCGGAGATGTTGATCGTCGACTTGATGTCGCCGACGGTCTCGAGCTCGCGCATGTTGCCCTGTCGCAGGATCGAATCGAGGTTTTCCAGGCATTCGTGGTAGCGCTGCAGCAGATCGTCCCATCGCTTGGCGCTGAAGTCATCGTCCAGGTTCTCGACCGCGTTGTACAGCGGCTCGAGAAACGACCATCGGAAGCGCCGCGCCAGTCGCAGCAGGATCGAGAGGAAGACGATGTCCTTCGGCATGTTCTGCGCGACCATCAGTCTTGGATCCTCGCTGAATGGCGGCATCGGCACGAAGATGATGACGACCGAGAAAGGCGTGTTGTCGAGATATTCGAGCCGGGCGATGACCGGTTGATACAGCTTCAAATCGCGGAAGATCGGAGTGAGCACCTGCTCGCGGCTTCGCCGGCTGGCAATGTCCACGTCGGAAAACGAGTTCGCGATGTAGCTCGTCAACTCGTCGAGCCAGGCGCCGCTATCATACCGATTCTGTGCGCTGAGCAGGTCCTCCCAGTCGAGATCAGCTGTATCGGGGCCGGACAGCAGCGTGGTGGTGGCGGGATCCGCCTCCAGCCTGGCATCCGTCAGGAATCCCCGCGCACGGTCTGACGGCGGCAATGCCTTCAGCGCATCGGCCTTCTGCCGGAACGACAATTCGTCGCTGAACACGATGCGAGGCCGCAGACGAAACAGCTCTTCCGGGCGGGTGATCTGCATGAACTGCGCGTGCAGGTCCTTCACCGCCTCGTTGAAGTCGCGGGCGTGATTGGCGTTCAGTTTCGGCCGCAGCGGCACGGCACCGAAGGTCGGCCGCACGAACAGATCTTCGAGAAACCGCCGGACCTCGTCCTCGCCGATCCCGTAAAACTCGTTCTCCGCCAGCATCGGAAACGACGGCGAGCTGTCGACCGAGAACCACAGCACCTTTGACATGAGCTTCAACGCGCGCTTGTAGCCGTCGAACTGGGAAATCTCGGACGCGCACCAGGTCCAATTGTGCTCGGCATTGGTGTGGATGAAAATCAGGCAATCGGCCCTCGCCGTGTTGTCGATCATCCATTGCCGCCATTCGGCGCCGCCGGGAATCTCCTCGCACACAAAGCATTCCACCGAACGCTGACCGTCCAGGCTGCTGAGATACTCGAGCCGCGCCTTCAACAGGCGCGCGAGAAATCTGTCTTCGGCGCGATGGCTGATAAAGACCGAGAAATCATTGGGCATGGCAAAATCCGATCTGCATGAATTTGATGCGACGGCTGGCCGTGTCTCGTCGGCCGAATGCCGCGGCTGCATGTCTCGCCGCGGATCGAATAATAGCTCGTCTCTGAAATCTGCGATCGCCGGGCGCGAAAAAGAAAAACCGCCTGCCAGTGATGTATCTCACTATACCTTAGGGTGTGCCATGTGCAAGATACTCAGGGAACCGGCGCGCGATGCTTGTCCTGCTCCGGTGCGGACTGGCTAAAATTTTTCGAAACTCGGCTGATGTGTCGATTTGAACGCATCGCTTCATTTCATGGCCTGGCGCGGTTCGCGCCTGGACGCACGATCAATTGAGCCTTCGGCCATGATCGGTCGGCCGTATCGAGATCAGCAAAAGTCATAGTCGGGGCGCAATCATGCCGAAGACCAAGCAGCAGCATCTTGATCGTGACGCCGGACCGAAGCGGATATTGGCGCTCGACGGTGGCGGCATTCGCGGTATTTTGACGCTCGAATATCTGGCCGCGATTGAGACGCAGTTGCGCGAGCGGTACAAGAACAACGACCTGTTGCTGTGCGATTATTTCGATCTGATCGGCGGCACCTCGACCGGATCGATCATCGCAGCCGGACTGGCCTGCGGCATGACCGTCGACGCCCTGAAGAAGCTCTATCGCTCGATCGGCACGGACATCTTTCAGGAATCGTTCTGGCGGCGAGGGCTGCTGGCACCGAAATTCAATTCCGACGCCTTGCAGCGCGCGCTCGACGCGCAGCTCGGCGCCGACACCGTGATCGGCGGCGATCGCATCCGCACCGGCTTGATGATCATGACCAAGCGGCTCGATACCGGCAGTCCATGGCCGCTGCATAACAATCCGGACGCGGTCTTTGCCAAGCAGGACGGCGCGTTGCGGCTGACCCAAGTGGTGCGCGCCAGCACCGCGGCGCCAACCTATTTTAAACCGGAGGAGATCACGATCTCGGCGCGCGATGGTCACACGGTCAACGGCGCCTTCGTCGACGGCGGCGTCAGCCCGTTCAACGATCCGGCTCTGCAACTCCTGATGCTCGCGGCACTCCATGGCCACGGCTTTCGGTGGCACACGGGCAAGGACAAGCTGCTGCTGATCTCGGCGGGTACCGGCGTATTCAGGGCGACCTTCCCGACGGAGCAGATCCTTCACATGCCGGCGGCGGAGCAGGGTGTGCGCTCGCTGCAATCGCTCATGGACGATTGCAGCCGGCACAATCACGCCATGCTGCAATGGCTGACCAACTGCCTGACGCCGTGGCCGATCGATCGCGCGGTGACGGATATGATCGCGGACAGCCAGAACGGGCCGCAACTCGCGACCTATGCGCGGTACAACGTGCTGCTGGAAACGGCTTGGCTGAAGGAGAAGCTTCGCATCGATCGGACGCCGGACGCGCTTGCGAAGGCCGCAGCGATGGACGACCCGAAGAACATGGACGAACTCGCCGGGATCGGACAGCTCGCCGCGAAGGAGCAGGTCAGGCCGGAACATTTCCCACAGGCCTTCGATCTCACGTGATGCCGAGCGCAGCGGCGTCACAACGCGCGGATCCCGGCTTCGACAAGGAATTTGGCTTCAGTTAAGTTCGTCACCTGGACACAATGATCCAATCATGAGTCGAGGTGTCGCGATGGCCACGGAACAAGACGCCAAATCACCGAACACGGTGGTTCTCTTCAGCGGTCACATGATCGATGCGCCAGATCGAAAAACGCCACGCTTTCCGCCAGACAAGGAGCCCGCTGCGGCCGCTGCGATTGCCGCAGCGCTTGTGCGGGTCGGGGTCCGCGAAGGCGATCTTGCAATCTGCGGCGGGGCCTGCGGTGGCGATCTCCTGTTTGCGGAAGCCGCTCTCGCGCAGGGCATGCGGCTTGAGATCTACATTCCATTCGATGAGCCGACCTTCCTCGCCGGCTCGGTGGATTTCGCCGGCGGCAATTGGCGCGCGCGCTATTTCGCCGCGAAATCGAAGGCGACGCTCCACGTCATGCCCGAGGAGCTGGGGCCGCTGCCGGCCGGCGAGAACGCCTACGAGCGCGACAATCAGTGGATGCTGGCGCGCGCCGCCCGGTTCGGCGACGAGAAGATCGCCTTCGTCTGCCTGTGGAACGGCGAGGGCGGCGACGGCCCCGGCGGTGCGAAGCATCTGATGGAAGAGGCGGGGCGCAAGACGACCTGGATTTACTGGCTGGATACGAGAAAATTATGGGACTGAAGGAATTGCAAGATGCCGTCGTGTTTCATGATCATGCCTTACGGCCGCAAGCCGACCCAGGCCGACCCCAAGTTTGGTCCGGCCGAGATCGATTTCAACGCGCTCTGGGATCGGGCTTACGTTCCGGCGATCAAGGCCCTTGGCTATGATCCGGTGCGGGCCGATCAGGACACCAGCGCGTTGATCGTCAGCGAAATGCTGGAGCGGATCTACTTCGCCGATCTCGTGCTGGCCGACATGACGATTCCGAATGGCAACGTCTATTACGAGGTCGGCATTCGCCACGCATCACAGAAGACGGGATGCGTCCTGCTTGCGGCCGACTGGTCCAAGCAATTGTTCGACGTCGTCCAGATGCGGACCGTCCGCTACCCGCTGCCCGAAGGTGAGATCACCGAGGCGACCGCCGCCGCGATGCAGGCTGCCATCAAGGATCCTATCAAGACGCTCGCCGCCGGGATTTCGCCGATGCATCAGTCGATCCCGGGCTATCCCGACAAGGTCGATCCACGCAAGGCGACCGTGATGCGAGGTCAGCTCGCCGAGCAAGCCGCGTTTCAGACCAAGATACGCGCGGTGCGCGCGGCGGCCCCGGATCAGCGCATGGCGCGGGCCCAAGCGCTGATCGCGACCGAGGGAAGTCCGCCCGCCACTTATGCAAAGGCGCTAGCTTTGTTGCTGATGCTGCGCGACTGCGTCAACGATGCTGCCGACTGGAACATCGTGCTGGACTTTATTAGCAAGCTTCCCGACCGCTTCGCGAGCGAGCCAGAAGTGCAGGAAAATCGTGCATTTGCCGCGGCCCAGGCCGGCGACGACATTCAGGCCATTGCCGAGATCCAGACGTTGATCGATTTCGCGGGGCCGACGCCGGAACGGCTCGGCTTGATGGGGGGCCGCCACAAACGCCTCGCCAGAGCCGCACCGGCCGACTCCCCTCGCCGCAAGGAGGAGCTCGAGAAGGCGATCGACTGTTATCAGCAGGGTATGGAGCTCGATCTCAACGCCTATTATTGCTCCAGCAACTTGCCCCGTCTCTATCGTGCCCGGGGGAACCCGGGAGACGAGGATCTTGCGCAGGCCACCGTGCGGGTCGCGATTGCCGCCTGCGAGCGGGCCAGACGATTGCAGCTTGCCGACGAATGGCTGCGCCCGACGCAGCTTGCCGCGGCCTTTGATCTCGGTGATCCCGACAAGGCCGAGGAACTGGCAATGCAGGTGGTTGCCGAGGGGCAAGCCAAATGGAAAGTGGGCAGCGTCCTTCGCGACCTCGAAGCCAGTCTCCAATACGTCACCGACCCAGCAAAGCGCGCGCGATTGTCCGCCGTCATCGACAAGATCAAGACGGCCTGATCGCGCGCTCCGCCAGCATCCGCTCAACCAAGCCGCATCGACAGCTCGACATCTTCGCCGAACGGCACCGACAAATAGCCGCTCTCCGGCGAGCGTATCCGTGCCAGATAATCGGGGCTGTGGTCGGCATTGTCGGCGACGACGAAGGCGCCCGGCTTCAGTCGGCTCTCCACGAGATCGAGGATGTCGGGGTAGAGCGCCTTGGCGCCGTCGAGCAGCACGAGGTCGATCGTATCGGGCAGATCGGCGCGCAGCGTCTTCAGCGCGTCGCCCTCGCGGATCTCGACCAGGTCGTCAACGCCGCCGGCGACGAGATTGTCCCGGGCGCGCGCCACCTTGGACGGCTCGAATTCGGATGTGATCAGCCGGCCGCCGCCATTGTCGCGCAGCGCGGCGGCGAGATGCAGCGTCGAGATGCCGAACGAGGTGCCGAACTCGACGATGTTCCGCGCCCGCGTGCCGCGCGCCAGCATGTAGAGCAGCGTGCCGGTCTCGCGCGAGACCGCGAGCGGCACATTGTTCAGGCGGCCGTAGAGCGCGCGGTAGTCGGTCTTGCTCCGCATCAGGCGTGCCTGTTCCTCATCGGAAAGGTCGGCCACCGCGAGCTGGGTCTCCTCGTCAGCGGCGGAAGCTTGCGCGAACAGGCGGTCGAGCAGGCCCGCGATCTCAGGTGAAACGAGGGTGGTCATGTCGGTCTCCGGTCTGAAAGGCGGCGCGTTCTTGCGCCTCGCCAGAAATACGAATAATTATTCGCATTCGCTAATCGCATTCCCTGGGGCGTTCATGACCGGACGGCGAAGCTCTTCAATTTCCTCGCGAAAACAGCCGCAACAGGCCCGCTCGGCCGAGCTCGTCGCGGCGATCCTCGATGCCGCTGTTCAGGTTTTGACCAAGGAAGGCGCGCAGCGGTTCACCACGGCACGCGTAGCCGAGAGGGCCGGCGTCAGCGTCGGCTCGCTGTACCAGTATTTTCCGAACAAGGCGTCGATCCTGTTCCGGCTGCAGAGCGATGAGTGGCGACAGAACTCCAGCCTGCTCCGCAACATTCTCGCAGACCGCACGCGGCCGCCATTGCAGCGGTTGCGTTCGCTGGTGTACGCGTTCATCCGTTCCGAATGCGAGGAGGCCGCGGTGCGCGTCGCACTCAATGACGCCGCGCCGCTCTATCGCGACGCGCCCGAAGCCCGCGAGGCGCGTGCATCGGGCGAGCGCATCGTCGAGGTCTTCATGCGTGAGGCATTGCCGAAAGCTTCCGACGCGGTCCGCGCGACGGCCGGCGATCTGATCACGACCACGATGAGCACGGTGGGCAAGGATTTTTCAGAGAGCCCGCGAAGTCAGGCCGAGATCGAGGCCCATGCGGACGCAATGGCCGACATGTTCTGCGCGTATCTGAAGAGTGTCGCAAAGCGCTGAAACGCGCGCAGTAAATCCGGCCGTCGTTCACAGGTAGTGCTTGGCGACCAGCAGAAACCCGAGCACGCCGCCGGTCACAGTGAAAACGGCCACGCCATTGCAGAAACTGATGTAAGCGGCGGACCAATACGAAACGGTCTGAGAGGCCGTCGCAACTTTCTTCGGTTTCCGAGGCAAGCCATGCATTCCTGAAAAAGGCGCCGCCACCTGGTCAACGCAGGTGACGGCGCCCGTCTGAGGGCTTCAGGGCGAAACCCCGCGGCAGCGTAAGTCGCGATGATGAACGGTTCGTATATCGCGTCGAGGTTCCCTAAAACGAAGCGTAAGCGCTTCGGAACGCGATGGCGCCAGCCAATGAGCGCGGCCGCGTGCGCACGGCATGCCCGTCGTTGCCGCTCTGGACGATCCACTGGCCGTTCTCGTGGCCCACGATCTTGCCGACGTGGTGACGCCAGACCACGATCGCGCCGACCGAAGGGCCGCCTGCATTACTGCCGTATCGCGCCCAGGATCGCGCCAGATTGAATTGCGGGCCCGGATCGCTGCCGACCTGCGTGCGCATGAACCACCCACACCACGCAGCGGGGCGACCGGAATGTGCATGGTGTCGATGATGGTGATGACGGCCGCGAGCTTCAGCAGCAGATGAAGCGAAGGCCAAAAGCACGGCGACAGCCGCGAGAGTTTTACGCATTACAAAGTCCTCTTGTCGTTGGCAGGCCATCCTGATTGTGGGAGGGTCGCAGCGACGATCTGCGATTTGGTTGCGAAGCGACCGCACCGGCCAGGCGACGCAAAACAGAGGCGGGACATGGCCCGCTCGGGCCTTTAAGAAACGGGCTATGGCCAAAATATGGCCGATAAATCCCGTCTGGCGGCTGAGACATGGCCCGACATGCTCTCGCATAACTGGAAGAGCCGCGCACAGCGTTGATAGCGGCAGAATTGCTCCGAGAGCATGTTCCCGGGTACCGCGTCACGCAGAATCGGGTTAACAGAAGCGCCCCGCGGCAGACGGAGCTCCGCTTCGCTCAGAAGCCGCCGCAGATCGGACAGGGAGGGCCAGTTCGCTGGCAAGCAATCGTGAACCTCGAGCAGCGGCTGAACGAACTCAACATCGAGCTGCCGATATCGGCGGCGGCCGGCGGCGCCTACGCGCCGGTCGTGGTCCATGGCGACACGATCTATGTCAGCGGTCAGCTTCCGCGCGACGGCGACAAGGTGCATGTCGTCGGCCAGGTTGGCCGCGATGTCACACTGGAAGAAGCCAAGCGGGGTGCGCGGCTGGCGCTGATCCGCGGATTGGCCGCGATCAAGGCGCATCTGGGATCGCTCGACAATGTCACGCAAATCCTGAAGCTCGCCGTGTTCGTGCACAGCGCGGCGGATTTTAGCGGTCAGACCGCGGTCGCCGACGGCGCATCGGAGCTCATCATGGAGCTGTTCGGTCCGGAGCGGGGACTGCACACCAGGACGAGCGTTGGGGTCGCGCAGCTTCCGCGCAACGCATCGATCGAAGTCGAGTTGATCGCAGCGCTGGCGCGCTAGGCTGCAGCGGCGCCTTCTGCCTTCCGTGCCAATTTCGCGGAGCATCTGGGCCAGAAGCGTCTATGCATTGACGGCTTCTGAGCTTCGGGACGACACGCATGCCAACAAGCAGGCCCCTCGGTCGATCGTGTTCGATCGCGTTCGCCTTGCTTTGACGAGGCGATGCGAAACGGGCAGGGCGTTGGCCATTGCGCTGAACGTTCAGTAAAATGATCCACTAAACATCAGGCAGAGCCCCGCGCTGGGTGCTTTCCACGATCGGCGTTGGTGCACTGCAGCGATTATTCTGCTTACGATAGTGCAACCAGCCCTCTTGAGGTTCGCAAGAAAATCGGCTTGACGGGTTCCTGAATTTAGTAATACGTTTAGTATTACAAAAACGATAAACATCGCACATCGAGCTGATGTGTGGGAGGAGCCCCGCCATCCGGATCCCAACTTCCGGACGCGTTCAGTCTCGCTCTCCATCATCGCTCATCAACTCGGTTTCGAAGTCTCGGCGTCAATCCGGCAGGGATGCGCCGGGCGAGTTAGGTGCTTCAACGATACGGAGGAAATGGATATGCGAAGATTGGGATGGTTACGCAGTACGGTGGCGTCCGCGGTCGTTGCGACCGCTGCGGTTGGGGTTCTCGGCGGCGGGGAAGCCGCAGCACAAGGCAAGCAGCTCACGCTGTGCTGGGCGGCATGGGACCCGGCCAACGCGCTGGTCGAGCTGGGCAAGGACTTCACCAAGCAATCCGGCATCGAGATGAAATACGAGTTCGTCCCCTGGACGAGCTACGCCGATCGCTTCCTCAACGAGCTCAACTCGCACGGCAAGCTCTGCGACCTGATCATCGGCGACAGCCAATGGATCGGCGGTGCCGCCGAGAACAAATGGTACGTCAAGCTCAACGACTTCTTCGACAAGGAGAAGATCTCGATGGGCGATTTCGTCCCGGCGACCGTCGTCGGCTACTCGCAGTGGCCGAAGAACACGCCGAACTACTGGGCGCTGCCGGCCATGGCCGATGCGGTGGGCTGGACCTATCGCAAGGACTGGTTCTCGCGGCCCGAAATTCAATCCGCGTTCAAGGCCAAGTACGGCCGCGATCTGGCGCCGCCGAAGACCTATGACGAGCTGAAGCAGGTCGCAGAGTTCTTCCAGGGCCGCGAGATCGACGGCAAGAAGGTCTATGGCGCCTACATCTTCACCGAGCGCGGCTCGGAAGGCATCACGATGGGCGTGACCAACGTGCTCTACAATTACGGCTTCGCCTACGACAATCCGAAGAAGGCGTACCAGATGCAGGGCATCGTCAATTCCGCCGACGCGGCCAAGGGGCTCGAGTTCTACAAGGAGCTCTACAAGTGTTGCACGGCGCCGGGCATGACCAACGCCTACATGCAGGAAGGACTTGATGCCTTCAAGTCGGGCCAGGTTGCGATGCAGATGAACTGGTTCGCCTTCTTCCCCGGTCTCTACAAGGACCCGAACGTCGGCGGCGACAAGATCGGCTTCTTCGTCAACCCGGCAGGTCCCAATGGGCATTTCACGCAGCTCGGCGGGCAGGGCATCTCGGTGGTGGCAACCTCCGACCACAAGGACGACGCGCTCGCCTACATCAAATGGTTCGCGCAGCCCGCCGTGCAGCAGAAATGGTGGCAGATCGGCGGCTACTCGGCGCTCAAGGCGGTGGTCGATGCGCCCGACTTCCCGAAGAGCGCGGCGTTCGCGCCGCAATTCCTGGAGTCGATGGGCATCGTCAAGGACTTCTGGGCCGAGCCGTCCTACGCGCAGCTGCTGCTCGACATGCAGAAGCGGGTGCATGACTACGTCGTCGCCGACAAGGGCACGTCACAGCAGGCGCTCGATCTCCTGGTCAAGGATTGGACCAAGGTGTTCAAGGAGCAAGGCAAGGAAGTCGCCTCGCAATAGCGCCCGCCCGCACATCACCTGAACTGGATTCCCTGAGGGCCGCCTCGGGGAATCCGAACCGGCCAGCCCCGCTGATGGACACGATGACGACGATCCTCCAACCCGATCATGCTACGATCCCAGGCGTGAGCAAGCCTGTAAAATCCCGCGCCGGGCGGCGCGTCCACGGCCTGTCGGACCGGGCTATCGCCTGGCTGTTCGTCGCGCCGACGATCGCGCTGCTGCTCGCGATCAACATCTTTCCGCTGATCTGGATGATCCGGCTGTCCTTCACCAGCCTCAACCTCAGCATGTCATATCTGCCGCTGCGGTTCGTTGGCCTCGACAATTTCAGGGACATCCTCACCGACGAGGACGTCTGGTTCCGGCTGCAGACCACGGCGCAGTTCGTGATCTCGTCGGTGGCGTTGCAGGTGGTCATAGGCTTCGGCCTGGCGCTCCTGATCAACCGTCAGTTTCGCGGCCACAGCTTCTGGACCACGATCATCCTGCTGCCGATGATGCTGTCGCCGGCGGTGGTCGGCAATTTCTGGACGCTGCTGCTGCAGCCGCAGATCGGGCCGTTCAACTATCTGATCAGCCTGTTCACCGGCGTGCCGCCGAGCTCGTTCAGCATGACCGGGCAGGTGTCGCTTGCGCCGTGGACCATCGTGCTGGTCGATACCTGGATGTGGGCGCCCTACGTCATGCTGATCTGCCTTGCAGGGCTGCGCTCGATCCCCGATTACATTTATGAGGCCGCGGAAGTCGATCGCGCCTCGGCCTGGCGGCAGTTCTGGTCGATCACGCTGCCGATGACGGTGCCGTTCCTGATGCTCGCGGTGCTGTTCCGCGCGATCGAGAACTTCAAGATGTTCGACATGGTCAATCTCCTGACCTCCGGCGGGCCGGGCTCGACCACCGAGCTGGTGTCGATTGCGCTGAAGCGTGCGGCATTCGAGAAGTGGCGCACCGGCTATTCCTCGGCGCTCGCCATCATCCTGTTCGTGACCGTGTTCGGCGCCGCCAACATCTACGTCAAGACGCTCAACAAGGTGAAGCAACGATGACCGCTGCCACCACCAAATCGACCGCGCACTCGATCGTCGAGGCCTCGCCGCGCACCAAGGCGTTCGCCGGCGGCCTCGTCATCCTCTATGCCGTGATCACGATCCTGCCGCTGCTGTGGATCGTCGCCACCGCCTTCAAGTCGCAGAGCGACGCCATCGCCTATCCGCCCAAGGTTATTTTCGAGCCGACCCTCGAAGGCTATGTCAACCTGTTCACCGTGCGGACGCGCCAGACGCCGGATTTCATCGCCAAGCTGCCGCCGCCGGAGACCTGGTACGACCAGCTGGTGCGCAAGCGCGACATGGTGATCGCCGGGCCGTCCAAGGTCGTGCCGCGCTTCGTCAACTCGCTGATCATCGGCTTCGGCTCGACCTTCCTCGCGGTCTTCCTCGGCACGCTCGCGGCCTACGCGTTCTCGCGCTTCCGCATTCCGCTGGCGGACGATTTGCTGTTCTTCATCCTCTCGACGCGCATGATGCCGCCGGTCGCGGTGGCGATCCCGATCTATCTGATGTACCGGCAGCTCAATCTGACCGACACGCGGCTCGGCATGATCCTGCTCTACACCGCCGTGAACGTCTCGCTCGCGGTCTGGCTGCTCAAGGGCTTCATCGACGAGATCCCGCGCGAGTATGAGGAGGCGGCGCTGGTCGACGGCTATACGCGGCTGCAGGCGCTGCGCAAGGTGGTGTTGCCGCAGGCCGTCACCGGGATCGCGGCGACCGCGATCTTCTGCCTGATCTTCTCCTGGAACGAGTACGCCTTCGCGGTGCTGCTGACCAGCGGCGAGGCGCAAACCATGCCGCCTTTCATTCCCTTCATCATCGGCGAGGGCGGGCAGGATTGGCCGGCGGTTGCCGCCGCGACCACGCTGTTCGTCGTTCCGATCGTCATGTTCACCGTGCTGTTGCGCAAGCATCTGCTGCGCGGCATCACCTTCGGAGCGGTGCGCAAATGAGCGGCTCAGTGGTTGCCAAAGGTGGCGTAGTGCGCTGGTTTCGTCGCGGGCCGTGGGAGGCCTTCGCGATGACCTTGATCGGAGGCGGCATCGTCATGCTGGTGCAGCCCTGGTCGATCGATCTCTACAGCTACTCCTTCGTGACGATCCTGGCCGGCACGGTCGGCTTCGTCGTCGTCAGCCATTTTCCGGAATAGGGCCATGGCACAGATCCGCATCGAAAACCTGCGCAAGTCCTTCGATCAGTTCACCGCGGTGGAAGGCTCGACCTTCACGATCGACGACGGCACGTTCTTCGCGATGCTCGGGCCCTCCGGTTGCGGCAAGACCACCACGTTGCGCATGATCGCCGGCCTCGAGCTGCCGACCGAGGGCAAGATCCTGCTCGATGGCGAGGACGTCACCTTCCACCGCGCGGCCGCCCGCGATATCGCCTTCGTGTTCCAGCTGTTCGCGCTCTATCCGCACATGAATGTCGGGGAGAACATCGGCTTCCCCCTGAAGTGCCAGGGCATGGGCCGCCGCGAGATCCGCCAGCGGGTGCAGGAGACCGCGCGGATGTTGCAGATCGAGCATCTGCTGTCGAGCAAGACCTCGAAACTCTCGGGCGGCGACCGGCAGCGCGTCGCGCTCGGGCGCGCCATGGTGCGGCGACCGAAGGCGTTCCTGATGGACGAGCCGCTGGGCGCGCTCGACTCCGAATTTCGCCATCTGATGTGCGGCGAGCTGCGCGACCTGCACGATCGCATCAAGGCGACCACGGTCTATGTCACGCACGATCAGCTCGAGGCGATGTCGATGGCCGACCAGATTGCCGTCATGAACAAGGGGCGTGTCGAGCAGATCGGCACGCCGCGAGAGGTCTATGACCGGCCTGCGAGCATGTTCGTGGCCGATTTCATCGGCTCGCCGCCGATGAACTTCCTGCGCTTCGAGGGCGGCCTGCGATCCGGCGATTGCGCGGTCAGCTTCCACGACACCAGGCTTGCGGTGCCGGAGATCCGCGAGGACCGTGCCAGCGCGCCGCTGGCGCTCGGCGTCCGTCCGGAGCATATCCGCTTCGCCGACGCGGGCGCCGTTCGCGGCGAAGTGTTCGGCGCGGAATATCTCGGCACCACGCAGATCGTCACCGTCGACACAGCCTATGGGCGGGTCGCGGCGCGGCTGCCCTCCAGTGCATCGGTGCGGATCGGTGAAACCATCGGTCTCGAATTCAATGCGGCGCGGCTGGCGCTGTTCGACATCGGCAGCGGCCTTGCGATCAGGACCGCGAGCGCGGAGGGCGTGCGCCATGGCTGACGTCACCCTGCGCAACGTCAACAAGCGCTTCGGCGCGGTCGAAGCGGTCCGCGACCTCTCGCTGACGGTGAGCGATGGCGAATTCCTGGTCCTGCTTGGGCCGAGCGGCGCTGGCAAGACCACGACGCTGCGGCTGATCACCGGACTGGAGAGCCCCGATACGGGCTCCGTCATGATCGACGGGCGCGACGTGACGCATGATGCGCCGGGCTCGCGGGACATCGCCTTCGTGTTCCAGCAATATTCGCTGTATCCGCATCTCACGGTCTACGACAATCTGGCGTTTCCGCTGCGCTCTCCCGCGCGGCGGGTCGCGGAGCCGATCATCCGCAAGCGCGTCGAACAGACCGCGGAGCTGCTGCATATCGCAAGCAAGCTGAACAATCGTGCCACCCGCCTCTCCGGTGGCGAGATGCAGCGCGTGGCGATCGGCCGTGCGCTGGTCCGCGATCCCTCGATCTATCTGATGGACGAGCCGCTGTCCTCGCTCGACGCAAAACTCCGCGCGGAGCTGCGGCTCGAACTCAAGCGGATCCAGATCGAGCTCGGCGCGACCATTCTTTACGTCACCCACGATCAGGTCGAGGCGATGACGATGGCCTCGCGCATCGGCGTGATCAGGGACGGCCGGTTGCTTCAGCTCGGTACGCCCCGGGAGATCTACGAAAGCCCGTCCAGCAGCTACGTCGCCTCGCGGCTCGGCACGCCGCAGATCAACTTCCTGCCGGCTCGCCTGCTCGCGAATGTCGCGATGCCGGCCGGAACCGAGACGGTCGGCATTCGCACCGAGCATCTTCAGCTTGCTGCGCGCAATGGCGGGCAGATGGTCGGCCGCGTGCATCGGGTCGAGCACCTCGGCGAGCAGAATCATGTTCATCTGGACTATATGGGCGAGTCGCTGGTGACGCTGGCGGATCCGCATCAGCCGCTGCAGGCCGGCCAGGAGGTCGACTTGCATCTGGTGCGTCCGTTGTGTTTCGACCGCGCGGGGCAGCGCATTGCCGCGGCGGTTCATTAGAGGGGCGAGAGGATCGAGGAGATGTCGGTGCCATCGGAGACAATCAAGTCGTTGGTCAAGGCGGCCGCAGAGCAGGTCATCGCCAGCGCGCCGGAGCTGACGAGCCTCGATCAGGCGATCGGCGACGGCGACCACGGGACCAACATGAAGCGCGGTTGCGAAGCCGTGCTCGGCAAGCTCGATGCGATCTCGGCGCAGCCGCTCGACGAAGCGCTGAAGATGATCGGCAAGACCCTGGTGATGACGGTCGGCGGCGCTTCCGGGCCGCTCTATGGCAGCTTCTTTCTTGCCGCGGGCGAGGCGCTGTCGCACGACAAGCACCTGCCCGAGGATCTCGCCGACGTGTTCGGCAGCGCGGTGAACGCAGTGAGCGCGCGTGGCCGCTCGCAGGTCGGCGAGAAGACGATGCTGGATGTGCTGGTTCCCGTGCTCGAGACGTTGAAGACGGCGGCCGGCGAGCCGGATCTGATCGCGCGGGTGCGCACCACAGCGACCGAGGCGGTCGAACGGACGGCGCCGATGCAGGCCACCAAGGGACGCGCGTCGTTCCTCGGCGCGCGCAGCGTCGGGCATGTCGATCCCGGCGCGCGGTCGAGCTGCGTGCTGGTGCAGGCGGTGTGCGCCGGCCTGGAGGCACGCCCATGACCGACACCGTGGGAATCGTGATCGTCTCGCATTCCAGCGATATCGCCAAGGGAACCGCCGACATGGTGCGGCAGATGGTCGGCAGCGAGGTCAAGGTGGCGTTCTGCGGCGGCAATCCCGACGGCGGATTGGGCACCAGCGTGCCTCTGATCATCGACGCCATCAACGACGCCTGGTCTCCGAAGGGTGTCGCGGTGCTGGTCGATCTCGGCGGCGCCGAGACCAACAGCGAAATGGCGGTCGAGATGCTTGAGCCCGCGCGGCGCGATCTCGTTGTCGTCTGCAACGCGCCGATCGTCGAGGGCGCCGTGATGGCGGCGACCGAGGCGGCGGGCGGCAGCTCGCTGGCCCAGGTCAAGGCCGTAGCCGAGGAACTCTCTGCCGACTGAAATGTCGGCGAAGCGATGATGGATGATGAGCATGCTTGATAAAGCGGACGGACAGATCTTCACCGGCAATGTGCGGCTGGTGCATGCGGTGGGCATGCACGCGCGCCCGGCGGTCAAGCTGACCAAGCTCGCCAAGAAGTTCCAGGCTCAAATCTCGGTGCGGGTCGCGGGTGCACCCGAGTGGATCAATGCCAAGAGCGTGGCCAAGATCATGGCGATGCGCGCCGCGCACGGCAGCACGATCGAGATCAAGGCCTCCGGCAGCGACGCCGAGGCCGCCGTCGCGGCCCTGGTCGACCTGGTTGCCAGCGATTTTCCGGATGGAGCAGGCTAGCATGCAGGGCGGCGCTGCAGGATCGGCTTACCGCGGCAGGACCGCCTCGATCGGCTTTGCCCATGGTCCGCTGGTCCGGGTCGATGCGGGCGCCGGCGGCGAGCGGGTGGCCGGCACGCTGGTCGAGGAGGCGCTCGCGTTGCGCAAGGCGATCGATCTCGCAAGCGGGCAGATCGCCGATCTTGCCGCCAGCGCCGGCGGCGAAGCCGCGCAAATCCTCGAATTCCAGGTCGCATTGCTGGAGGATGAGGATCTGATCGAGGCGATCTTCGCGTCGATCGGCGAGGGGCGTCCGGCCGACGTCGCATGGCGCTCGACGCTCGACGAGCAGATCGCGGAGTACAATTCGGCGGCGGATGAGTATCTGCAGGCGCGTTCGTCGGATCTTGCGGACCTGCGCGACCGCGTGGTCCACATCCTGCGCGGCGACGAAGGCGAGCCGCTGAAGATCCCGAGCGGAGGCGTCGTCTGTGCCGACGACCTGCCGCCGTCACGCTTCCTGGAGATCGACTGGTCCGGCGGCGGCGGCCTGGCGCTGCTGCACGGCAGTCCGACCAGCCACGTCGCGATGCTGGCGCGCGCGCGCGGCATCCCGATGGTCGTGCAACTCGGCGCCATCCCAAATGCCGGCGCCACGGCGCTGCTCGATGGCGAAGGCGCGACGCTGGAGCTCGATCCCAGCGCCGAGCAGGTGCGCATCTTCGAGAAGCGGCGCGAGAGCCACCGCAAGAGCAGGGCATCCGCGCGCGCGATCCTGCGGCGGCCGACGGCCTCGTGGCGCGGCGAACACATCAAGCTCCTGATCAATATCCAGCGCGTCGACGACCTCGATGATGCGGATGCGCAATATGCCGACGGCATCGGCCTGATGCGGACGGAATTCCTGCTCGCCGGGCGGAGCGACCTGCCGGATGAGGAGACCCAATTCCAGGCCTATGACGCGGTGTTGCGCTGGGCCGGAGCGCGGCCCGTCACGATCCGCACGTTCGATGCCGGCGGCGACAAGCCGGTGCCCGGCTTTACATTCGACGGCGAGGCCAACCCGTTCCTCGGCGTGCGCGGCTTGCGGCTTTGCCTGGCCCGGCCCGAGATCTTTGCGGTCCAGCTCCGCGCGCTGGCCCGCGCCGCGGTGCGCGGCAATCTCAAGGTCATGTTCCCGATGGTGACGTCGGCGGACGAGCTCGAGGCGGGACGGAAGCTGTTCGCCGGCATCGTGCAGCGCTTGCAGGCGGACGGCATTGCCGCGATGCTCCCGGAGCTCGGAATCATGGTCGAGGTTCCGGCGGCGGCCCTGGCGGTCTCGAGCTTCAAGGCGTCGTTTTTCTCGATCGGCTCGAACGATCTCGCGCAATATGTGCTCGCCTGCGATCGTTCCAACGGAGCTCTCGCCCCCCTGATGGACCCCTTGCATCCCGCAGTGCTCGAACTGATCGCGCGGACCGCCGAGCACGGCCGCCGCGCCGGCATCGGCGTCAGCCTGTGCGGCGACATGGCGGGTGATCCGCGCTGTCTTCCCGCCCTTCTGAACTGCGGCCTGCGCGAATTGTCGGTGAACGCATCGGCGCTGGCGCAGATCAAGCAGACCATCGACCGGCTGAGCAGCGGAGGCAGTGTTGGCTGACGCGGCGGCCGATGAAGCGCCCGAAGCCGGCGCGGTTGCGGTCTACAAGCGCATCTTCAAGGAAGTGCTGGAGAGCCGCCCGTCCGGCATGCGGCTGCGCCTCGCCCATGCCATCGGCAAGAACCGCAGCTTCGTCAGCCAGATCAGCAATCCGGCCTATCCCGTGCCGATCCCGGTGCAGCATCTCAACACGATCTTCGATGTCTGCCACTTTCCGCCGCAGGCGAAGACCGCCTTCTTGCGCGCCTATGCGCGAGCACATCCGCGCCGCGTCGGCCGGCTGAGCGAAGGCTCGCACGAGCGGGCGTTGACGCTACATCTCCCGGATCTCGGCAGCGCCAAGCGCAATGCCGAGCTCGACGCGCTGCTGCAGGAATTCACGCGGCGCCTGATCGGCATCATGCGGGAAAAATAGGCGAAAACGCCGAACGAAGCGGGGAGGACACCATGAAGAAGTTCATCAATGCGGTCGACAATGTGCTCGGCGAAAGCCTCGACGGCTTCGCGGCCGCGCATGCCGATCTGGTCGTGCTGGGCGCCGAGCGCAAATTCGTTCGTCGCCGCGAGCTGAACGCCAGCAAGGTCGCGCTGGTCTCGGGCGGCGGCAGCGGGCATGAGCCGTTGCATGCCGGCTTCGTCGGCTACGGCATGCTGGATGCGGCCTGTCCCGGACAGGTGTTCACCTCGCCGACGCCCGACCAGATCGTCGAGGCCGCGCAGGCGGTCGCGGGCGATGCCGGCGTGCTGTTCATCGTCAAGAACTACGCGGGCGATCGCATGAATTTCGAGATGGCGGCCGAGATCGCCGAAGGCCGCACCGCCACCATCGTGACCGACGACGATGTCGCGGTCGAGAAATCGACCTACAGCATCGGCCGCCGCGGCGTCGCCGGCACATTGATCGTCGAGAAGATCGTCGGCGCCGCCGCCGAGAAGGGCGCCGATCTCAAGACCTGCGTGGCGCTCGGCGAGCGCGTCAATGCGCGGACGCGTTCGATGGGCGTGGCGCTGACCAGCTGCACGGTCCCGGCCGCGGGCACCCCGACCTTCACGCTCGGCGAGGACGAGATGGAGATGGGCGTCGGCATCCACGGCGAGCCGGGTCGTCGTCGCGTCAAGCTCGCGGAGGCCGACGCGATCGCATCGGAAATGACGACCGCCATTGCCGACGATCTCGCCGCGCCCGCAGGCTCCGAGGCCCTGCTGCTGGTCAACGGCTTCGGCGGCACGCCGACGATCGAGCTCTATCTGATGTACAACGCCGCGCGCCGCATGCTCGAGCAGCGCGGCCTGCGCATCGCGCGCTCGCTGGTCGGCAGCTACGTCACCTCGCTGGATATGGCCGGTTGCTCGCTCACCGTGAGCCTGCTCGATGCCGAGACGTCGGCGCTGTGGGACGCCCCGGTGCGCACGGCCGCATTGAAATGGTGATCGCCGCCGGCGTCGGCCGCATGTATGTCGGCGCAGGTCAACAGGACTGATATTGGAATCCGCGGGCCCATAGCCGAAATGAGGCCGTTTGTCTTCGCTCTCGCGTCGCTCGAGCTTCGCCGGACACGCTTCGCCTTTGCAGTCTTGGCGTGGCTGCGCCACGCGAAGCCCGCAAGGGCGAAGCGTGGTGCCCCTGGCCGGCAATCGCTTAGTACCATAACCATCTGAATTTGAAGTCACTTTTATCGTCGATTGCTGCCGATACCAGCACAAATACCAGCAGGATGACGCGCGGTATTCGCCGACAAAAATAAAACAGCAGGCTTCCCGCAGCGGGCACGCCTATGCCATTCCAGACTCCACTATCGCCCCCGACCGGAATCGAACCCGGCCTGACCCGAAATGCCGACGGCATCGACTTGACATAATTCGCGAGGTCAAGGGAGGTCTTCTCATGCGTATTGGAGCGTGTCTGGAGAGCGTGAGAGAACGCGCCCGGAGACGCGAGCACGAGTATTCACGCGCGGCAATCGCGCATCTACATCGAAGCCAGCAAGGCCGACACGCCCTTGGGTCCGGCCCGCGCCTTTTTTGAAGCCGACTTCTTCGCTCCGGTCGATCTCGGGACGGAGAGCACGACAAACTCGCACGCGTTTCGTCTGCGTCATGCCTTTGCCGAACTCGGGCCGGTAATAGCGGGACAGACTTGGACGTCGTTCGTCGATCCGTCCACGTATGCCGAGATCTTGGACTTCTCCGGGCCGGGAGGGCAGTCCTTCTTGCGTCAGGGACAGATCCGGTACACCCAGAATCTTGGCGGCGGCTTCTCGGGCGCGATCGCGGTGGAAAACCCCGAGTGCAGAGTCCGAATTGGGGAGGGTCCGGTCTCCGGAACGGGCGCCGGAGCACCGGCGAGCGGCATTCAGGTCGTGGGCGTTGGTCCTTTTGCGCGCGATAGCACGCCGGATCTCATAGGAAGAATCAAATATGCCAGCCCGCAGGTCAATCTCATGCTCTCGGGTGTACTTACGCGTTCGAGCGCGCCGCCTGCAACTGCCGCCGCACCCTTTGTGCCGGGGAACGGGCAATTGGGTTCCGGTGTGCATCTCGCGGGTCAGGTCGCACTTCCGATGCTCAATAACAAAGACAACTTCAGATTCCAGACGACCTATGTGGACGGTGCATCCCGCTACATCCAGGAAACTTCGGCCGCATCGCCCTCTATCGCGTACAATGCGACGCTGACGCAATTCGATACCGTCAAGGCCTACGGCGGATTCGGAGCCTTGCAGCATTGGTGGACCGATACGATCCGCACCAATATGGTTTACGGCGCCCTCCAGGTCGACAATCCGACATACTCGGGAGGGACGGCGCTACGTGGAACGCGATACGGCGCCATCAATGTTCTCTACAGCCCTTTCCCCGACGTCGATGTCGGCGCGGAATATCAATATGGGCGGAGAATCGATGCCGATGGCCGCAGCGGCTATCAGACGCGCGTCCAGTCCTCGCTGATCTACCGGTTCTGAAGGAGCTGAATCCGGCAGCGGCCAGCCGCGCCAGAAAAACGTGCAATCGCCGGCGAGGTGAGACACTCGCCGGCGACGCATCGCCTTCCGCGGGAGTGCGCTTTACCGCGTCAGGCGAACCACATCCTGTCTCAGCAGGTAGAGCGAGACGGCGAGCAGCACGAGATCCTTCAGAAGGAAGGCCGAATTAATCGTCATCGCTGGAAAGCCTCCGGCGCCAGCATCCCACGCGTCAGGAACGAACGGCAGGACCGTGAAGGTAGCGATGAAGGTGAAGGTCGAACCGAGGGCGCCGAGCATGCCGGCTTTCTTGTTCCAGAAACCCAGAAGCAGCAACGTGCCAAAGGTCCATTCTGAGGTGCCGAGAAAAATGGCGGTGCCGCGAATGCCCAAAACCGGAATCGTCCAGAAGATAAACGGGCCGTGGGTAATTATGGGCAGCAGTCCTCTGATCTCCGCTTCGAACCATTTGTCGTACCCGAACCACGCGAAGATGATCACCATTGCGGCGCGGAGCAGGTGGTAGTCGAGGTCCTCGGCAAGGAGGCCGGACCGGTGCAGGGCGCGGACGATCGGGTTTTGAGCGTTAATGGAGAGCGTACTCATGGTCGTAATCCTTTCTGCTGGAGATCTGACTGGAGGCGGCGTCGCTTCACGCGACGGCGGGGAAGTCGATCTCGGTGTCGTTGATGCGGTTGAAGACGTTGGTGAAGACGGTGGTCGCGAACGCGAGGCTGATCTCGACGAGCTGCGCGTCGCTGTAGCCGGCGGCCTTGATCGCGGCGAACTCCTCGTCGCTGACCGTGCCGCTGGACTGCGCGAGTTTGCGGACGAAGCGGATCAGCGCGTCGCGCTTCTCGTCGCCGGTCGCCCGGCGCTCACGGATGTTCTTCAACTCGTCGGGCTTGAGGCCCGCGAGCTTGCCGAGCAGGCTGTGAGCGGCCACGCAGTAGTCGCAACCCGCGACCTCGGAAATGACGAGCTTGATGGCTTCCTGGTCGCGCTTCGACAAGGAGCCCGCAGCGAGCACCGTGTCGGCGGCGAGGACGGCCTTGAGCGCGGCCGGGCCATGGGCAGCAATTGCCGCGAAGGTATTCGGCACGTTGCCGATAGCCTTCTTGATCTGGGCATAGACCTGGCCCGAGGGACCGGCATCGGATTCGAGATTGGGGACTGAAAGACGGGACATGTTGGCACTCCTTCGTTGGGTTGGGTGGTGAACGATTGCGGAGTGACAATATGAGCGGGAGCCGAGACTTTGAATGTCGTCAATGCTCGACTATATGCTCCATCGTCTCACCATCAGGTTCGTAGGAGGTCGCCATGGATTGGCTCAGCAGGTTGTTCGAGATGATGCCGGTGCGCGGTCGCCTGGACCTGCGCTGCTCCTACGGTGCGCCGTGGCGGATCGATCAGGGGCCGGGCGAAGCGAACGAGATCCCCTATCACGCGGTCGTCGGCGGCTCGGCCTTGCTGGAGGATCCACCCGGCGGAAAGCCGCTGCGGCTCGAAACCGGCGACATCCTGCTCCTGCCGGGCAACCCACGGCATGTCATGCACGACGGCGGCGGGGCGCGGCCGAAGCCGGCACGAAACCGACAAGAGCTCAATCTCGTCATCAGCGAGAACGCCGGCAAAGGCGAGCGGCTCGATCTGTTGTGCGGACACTTCACGATCGCGCCCCCTCACGACCGCCTGGTGCGCAGCTATCTGCCGGCTCGCCTGGTCGTGCATGCCGGCGGCAACGACGGAGGAGAGAATTCCAGCCAGCTCGCCGGCCTCGTCGCCCTGATGCGCGGCGAGACGGCCGATGACCGCCTCGGGGGTCGTGCGATGCTGAACGCACTGTCGACCGCGATGTTCGCGCTGGTGCTGCGGCTCGCAAGCGAAGCAGAAAGTGCGCCGCGCGGCCTCTTGGCGTTGGCCGGTCATCCGCGTCTGGCGCCGGCCGTGGCCGCCATGTTCGCCGAGCCCGCGCGCGCTTGGTCGCTGCCCGACCTTGCGCGCCTTTGCAACATGTCGCGAGCCACGGTGGCCCGCCAGTTTCAGGAGAAGCTCGGACGATCGGCCTCCGATCTTCTGGCCGACATCCGGATGACGATGGCCGCGAACGAGTTGAAGAAGTCGTCGCTTTCGACGGGCGCCGTGGCGGAGGCGGTTGGCTATCAATCCGAAGCCGCCTTCCAGCGCGCGTTCAAGAGCCACATGGGCGTCACGCCGGCGCAGTGGCGCAAGCTGCAGGAGCCGACGGCTCGGGACGTCTTCGCAAGGCCGGCGGCAGCCGGCGATTCGACGAAGACTTCCGACGCAAGTAGGCCAGCGAAGGGCGGGGACGCTACCTCGCTGGCCTAGAGAGATGATGCGGGCCGCTGTCAGGCCGCTGCCGCCGATTGCGCGGTCGGGTAGTCCGTGTAGCCGCGCGAGTCGCCGCCATAGAAGGTCGATCGGTCGTAGGGCGTGAGCGGCAGCCCCTGTCGGATCCGCTCCGGCAGATCCGGGTTCGAGATAAAGTGGCGACCGAAAGCGACGAGGTCGGCATCGCCGAAAGTCACGACGGCTTCCGCCGAGGCCGGGGTGAAGCCGCCGGCCGCGATCAAGGTCCGCGAGAACTTCGGCCGCAGGTGCTGAGCTGCGATCGGAGCCTTGCCATGCGCGATCTCCTCGGTGCCCTTGATGCGCGGCTCGACGACGTGGAGGTAGGCGATGCCCAGGCGGTCCAGCTGCGTGGTCAGGTAGCCGAACGTCGCCGCAGGATCGCTGTCCGACATCGAACCGTAGGTGCCGCTCGGGGCGATGCGCACGCCGACGCGATCGGCTCCCCAGACGGAGATCGCGGCCTGCGTTACCTCCAGCAGGAAGCGGGCGCGGTTTTCGATGGGGCCGCCATATTCGTCGGTCCTCTTGTTCGTTCCGTCCTGCAGGAACTGGTCGGGCAGGTAACCGTTCGCGCCATGGATTTCGACGCCATCGAAGCCCGCCCGCAGCGCCCGCTCTGCGCCTGACCGAAACTCTTCGATGATGCCGGGGATCTCATGCAGTTCGAGGGCGCGCGGCATCGAGAACGGGACTTCGCCGCGCTTGGAGTACGCGTAGCCCTCGGCCGCTATGGCGGAGGGCGCGACCGGCGCGTCCCCGTTCGGCTGCAAGTCGACATGCGACTGCCGGCCGACGTGCCACAATTGCAGGAAGACGCGTCCACCCTTGGCGTGGACCGCGTTAGTCACGCGCTGCCAACCTGCGATCTGAGTGTCGGAGTAGATGCCGGGCGCACCGGCATAGCCGTTGCCGCGGGTCGAGACCGGCGTCGCTTCGGAGATGATCAGGCCGCCTTTGGATGCACGCTGCGTGTAGTATTCGATCATCAGGTCGCTCGGAATGTCGCCGGGATACGAGCGCATCCGCGTCAGAGGCGCCATCACGACGCGATGGGACAATTTGTAGGGACCGATCTGGGTCGGCGTGAACAGCTTGGACATTGGAATGTTCCTTTCGGGTGCTTGAGTGGAAGGACAGCGGCCGATGGTCATTGCGCCCCATCGGCCGCCTCATACGCCGTCACACCTTGACGGCGGCCGCGCGCTGGAGGACCGGGATCATGTCCTTAGGCTCGGGGCGACGGGTACAGTCGGGGTTCACTTCGGAATAGAGGATCGCGCCGTCCCGCCCGATGACGTAGCGGGCCGGCATCGGCAGGGTCCAACTCGGGTCGTCGTTGAACGTTGGCAGATCGTTCTCGAGCTGCTTGTAGAGCTCGACCAGATAGTCGGGCAGGTTGAAGCGGAGGCCGAATGCGGCGCCGACCTTGCCTTTCACGTCCGACAGGATCGGGAACGAGAGCTTGTTCTGGCGCACCGACTTGCGGCTGTTGGGGGCGGCCTGCGGCGAGATCGCGACCAGCGAGGCGCCATACCTGTCGAACTCCGGCTTTGCGGTTTCAAGCGCCTGCAATTCCATGTTGCAGTACGGGCACCAGACGCCACGGTAGAAGCTGAGCACCACCGGGCCGCGCTTCAGAAGGTCGGCCGAGTTGATGACGTTACCTTCCGGATCCTTCAGCGAAAAGGACGGGGCGAGGTCGCCTGCCTTCTTGGCGCGCCGCGCGGCCCCTGACTCGATCAGTTCGGCGGTGGCGCGGTGCATCGTCTCGATGACCGAGTGAGGAACGTTGTAGGGTGGCTTTCCGGCCTCGAAATCGGCTTTGAAGGCGTCGAGCTTGGCTTGAAGCGACATGACGGGTCTCCTTCGTCCGCGTGGAGGACGGCGGCGCCGCCCGTTTCGTTAAACTCACGCGTAGAAATCTAACGGAGACCGCCATTCGAGGTAGCTGGCACGTCGGACTAGCGCTTATTCCGCCCGGGAATGATCGTAGCGCAGCGGGTCAGCATCCCCTGCAGATGATCAGCTTACGGTCCAATTCCTGGTCGAACTGCTGCTGCTGGTGTTCCCATGCCGAGACGGCTTCGTGCTGGGGGACATCCGCCTGGTGCGGTTGCCGATGGCCGACCGGAGCAAGCCACGGCAAGCGCGAGGTCAGCACCATCGGCGCCCGTTTCGAGGCTGCGCTCGGCGACACATCGGGGAAAACGGTGATGCTATCTTGCCGATAGGTGGCGTTTGCCGGTGAAAGCAGGGCGGCAAAGACGGCGACGGCGGCTGCGCTAAGCGAGCGCTTCAGGATCGAGGTGCGGGACATGGCGACACTCCTTTGTAGGAGGCTCGGAATGAGCAGCTCCGTTATGTGTCACCGTACTCATCTATCTGAGACGTTGAATGCCGGCCGAGATCGAAGACATGCTCGTTCGTCTCATGAGCCGCGCGAACTACGCCCGGGACTGCATCGCCTATGCATTGAATGCACGCTCGAAGAAGGCGACGAACGCTCGCGCCTTGGCCGTCGCCGAGCGACCGATCGGAAGCACCATCCATAGGTCGAGTGGCGGGAGACTCCATTCCGACAGGACCGCACGGACAGCGCCCGATCGCAGTTCGGGGGTGAACATCCATTCCGACGCGATGGTCAATCCTGCATGGGCGAGCACCGCCGCTCTCACACCTTCCGCAGCGGTCACCCGCAATCTGCTCTGAACGCTAACGGCCAGTTCCGTACTTTCGCGCCTGAACGACCACACACTGCCTTCTCCTTGCAAATAGACGACAGCCTGATGCTTGCTCAGCTCACTTGGCGTCGATGGCGTGCCTGCCCGATCGAAGTAGGCGGGCGTGCCCACCACGAGCCGCTTGCACCTCGCGATGCGCCGAGCGGTCAGCGTCGAATCCATCATCTTCCCCATCCGGAGAGCCACATCGATGCCCTCTTGGACGAGGTCGATCTGACGGTCGTCGAGGATCACCTCGAGATCCAGTTCCGGATGCTGCGCCATGAACTGCGGCAAGATCGGAATAAGATGGATCCGTGCGAACGTGACGGCAGCGCAGACGCGCAATCGTCCTTTGAGACCTGCTCCCGCTCCACGCGCGGCGAGCTCGGCCTCGGCCGCTTCTTCAAGTGCCCGCCTGGCGCGCTCGAGATAGCCAAGTCCGGCCTCGGTGGGGGTTAGCCCCCGCGTCGAGCGCGTCAGCAATTTGACGCCGAGATATTCCTCCAGTTGCGCGACCGATTTCGAGACGGCTGGTTGTCCGACTCGAAGCTGTCGGGCCGCTCCCGAAAAGGAGCCCGTCTCGACGACCCGTACGAACGTCTCCATCGAAGCCAGACGATCCATCTTACTTATTCTCCGCAGGAATGAGCGATATCGCTCCACCCTATCTGCCATGCCGGCCGGGAATTGGCCATCTCTGTACGCGTCCGAGCCCGCAGAGGAGAAAGGCTATGAACACTTACGAATTCCAGACCGCGATGCCGGTCAGAACCGCCACAGCCAATTCCCATGGGATGGCTCGCGCGAAAGCCGCCGCTCTGCGAGCGGCCGAGACGCTCTCCGGAACGGCCAGGGATGCTCTACTGGCCTATGCGATGACTGGCAGCGCTGTGGCGAGCATCGTCATGATCGCCGCGCCCCACCTTGAGGTGCTGCTGCGGTGCATTTTCCATGGACGTGGATAGGAGGGCGGCCGTGGTCGCCGAAGGAGAACTTAGAATGCCGCGACCTAATCACCATGGGCCGACTCTCCCGCGCGCTGTCTCCGGCGAGTTGCCGGGCCAGATCGTTTTGGTGCTGCAGGGCGGCGGTGCACTGGGATCCTACCAGGCCGGCGTGTATCAGGCGCTGCAGGAGGCCGCGATCGAGCCGGACTGGATCATCGGGACCTCTATCGGCGCCATCAACGCGGGTCTCATCGCCGGAAACGAGCCGCAGCATCGACTTGAGCGACTGCACGCATTCTGGAGCCGTTTACAGCGCGAGCCGCATTGGAGCTTTCAGGGCCCGTTCCTTGGACTCGACAGGCGCTGGTCACAGTGGAGCACGTTGACCCAGGGCATTCCCGGCTTTTTCACGCCGAACCCGCTTGCTCATGTCGGGGACGCCTTTCCACTCGGCGCCGACCACGCCGGCTACTACTCGACGGCACCGCTCGAACGCACTCTTGCCGAGCTGGTGAACTTCGATCTGATCAATCGGGGAAGCCTGCGCCTGACTGTCGGCGCGGCGCACGTGCGAAGCAGCCAGATGCGCTATTTCGACACCCGCAATGGTAGGCTCGACGTCAGGCATATCATGGCTTCGGGGGCTCTTCCGCCTGCCTTTCCGCCTGTGCGCATCGACGGCGAACTCTATTGGGACGGCGGCGTTCTCTCCAATACGCCCACCGAGGTGGTGTTCGATGATAATCCGAGGCGGGACTCGGTGATCTTCTCGGTCCATCTGTGGAATCCGGAAGGAGCCGAGCCGACGACGATGGCCGATGTCCTCAACCGTCACAAGGACGTCCAGTATTCGAGCCGCATCGCAAGCCAGATCACCCGTCATCAGCAGACGCATCGCTTGCGTCACGTCATCAACGACCTCGCCTCGCGGCTACCTGAAAGCGAGCGCAACAAGCTGGAGGTCAGGGAATTGCTGGACTGTGGCTGTCAAACCCGCATGCACGTGGTCCAACTGCTCGCGCCGCAGTTGGACCACGAGGACCACACCAAGGACATCGATTTCAGCCAGGCCGGAATCAGGCAGCGTTGGGAAGCAGGCTACGCGCACACGAAGGCGGTGCTCGCGCGCAAGCCGTGGATGGGCCAGTTCGATCCGCTGTCGGGTGTCATCCTTCATGAAGCCAAGGACCTGATGGCGCTCGCCGCTGAATGAGCGGCCGCGAGCCGTCACGCGCTTGCGGCCACTCCCAACTGGTACAGCCGGCCGGTCGCATCCAGGTCCTCAACGCGCCATTCGCCGCCGACGCCGGCGATCATCCATCTGAGCAATGCCCAGAGATCGGCGTCGACCTCGGGATCGTTCAACGGTTCCAGCGCATCGGGCAGGGCGTAGATTTCGATCCCGTCGGGGAAAGGTTCGCCGCTGCGGCCGATGAAGACGAGCGCGTAGAGCATTCCCGAGGGCGCTCGCACGTAGCCGGGGCGCGACAGCGCGTTCGTGCCTAGGGAGAACTGCTTGACGAAGAACTCCCGGAATTCCGGGTAGTGTCCCACGCGATCTTCCGCGAACACGAACGCTCTTCTCTTGCCTTCGATCGCCGGATTTTCGACGACTTGGATCGCTGTCATGGCAATATCCCCTCGATGCGGTCGAGAAATCGGTTGATCTTGCCGGCGATCTCCTCGCCGGAATCCTCCTGGAGAAAGTGCCGGCCCGTCACCAGCTCGGGTCCTTCGGCGTGCGGCAAGAGCTCCTTGAAGCGGGTCGCGAACGTCTTGTGGTCGAAAACCTCGTCTTCCCGCCCCCAGACCAGCAGCGTTGGGAGTTTCGACTTTCTCAGTTCGCGCTCAAGCCATTCGAAGCGGGCCAAACCCCGAGCGCTTTCATCGAGCGGGATCCAGCGCGGCCAGGTCCACGTGAGCAGACGCGATCCCGGATCCGGCAAGATGTCCTCGTAGACGCTCTGGGCCTCCGCCCGGAACTTCTTGCGGTCGACGACGGAAAGGTACATCCCCCGACCTGCAAGCGCGTTGTGGCGCCCGAGAAGATAGGGACCGACGAGGGGTGCATGCATCATGCGCCATGGAAAAATCCGCTTGTGGAATTCGGCTGGAGGCAGCGGCCAAGCCCACGTGCTCATGATCACCAGAGCGCGCACGCGGTCCGGATTTGACAGGGCAAACCCGAGGCCGGTAGGTCCGCCCCAATCATGACAGACCATGGTCGCGTTGTGCACATCGAGCTGTCGCAAGAGGCCGGTCAGGTTGGCGATGTGGCCATCGAGCGTATGGGCTTGTTCGCGGACGGGCTTCTCGGATAGCCCGAAGCCGATCATGTCCGGAACGATCACGCGCCTTCCTGCCTCAGTCAGAGGCTTGATGAATTTCCGGTACAGAAAGCCCCAGGCTGGGTTGCCGTGCAGGAGAACGACCGGATCACCGGTGCCCTCGTCGACGTAGTGCATGCGCCAGCCGTTGACTTGCTTGAATTTCGATTCGTAGGGCCACTGATCGTGCGCGAACAGCCGCGCTCCTCCCGACGCCTCCATCCTTTTCCTCCCTATCCAAAGAAGATCACGGCCTGGCCGTTTAGGCCCGGCAGCCTGACCACCGGGCCCAGAGATTTGCCCGTCGCGAAATCGAACGCGGCGACTTCGTCCTGGGCCACGCAATACAGCTTCCCGTCCGATTCAAAGCGTAGGCCGCGCGGCTTCCTGAACCCAAGCCCGCGATCCGGAGCAAGGACGCGAACAAGACGGCCGTTGGATCGATCATATTCGCGGATGGTCGTCACTGCGTTCGGATCTCCAAAGGGTTGTTCACTGCTGACGACCACGTTTCCGTTTGGCGCGATCGCGAGGTCGAGCGGGCTGAGATCCGGATCTCGGACCTTCCAGGAAGCGTTGACCGTCCACTCCTGACCGAACGCCAGAATGGTGTTGTCACCTTCGCCGCCCGGACCGATGCCAGATGCGAGAAAGAGAGTGCCGTCCTGTCCGAAGGCAAATCCGCGGGGGAAGGGGACCACTGCGGTTGGAAGCACAGCTTCGCCAGATCCATCGAGCGTCGGCGCAAACGCCATGATCGTCCGCGCAGCGCGCAATCCGACATAGTACCGGCCATCGGGTCCGAAATTGCCGCCGCCTGGGTTCAGCCCAGGTATCACGCCGGTCTCGCGCACCACACGCGCCTTGCCATCGAGCGCCAGAATCTGGTCCGATCCACTGTTGAGGAAGAGCAATGAGCCTTCGACGCCGAGTCCGCGCGGGTCGATGATCCGGGCGTCTTCACTGAATGGACCGAGCAGTTTGCCGTCGGCATCGAACGCCAAGAGCTTGCCGTAACCTAAGCCGTTCGCGCCCGAGGCGCTCGTCACAAGAAGGACCATGGAAGGCTCCTGCGGTTATCCTCAAGTAATCATCTCGAGGGCCAAAGCGATCCCTTGCCCGCCGCCGATGCACATCGTGACGACACCCTTCTTGAGGCCATCCCGACGCATCGAATGAAGGAGACGGGTCGTCAGTACGGCGCCGGTTGCGCCGATCGGATGCCCGTGCGCGATGGCGCCACCCTCCACGTTCACGATCTCAGGCGGCAGCTTGAGTTCCTGCATGACCGCGAGCGCTATTGCGGCGAAAGCTTCATTGATCTCGATGCGCTCGACATCCTGATTGGTCCAGCCGGCGCGCGCCAGCGCCTGTCTTACGGCAGGGATCGGGCCCAGGCCGAACATACCCGGCTCCACGGCAGCGATCCCATACGACACCAGCCGGGCAATTGGCGTCAGACCGCGTTTGGCGGCCCAATCCTCTTCCGTCAGCACCATCGCCGCTGCGGCGGTGTTCAAACCGGGGGCATTTCCGGCGGTGATCGTGCCGCCATCGCGGAAAGCCGGCTTCAGTTTGGCCAGTGCCTCGATCGTCGCGTCCGGGCGATTATGTTCGTCGACCTGGAACGTGCTCGCACCCTTTCGCGTGCGAATCTGAACGGGCACGATCTCGCCCTCGAATTTGCCCGCGCTCTGCGCGGCGGAAAAGCGCGTGTGCGAACGCAGGGCCCATTCGTCTTGCTTTGCGCGACTGATCTGGAACTTTGTGGCCAGGTCTTCGGTGTGCCAGCCCGAATGCGCGTCCGAGAAGGCATCGTTGAGGCCGTCGCGCAACACGCTGTCGTAGAGGGTCCCGTCCCCCAAGCGGTGGCCCCATCGGCCGCGCGCGACCAGGTACGGAGCGGCGTCCATGTTCTCCATGCCGCCGGCGATCGCTGCATCCACCGAACCCATCAGGATTTCATGTGCCGCGGAAACAATTGCCTGCGCGCCGGAGCCGCAGACGCGATTCACGGTCATGGCTGGAACTTGGACCGGAAGTCCCCCATGGATCGCAGCTTGGCGGGCGGGATTCATTTTGTTGCCGGCCTGCACCGTGTTTCCCATCACAACAGTGCCGATCTCGTCAGGCCGCAGGTTGGACCGCTGAAGAGCAGCATTGATGGCCGCCGCGCCCAGTTCGACGGTCGGAATATCCTTCAGGGTACCGCCAAATGTTCCGATGGCCGTTCGGACCGGTTCAACAATCACTACCGAGTGCTTCGATGTCATGAGAAAAGGCCTCCGCCCAGATGACGTGCAGGAAACGCACATGGCTAACTGGCGTGCGATGGAGGATTACGGCAGAGCGGTCCTCGCAATAATGCTTATTCTTGCGCGGAATGATGCCATCAAGTTAGAATACCAGGGTACTCGTCGGCGACGAAGGCATCGACCGTTTTTGACGGATCTCCTCCGTTCATCTGATGTCGGCATGCCGACGCAAGGTGCGAACGCGCTCATGAACGATCGAACGCCACGGTCGCAGAATATCGTTTCGTTTGGCCCCTTCAGTCTGTCTGCAAATGAGAGGCTGCTGAGGAAGAATGACCAATCAATCCCCCTTGGGGGGCGTGCCCTCGATGTCCTGATCGCCCTGACGGAGCGGGCTGGAGAGGTCGTCACGAACAAGGAATTGATCGAGCGCGTTTGGCAAGACTTGAACGTGGAGGAAGCCAATCTCCGGGTCCACATCTCCACTATCCGAAAGGCGCTCGGCGACGGCCAAGGCGTGCCCGCTATATTTCCAGTGTTGCCGGTCGGGGATATTGCTTCGTTGCGCCAACTAGGCACTCGTCGGAGGGTGGCGCCTCGCCGCCTGCGGCCACTGATGATGAGGGGCTCAAGAAGCTGCCGCGACGGCTATCGCGGATGGTCGGCCGCGAAGATGCCGTCATGAAGCTGGCGGCGCAGCTTATGCGACGGCGCTTCGTCAGCATCGTGGGGCCCGGGGGAATAGGTAAGACTACGGTCGCCGTGGCGGTAGCGCATGAGCTGTTCACTGGATTCGAAGGCGCCGTAGTCTTTGTCGATCTCGGCGTATTGACTAATTCCAAGCTCGTTTCGGCAGCGGTGGCATCGACGCTCGGATTCATGGCGCGAGCCAGCGATCCGCTTGGAAGTATCATCGCTTTTCTCGGTGACAAGAAGCTACTTCTGATCCTCGACAGCTGCGAGCACGTGATCGATGCCGTGGCCACGCTGGCCGAGCGCGTCGTCGACGAGGCGCCTCAGACTCACGTCTTGACGACCAGTCGCGAAGCACTTCGGGTACGGGGCGAGCATGTTCACCTGCTGTATTCCCTTGAGGGGCCTCCCGAGGACGACAGCCTGACGGCTGCTGAATCACTGGCGTATCCAGCCGCCGAACTTTTCATGGAGCGCGCTGTCGCCAGCGGCCATTCGCCTGACTTGACGGATGCCGACGCACGGACCATCGCGAGAATTTGTCGTAAGCTTGATGGCATCGCGCTCGCGATAGAGCTCGTTGCAAGCCGCGCAGGTCCTCTCGGGATTCGGGGGACGGCCGAGTTGCTTGACAGTCGTTTTGGGCTGCTTTGGCAAGGCCGCCGTACGGCATTGCCGCGCCACGAAACGCTCAATGCCATGCTCGATTGGAGTTACAATCTCCTCTCCGACCAAGAGAAGGTGGTCCTAAGTCGCCTATCGGTTTTCGTCGGAGACTTTTCGCTTCCAGCCGCCTGTTTTGTCGCGTCCGGGGACGAAGACGACGCACAGTCTGCCGGCGTGATGCTCGATCTTGTCGAGAAATCGTTGGTGTCGGCGAGGGCCATCGGCTCCGCGACGTACTATCGACTCCTCGACATCACGCGCGCGTATGCGAGCAGCAAGCTCGTTAGGCGTGGCGAAATGGATACCATCGCGCGGCGGCACGCGATGTTCTTCTCCAGATTCCTTCAGAACGCGATCATCCCAGACCCGCGGTTTGGCGACTCCGATCTTTCTGCATTCAGTCTTCACGTCGGCAACGCGCGGGCCGCGCTCGAATGGGCGCTGTCGGAGCACGGAGATGTCGCCATCGCGATTCCGCTCGCCGCCTCGGCGACGCCGCTCTTTATGGGCTTGTCGCTATCTGGCGAATGCAGACGCTGGTCTGAGCGGGCGGTCGCAATCCTCGATGATGCTAACCGTGGCACTCGGCGAGAAATGATCCTTCAGGAGGCACTAGCTGTATCTGTAATGGATACTGGTACTGGAGGCGACAACGGTCTGATTCGTAGTGCCTTTGAGCGCGCCCTCACGGTTGCGGAGGCTCTTGGCGATCAGCCGCATCAACTGCAACTTCTCGCCGGTCTGAATCTGTTTTCCAATCGGCTCGGCGACCTACGCAACTCGCGAGCGGCCGCTGAGCGCGGGGCCGCAATCGCTTTGGCGTTGTCCGACCCTGCCGGCGCTATGTGGGCGGAGTGGATGCTGGGAATCTCTCATTCGTTCGAGGGGAACCAGGCCGAGGCGCAGCTACGTTTTGAGCGGGGTTTCTCGCTGGCGGCCGACCACGTCGGAATCAGGCCGAACTACTTCGGCTACGATCACCATATTCGAGCTCTTCTCGCGTTTTCCCGCACGCTTTGGCTGCGTGGTTTCTCGGACAGAGCGGTCGATGCTGCGCAGAAGGCCATCGACGAAGCAGTTCTGAGAGACCATTCGGTGTCGCTGTGTATAGCGCTGATCTACACGTCTTCGTTGTTTCTCTGGATCGGCGATCTGCCGAGAGCGCGAGGTCTGATCGAGCGGCTCATCTCTTGCGCCGGCCGGTACTCGCTCGAATCTTTTCGTGCCGCTGGTTTCGCTATGAACGGCAAACTGGCAATCGCTAGTGACGACACCGGAACAGGTATCCCGTTGCTGCAGGATGCGTTGAAGACCATAGAGGAATCCTTCTGCCTTCTTGTGCCGAGTGTGACCGGAGCATTGGCGGAGGGATTGTGGAAGGCCAAGCAATTGGAAAAGGCGCTGTTCACCGTCGATGGTGCCATCACTCATGCCAAGAGCCACGGAGTGAAACTCGACTTGCCGGACCTGTTGCGCATCAAATCCTTGGTTTCCCTCGCCAGAAACGAGCGCAAAACGGCTGTAGATTGCTTGAACGAGGCGATCGAGATCGCGCGTTCGCAATCGGCGCTCGCCTGGGAGCTGAGATCGGCTATTGTCTTGGCTCGCCTCCATGCTGAAGCGGGGAAAAGGGATCTAGCCCGTCGAGATATTGCTGCTGTCTATGACCGCTTCACGGAAGGGTTTCAAACTGCGGACCTGAAGCTGGCGCGATCGCTTCGCGAGAATTTGCAAGCCTGACTGCAGGCCGCGACGGGGCTCTCGGCTGTCCTTCGCCACACGCGCTGATGGCTTCGACGAGCGATTTACAGCGCTTAACACTACACTATGAGCCACAGCTCGCCGACCGTGCGCGAGGGAGGATTACGGCAGAGCGGTTTCCTCGCAATAAACGCCTATTCCCGCACGGAATATGCGACTAAGGTGCTTGCGCTAGTGCGGGACGGGTCATCATTGGCCACGCTACTCTTTGTTCCTATTGCGCCTTCGGAACCCCGTGGAGGTGTGCTCGCACCGGAGATGCAGCCAACCCGGCTGGCCCAGAGTGGGCATGGGCAGTAGAATGAAGTGGGTTCTACGCGGGCGGTTTTCCCGCAGAGATCCGCGATGGCAAGGCAACAGCGCGGAATGCTCGTATGAACGGTCTTCGCAATGTTCAGCCCGGGGACGTGCTTTCCTTTGGCCCGTTCAGTCTGTTTCTGGCCGGCAGGATTCTCAAGAGGGCTGCTGAAACAGTACCACTGGGAGGGCGCGCGCTCGATGTCCTGATCGCCTTGACGGAGCGGGCTGGCGAGGTCGTCGGCTACGCCGAGCTGATTTCCATAGCGTGGCCGAATGTTACGGTGGACGAGTCGAATCTCCGTGTTCAGATTGCCACCCTCCGGAAAGCGCTGAGCGACGGAGAGCGCGGCGCTCGTTACATTACCAATGTTACGGGTCGCGGCTATTGTTTCGTCGCGCCCGTTTCGCGCTCGACCGGACGGCTGACTGTCGCGGACGGAAATTCGGACGGCGAGCAGCTCAGGAAACTGCCGCCGCGATTGGAGCGGATGGTCGGTCGAGAAGAAGCTGTTCGAGCGGTATCAGAGCAGCTTGCTGCGGGACGCTTTGTGAGCATCGTCGGTCCGGGCGGCATAGGCAAGACCACGGTCGCTATTTCGGTTGCGCATGCATTGGTGAACGGCTTCAGCGGCGCCGTCTCCTTTGTCGATCTAGGTTTATTGACAAATCCCAGGCTAGTTCCAACGGCAGTCGCCTCAGCGCTCGGTTTCATGATCCAGGCTCATGATCCATTCAGGAGCCTTCTAGCCTTCATAGGCGACAAGAAGATTCTCCTGATCCTCGACAACTGTGAGCACGTGATCGATTCGGCAGCAGAGTTGGCCGAACGCGTCGTCAGCGAGGCGCCGCAAGCGCATATCCTTGCGACCAGCCGGGAGGCGCTCCGTGTCGAGGGCGAACGCGTCCACTTTCTCTATTCACTTGGTTGTCCGCCCGGGCACGCCGATCTCACCGCCGCGGAAGTTCTGAGATATCCGGCCGCTCAGCTCTTTATGGAGCGAGCTGCAGCTAGTGGCCACGAAGCAGGTCTGAGCGACATTGAAGCACCGATTGTCGCCATGATCTGTCGTCGACTTGATGGGATCGCGCTCGCGATCGAACTCGCCGCCAGTCGTGCCGGGTCTCTCGGGATTCGTGGAATCGCGGAGCTGCTCGATAATCGCTTCAGCCTGCTCTGGCACGGGCGAAGAACCGCGCTGCCCAGACATCAGACCCTGAACGCCATGCTTGATTGGAGTTATAATCTGCTGCCCGAACCGGAGAGGGCGGTTCTAAGCAGGCTCTCGGTATTCGTGGGCGATTTCACGGTCGAGGCAGCCCGCTCTGTCGCGTTCGAAACCGAGATCGAGGAGGCGAGCACTACAGATGTTCTCGACAGCTTACTCGCGAAGTCGCTGATATCCACGAGCTGGATATCCGATGCGACATACTATCGATTGCTCGACACGACGCGCGCATACGCGAGAGAAAAGCTCGCTGATCGAGGGGAAGAAGCTCGCGTCGCTCGTCGTCATGCAGAGTTCTATTCCGCCCTTCTCCGAAGCGACGACATCATCCGCTCAAGGATCGGCAAACATGATCTGTCAAAATACACTCCGCACATAGGAAACGTGCGTGCGGCCCTGGAGTGGGCATTGTCGGATCGTGACGATCCCGCCTTCGGAGCGGCTCTTGTCGCGCAATCGGCGCCTCTGTTGCTGGGCCTGTCTCTGCTGGAAGAGTGCAGGCGCTTTTGCGAAGGCGCTCTGGCGGCTCTCGATGATGCCGGCAACTCTACCAGAACGGAGATGATCCTCCAGGAATCGCTGGCGCTCGCGTCGATGTACACGCGCGGAAATGACCGCAAGGTTCGCGCGGCAATCGAGCGCGGGCTCGCGCTTGCCGAAGCGCTCGAGGACAGGTCGCGCCAATTGCAGCTCCTGGCGAGCTTGAATTTGCTTCTCGTCCGACAAGGTGATCTTCGCGGCGCCAGGGCGGCTGTCGAACAAGGAAGAAGTGTAGCACAAGCGATATCGGACCCCGCCGGCCTTATCTGGGCCGATTGGATGATGGGCGTCTCCCATTACTTGAGTGGAGATCAGATCGCGGCTCAGTTTCACCTCGAGCAAGGAATGTCGGTGGCGGCCGAAAGCGGCTCGCACCTCGCCAACTACTTCGGGAGTGTTAATCGCATAGGAGCCATGGTGGCTCTCGCGCGAGTCTTGTGGCTGCGCGGGTTTCCCGATCGCGCCACGACAATGGCGCAAGATGCAATCGATGAAATGAACCGCGGCCGAAACCATCCCGTATCCGTTTGCACGTCCCTTCTCTATGGCGGTTCGGTCGTTTTTTGGACCGGGAATCTCACGACGGCTTGGGATTTGGTTGAACGATTGATAGCTTTCGCTGGACGACACTCCTTAGGACCCTATCGGGCGGCGGGTATCGGATTGAAGGGAGAACTGCAGATCGCGAGACATGAGGTGCCGGCAGGCATAGAGTCGTTGAGGGCAGCTTTAGAGCTTATGCAAATCGAACAATACAATGTGATTCGTACCACCCTCATGGGTGCGCTTGCAGACGGGCTTCGAAAGGTCGGGCGGTTGAGAGAAGCGCTCGCAATGGTCGATGACGCGCTTGCCCGCTCGACCGATACGGGTGCCGAATTTGATGTGCCAGAACTGCTGCGAATCAAGGCACAAATCCTCGCGGCGCAAGAGGACCATAAGGCCGCTAGGAGTTGTTTGAAGGACTCGATTGCCAAGGCGCAGGCACAACATGCGCTCAGCCTTGAACTCAGGTCGGCAATGACTCTTGCCGGCCTGTTACGGCGCGAAGGCAAACTTGCCGAAGCTCGCCGATGCCTGGCAAGCGTATTCGAACGTTTCAAGGAAGGTTTTGGGACTGCGGATCTCAGGATGGCGCGTGGGCTCCTTGAAGAACTGGGCCCATAGTTTCAGACAAGCTGGGCGCACAGCTTGTCTGGGGCGACTATTCCAGGCCGCAAGATGAACTCGTCATACAAGTGATCACGCCGCCCAATCCCGGCGATTTCTAACGGCTGGCGTCCCCGTCCGAGCCGGCCGGGCATATCCACGTTTAACAATCTCTTAGAACGTTTAATTCCCCTTCGCTGGAGGGGCGTGCCACGCTTTGCAAGCAATGGGTTCTTTTTCTGACTCCGGCTGCGAGATGAAACCCGTATGTGCGAAGCACTGTAGCGAGAACAGCTATGACCGGTCGACGTTCTACGGCTGCGACGGGCAGGGTTATGTCGATTATCCGACATACGACGAGATGGCACCGTCAGCAATCTAAATTTCCGGATCGAAGTTGTGGCGCGCGCTCGGGGCGGGTCCCGATCGGTTGGTAAGTCCAGCATTCGCTCCTGCTGATTTAACGATCTTTTACATCATACAATGAGCCAGGAGCGAGAAGATGGGGCAATTTGCCGAGCGCCCCAATTCGCAATCCACATGAGTCCAGGTTCGTCGACTAACGGTCCAGTTTCCCTTCCACCCCTGATAGCAGCCTTCGTCGAGGCCACGAACGACTTCGACTTGGATCGGCTGATGGGTACGTTTTCAGACGACGCGCTTGTCAACGATCAACTGCGCGACTACTGGGGCAAAGCGGCCATCAGGAACTGGGCAGAGCGGGACATTATCGGCGAAAGACTCACCATCACTGTCACGAAAGTCGTCAGCCACCACGGCAATTTCGTTGTCACCGCCAATGTCGACGGAAATTTTGACAAGCGCGGTTTGCCGGATCCTTTGGTCTTGGCTTTTTATTTCACGTCGCACGATGAACTCATCGTCCAACTGATCATTCTGCGCAATCGTCGCGATATCTGACGATCAGCTCGCCTGTAAAGGTCATCGCGGCGTCTCCACGTTTAACAATCTCTTAGAACGTTTAACTCGCTTTCGTGGACGGATCGCGCCACGCTTGCGAGCAATCAGGTCTTTCTGGCTACTAGCCTGAGAGGGCACGTGGATGCGCGACGTGAGCGACCATATCGGCACGGAAGAACGTCACGGGAATTTCCGGGCAACGACCAGCGTGACGCGACAGGTATCATGGTGCATGACCGGTAGCGCTAGGCCGCGCAGCGTTGCGGATTTTGAGGCGGTGCTGCTCGCCATAGCTGGCCACGATCTTCGCCAGCCACTGCAGGTCATCCAAAGCGTCCACGAACTGCTTGGTCATGGAATGCGGACGCGCTCCGAACTGCGATGGTTGCGTTCCAGTCAAAGCGCGATTGACCGGCTCAAGGATCAACTGGAGCAGATCCTGACCGCGCTGCGCCTTCGAGAACGCAGCGGACGCCTGGAACTCACGCCGGTGCGGATCCAGCAAGTCTTGCGGCAGGCGTGCCGCGAGAACGAACATGCCGCGCTGAGCAAGGGAATAAGCATCCACTCGGTTTCCAATGACGCCACGGTACTCAGTGATGGCCTGCTTCTCGGCGCCGCCCTGCGCAATCTGGTGAGCAATGCGGTCCAATACACCCAATCGGGAGGTCGCATCCTTCTCGGCTGCAGGCGCTTCGGTTCGGAAATCCGGATCGACATGTACGACACGGGCGTTGGAATGGCCGACGATCAGATTCCGAGAATCTTCGAGGCGTTCACTCGGCTTGATGCCGAGCAAGGCAGGGGCCTCGGCATCGGTCTCCTCATCGTGCGGCAGGCGCTCGGAATTTTGGGGCATCGCTTCGGCGTCGCTTCCAGTCCCTGCCGCGGGTCTCGCTTTTCGATTTTCGTCATGCGATCCGAGGAGGGAGAGAACAAAGCTAGACACCGCGCAAGGAGAGAAACGGAGAGCACTAGGGAGGAGGTCTCGTGACCACTCCTGGGACCATGGCCGCCACCTCGTTTGCGCCCATTCCCCGTCGGAATGAATGATATCGCCGGCTCGCGCCTGCCGCTGCGTCGGGGAATGGGTGAGGGTGCGGTCCTACGTTTTGACCACAAGAAGGGAGAGAGAAATGATCAATGACTTTACACTTCTCGACACGAAAACCGCGCCGGCGGCTTCCGCCGAAATCCTCAATGGCGTTCAGAAGTCTTGGGGTTTCGTTCCCAACCTGCACCGCGTCCTCGCACAGAGCCCGGCAGCACTTGAGGCTTACAGCACCCTTTGGGGAATAGCTGAAAAGACGAGCTTCACGCCGCAAGAGCGCAACATCGTCTATCTCGCCATCATCTACGAAAACGAGTGCACTTATTGCATGGCCGGTCACACCAATCTGTCGCGAATGGCCAAGGTCGACAATGCGACCATCTCCGCCGTCCGCGAGAGCCGCCCTATCGCCGTCGCGAAGCTCGAGGCCTTGCGCCAGTTCGCAGCCAAGGTCACCCGGCAGCGCGGGGTCTTGAGCCAGGCAGACGTAGCTGCCTTCAAGGCCGCGGGCTACGACAATCAGTCGGTGCTTGACGTCCTCGTCCTCGCGGCGACCAAGCTGATCTCCAACTACACCAATCATCTCGCCGAGACCCCGAACGACTCGTTCATGAAGGGCGCCGAGTGGACTCCGCCCGGCAAGCTGAAACCCGCCGCCTAATCGGTATCAATGGCTGCCCTCGCTTTGCGGCGGGGCGGCCTGGTCCGACACTGAAATCGACTTCCCGCGGTCGCGTGAAGCGACTGCATGTCGACGCTCGACACAAGGAGTTACGACAATGAACGCGATTCTCAACTCGGCAATCAGTCCGTTCGTCCTGATCCTGCGCCGGTCCGGCCTGCTCGCCGAGGATCTCGACTACCATCTGGTTCGCGCATCGATGGTGATCATGTTTTTCTTCTTCGGTTACCAGAAGTGGTGGCCATATGAGGCAGAGCGGCTGGTGCCCTTCATCAGCAACGGTCCGCTGATCTGGTGGCTGTACCCCCTGTTCGGCCACCAGGGTGCAAGCTGGTTTCTCGGTGTTTCCGAATGGACGTTCGGCACCCTTCTACTTGCAGGGTTCTGGGACAAGCGGCTCGGTATTCTCGGCGCCGCCGGTTCGACCGCGACGTTCATCGCGACCGTCACGATTATTCCGTTCATGCCGGAGGGCTGGGATCCTGCGGCCGGATTTCCGGCAATGACCGGCAACGTCCCGTTCCTGATGAAGGACGTCGTGCTGCTCGCCGTCTCGTTCTATCTCCTGAAGCAGGACGTGGTGCGCGTCGCCCGACATGAGGCCGTGGCAAGCCGCGCGAAGGGCATGGGTCTCGTCCATTCCGGACAGGAATGAATGATATTGCCTCAGTGCGACTGCCCCGGCGCGGGCGGATACGCAAGTTTGTCGTGTCCGCATCATTCACGGGCTTGCACTTTGGCGGACAGGGAGACGGAAATGATCGACCTTTACTACTGGCCTACGCCGAATGGCCACAAGATCACGATGTTCCTGGAGGAAACGGGACTGGACTACACAATCCACCCGGTCGATATCAGCGCCGGCGATCAGTTCAAGCCCGACTTCCTTGCCATCTCGCCGAACAACCGCATGCCGGCGATCATCGATACCGCGCCGGCCGATGGCGGCGAACCGATCAGTGTGTTCGAGTCGGGCGCCATTCTGCTGTATCTGGCCGAGAAGACCGGCCGCTTCCTTCCGCAGGATACACGCGGCCGCAAGACCGTGACGGAGTGGCTGTTCTGGCAGGTCGGCGGTCTCGGGCCGATGGCCGGTCAGAACCACCATTTCGGGGTCTATGCGCCGACGAAAATCGAGTACGCGATCGAACGCTACGTCAAGGAGACGAACCGTCTCTACGGCGTGCTGGATCGCCACCTCGAGAACCGCGCGTTCATCGTCGGCGACGCCTATAGCATCGCCGACATGGCTTCCTATCCATGGGTCGTTCCGTGGAAGCGCCAGCAGCAGAATCTGGACGACTTCCCGAACCTGCGGCGCTGGTTCGATGCGGTGCGCGAGCGCCCAGGTACACAATGGGCCTACGCGAAAGGCGAACCATTTTCGAGCCGCCCTGCGGTCACGGAAGAGGGGAAGAAGATTCTGTTCGGACAAACCGCGAGCAGGGCGTCGGTAGCCTGACATACGGGATGGAAAGACGTCGTTTCACGCGATGGAAAGAGAACAGCGATGAAGTCCTCGTCGGAAGAAATGCAGGTGTCTGAAAGCAGGGCCATCGATCAAAGGAAGATCGCTTACCAGAAGCCACAGCCCTTTGGCATGGTGCCGGATGTGTTCATCGGCTCTGCGCTGGAGCTTGACGGAGACGAGCGGGAATGGGTCCCGCAATCGCCGACTGTCGCCTTCAGACCGCTCGTGCTGAATGTGAGCCAGGGATACTACATCAACATTCTTCGGGTCCGCTCTTCGGGCGTGCTGTCGCGCCACAGACATTCCGGACCGGTGCATGCCTTCACGTTGCGCGGAAGCTGGCGGTACCTCGAGCACGACTGGGTCGCGTCCCCCGGGGACTATGCGTTCGAGCCGCCCGGCGAGACGCACACGCTCGTCGTTCCGGATGACGTCAAGGAAATGGCCACGCTGTTTCACGTGACCGGCGGGTACACCTATGTCGATCCCTACGGCGAGGCGCTCGGATACGAAGATGTTTTCACCAAGCTCGAGCACGCGACCAGGCACTATGAAGCCATCGGGCTCGGCAAGGAACATGTGAAGAGGATCGTCCGATGACGAGACGCGAGACTGTCGATGTAGGCGGCGTTCCGATCAGCTATCTGACCGCCGGCAAGGGCGGCCCCTTGGTGCTCCTGCTTCATGGCACCTATTGGAGCCGCGTCTGGCAGCCCGTGCTCGACGGCATCGCCGCGGCGGGCCTTCGCCCCGTTGCGGTTGATTTCCCCGGCTTCGGCCGCTCCGGAGGTGAACTCACCGTAAGCGAGGCTTCAGTCCCGCGTCTCTCCGCCTGGTTGGTGGGCTTCCTCGAGGCGCTCGGGCACAAGGGACCGGTCATGGTCGCCGGCCACGACATCGGCGGAGGCGTGGCGCAGCATCTCGCGCTCGCAGGAACCGTGGAGGTGCCGCGCGTGGCCGTGGTGAACGGCATTATGTACGACTCATGGCCTGTTCCCGGCGTTGCCCGCTTTCGGGATCCGGCAGTGGCAGCCGCGACGACGCGGGATGATGTACTGGCCGCACGCCGTGTGTCCGTCGTAAAGGCGCTCGGGCGTCCGGCAAGCGAAGCCGAGATCGCCGAATATCTCGACCCATGGACGGACCCGAGGGTCGCCCGATCCTGGCTGGCGCTCGCAGGCGCTGCCGACCATCGCTACACCATGGAGATGCTGCCGGCACTGCTGCAGTCCAGGAAGCCGAAGCTTTTGGTGTGGGGCGAGGACGACCCATTTCAAACCATCGACTATGCCGAACGCTACGCACGGGAGATCCCAGAAACGCGGCTCGTTCGGATCAAGTCGGCCGGCCACATTCCGATGGAGAACGATCGTAAAGCCGTGGCGGGAGCTCTGGCCGGGTTCTTTGCCGGCAAGCAGAAGGAGGGGGTCCAATGAAAGTTGCGATCCTCGACGACTACCAGAACGTTGCGATGCAGCTTGCCGACTGGTCGGCCGTCCGGCGGCACGCCGAGATCACCGTATTCAACGATCATATCGCCGATCCCTCGGGAGTGGTCGAGCGCCTGCGCCCGTTCGACGCGATATGCGTCATGCGCGAGCGCACGCCGCTTACGAGGGAGACCCTGCAGCAGCTCCCGAACCTCAAGCTGATAGCGTCGACCGGACCGCGAAACGCCTCCATCGACAGCCAGACCGCGACCGATCTCGGCATCGCGGTCACCGCGACCGGCTATGACTCCACACCCACCATCGAGTTCACCTGGTCGCTGGTTCTGGCCAGCATGCGAGGCATCGACCGGGAAGCCGCTTCGCTCAAGGCCGGGGGATGGCAAACGAGCCTCGGCGCAAACCTGAGGGGCAAGAGCCTGGGCGTCGTCGGGCTGGGAAACATCGGAACAGAAGTGGCGCGCATCGGCCTCGCGTTCGGCATGAAGGTGATCGCCTGGAGCCAGAACCTCACTGAGGAGAAAGCAAGCGCCGCCGGTGCCACCCTCGTGGACAAGCAGACGTTGTTCCGCGAGGCCGACATCGTGACCGTCCATCTCGTCCTGAGCAGTCGTACCAAAGGGCTGATCGGGGCACCCGAACTCACCCTGATGAAGCCGACGGCGAGACTCGTCAACACATCGCGCAGTCCGATCGTCGATGAGGTGGCTCTGATCGAAGCGCTGCAGGCGCGCCGGATAGCCGGGGCTGCGGTCGACGTATTTGACGTGGAGCCGCTGCCTCCCGGTCACGCGTTCCGGAAGCTGGAGAACGTCCTCGCAACGCCTCACATCGGCTACGTAACCGAAGATCTCTATCGGACCTTCTACGGCGATGCCGCGGCCAGCATCGCAAAATGGATCGAGGTTAACGCAACGGCCGCTTAGGTATAGGCGATGAGCAAACCTGCTCATCAACAGGAGTCCAAGAATCATGAGCATGAGCAACCAAGGAAAGATCGTTCGGAATAAGGTCCTGGTCACGGGTGCAAGCGGCCTGCTGGGGGTCGCCGCGATCGAGAAGTTTCTTGCCGCGGGCTGGGAGGTGGTCGGCGTCTCGCGCCGCAAGCCCGAGCTACCGAGCGGCCGCGACGTCCAGTTTCTATCCGTCGATCTGCGGGACGAGAAAAAGGCCCGCGCTGCATTCGAGCCGCTGACCGACATCACGCACATCGCCTACACCGCCCTGCACGAGAGGCCCGAACTGGTCGCTGGCTGGTCGAGCAAGGAACAGATCGACACCAATAACGCCATGCTGCGCAACGTGGTGGCGCCGATCGTGCGCACAGCCTCCAATTTCCAGCACGTCAGCATTCTGCAGGGAACCAAGATCTACGGCGTGCACTTGCACCCTATCCCTATCCCGGCCCGCGAACGTGATGCCCGCAAGGATCACCCGAACTTCTTCTTCGACCAGGAAGCCTATGTGGGTGAGATGGGTGCCAAGCATGGCTTCAATTATACGGCTCTGCGTCCGCAGCTCGTCACCGGTCCCACTCCGGGTGCGTTGAACGTTATTCCGGCAATCGGAGCCTACGCGGCAATCCGCCGCGAGAAGGGTGAACCGTTCGGCTTTCCTGGCGGTCCGTCGTTCGTCTGGGAGGCCGCCGATGCAGATCTCGTCGCGGACGTGATGGTCTGGGCTGCGCAGTCGCCACAGGCGGCGAACGAGGCGTTCAACATAACCAACGGAGACGTGTTCGAGTGGCGCAACGTGTGGCCGGGGATCGCCGAAACCCTCGGCGTCGAGGCCGGACCGGACTCGCCGATGAGTGTGGCGGGGTACCTCGCGGAAAACGCCGACGTTTGGGGCAAGATCGTCGCGAAGTATGGTCTTCGCTCGCGGAGCCTGCGGGATCTGGTCGGTCAAGGGGACCAGCATGCCGACTTCGCTTTTGCCTATGGCGCCCCGGCGGGACCGAGGGCCTTCGTGAGCACCGTCAAGCTGCGCCAGGCCGGCTTCGCAAAGGTGGTCGATACGGAGGTGTCGTTCCGCAAGGCCCTGCAGTCTCTGATCGACAATAAGCTCTTGCCGCCGGCCTCGAAGCAGGCGGCTGCCCGGCTCTCAGTCGCATCCTGATTGGAAGGAAGAGAATGATGCCAAGACTGCAAGGCAAAGTAGCGCTCATAACGGGCGGTAGTAGTGGTCTCGGACTCGCGACGGCCCAGCGGTTTGCGAGGGAGGGAGCATTTGTCTACATCACAGGCCGCCGCCAGGACGAACTCAAAATGGCGGTTGCCCTGATTGGAGAGCGTGCGGCGGCCGTTCGAGGGGACGTCCAGAACCTCCAGGATCTCGATCGGCTCTACGAGAGGATCCGGAGCGAGAAGGGAAGGATCGACATTCTGGTCGCAAACGCGGGCTTCATCGATCCGGAGCCGTTCGTCGAAGTGACGGAGAAAAATTTCGACCAGACCTTCGGCATCAATGTGCGCGGGCTTCTGTTCACGGTTCAGAAGGCGCTACCTCTCTTCCGCGATGGCGGAACCATCGTCCTGATTTCTTCTATCGCCGCGTTCAAGGGCATTCCGCGCTACACCGCCTACAGCGCGACCAAGGCAAGCGTTCGTTCGTTTGTGCGAACGTGGACCGCTGAACTCAAGGACCGCGGCATTCGTGTCAACGCGATCAGCCCGGGCGCGATCGACACGCCCATCATCGACGCGCAGGCAACGACGAAGGAAGGCGCCGACGCGATCCGGGCGAGCTTCAGGGCTGCCACTCCGCTCGACCGGCTTGGCCGACCCGAGGAGATCGCTGCCGCCGCGCTGTTCCTGGCTTCCGACGAGAGCAGTTACGTCGCCGGCGCCGATCTCGTCGTCGATGGCGGATTGAGCGCGCTTTGAACATGCGAGGGCTGCGAAGATGCAGCACGGAACAAATAAGCGACCTTCTGGGGGGATGACCATGAAGCTCACTTCACTTTGCGTTATAGGCATTTCTTCGATCCTCCTCGGGACGCCTTTGAGCGCAGCGATGGCTGATGACATGGCGACAAAAGCTCCGCCGCCAGCTGCGGCAAAGCCTTCTTCCCGCGCACCATGTGGCAGTCCTACGGACTTTGTGACCACGGCCTGCCCGCTGAGCTGGTACGGCATCACCGTGTACGGTACGATCGACACCGGCGGGTCCTGGCAAAGCCATTCTGCGCCGTTCAACAGGCGATCGTCGTTCGGCGTGGACTATTTGATCTCAAAAAGCAGCAATCGATCGCTGTGGCTCCCCGCGCCCAATGCACTGAGCCAATCGAACATCGGCATCAAGGGAAGCGAACCGATCGGCTCCGATTGGTCCTTCATTTTTGATGTGCAAGCCGACTTTGATCCCTATTCATTACAACTCGCCAACGGATCGCATTCCGTCGCCCAGAACGCCGGCGTGCCGCTGACCAACCAAAACTCCTACGGCGATTCGAGCCGGCAGGGACAATTCTACAACGGCATGGGTTACGCGGGCGTCAGTTCACCGACATATGGCACTCTCACGGTGTTCCGGCAGTACGCGCTGACCAACGACGCTATCGCTGCGTATGACCCAATGGCGGGATCGTACGCGTTCTCGGTGCTTGGCTTTTCAGGCGTAACCTGCGGCGTCGGTAACACCGAAGACTGCCGGTACACGACGTCTGCGAAATACCGCATCAATGTAGGCCAGTTCCGCGTCGGGGCGCTTTGGCAGTTCGGCGGCTACGACCAAAACAACGCTGCCGACGGCGCCTACCAGGTGCAATTCGGCGGCGATATTACCGGGTTGGCGAACGGCACGCTTTCGCTCGACGCAATCGGCAGCGTCGTGCGCGACGCCGTTTCGATCGGACTCACCGGCAACCCCACGGTCGGAGGCGTGCCGGTGCCCCCGTTCCTGCCGCAGACCCTGACTGCCACGATTTCTGACGATTCGAGCCTGATGCTGCTCGGCAAGTATGCGAACGGCCCCCTCAAACTCTATGCCGGATATGAATGGATCCGATACGCTCCGCCAAGCGACAAGCGGAGACCCTTTACGGATATCGGCGGGGACTTTGTCACGGCCGTCAATACGACAGCCTTCGATTTTCATAACAAGATACTGCAAGTGTCCTGGGCGGGCGTGTCATACGCCGTCACCGAAGACGTGAACGTGATCGGCGCCTATTATCATTACGACCAGAACAGCTTTGGCGGCGGAGCATCGTCCGGCTGCTCCACCTTGGCGTTCACGACATGCAGTGGAACGCTCAACGCGGTTTCAGCGGCGGTCGACTGGCATTTCGCGGCGAAATTCGACGCTTACGCCGGACTGATGTACTCGTGGGTCACTGGCGGACAGGCAAGTGGCTTCCTCAAATACAACAATATCGATCCAACTGTCGGCTTGCGTTTCCGGTTTTAAAGAACCTCGGCGCCGTCTGCAGTTTCAAGAGCATCGAGAATTCAGCGCAGTTGAGTTTGAGGAGGCTATGTTCGCAATCCCGCGTCGCTACAGTCACTTCGTCTTTGGCGTCATCCAATCTGGATTGACTTCCCTCATTGCCGCAGGCGTCGCGAGCCTTTCCGCAACGGCAACCGGCCATTACCTGTGGAACTGGCTCGCATCATGGCTGATCTCGTGGGTCGTGATGTCGCCTGTCGTCCTGTTTGCCGCACCGATAATACGATCACTATCCGTGGTCCTTACCCGAGAAGAGTCGATGGACTAAGAACGCCAGGCGCTGCAAACGCATGATCGCATTCAGGGTCGAGTCCCGGGATCGAAATCTTTTGACTGCAGCTCTTCAGTCCAATCATCGAGGTGAAAAAGCAAAAATGGATTGCCTCACCCGACGCGATTCGATCGCGTGACCTTTGCGTTCGGAGGCCAGCGGTCAGGAGCGCAGACGATCTCTTGGTCACGGCGTATGTACGCGCGGCGGTTTATCTCAGGTGGCCAAGCACAACGCGTTGCAAAGGCGCTGCGAGATCGATCCGCTTTCCGGCACGTCATGCACAAGCGTTCGACGACTATCACCTGAGCTTGCCGCGGGTTGAATTGGACAAGCTCAACCAGCCTGATGTTAGGAGACTCAAGCCTGCGCGCCTACCTTGTCGGCATCGACTTCTTGGGATCGAAACACTTCCGATCAGCCCAATGCTGCATCAGCTTCGTGCGCGAGTCGAAAAGCGCCGGTCCGTCGCTCATGTCGAATTTCGGTCGCGCGGCGGCAGTCGAGATTAGTCAGATCTGCTGTGGGTTGGCACCCTCGGCGCCATCATTCTTGCGGGCCATCTGCTCGATTCCGTCGTTCGGAAGAGCGAAATTCGCCGCGGCGCTTTTGGCTTGGCGATACCAGCAAAAATACCAGCAAAGCGGACGGCTGCAGTGGGCTTTTGCTTGTATTTTCAATAGGTCGTGACAATTATCCGGAGAAATTCGGAATCGAACCAAAGGCTTAAGTTATTGATATTACGAAGAATTTTTCCGTGGTGCCCCTGGCCGGAATCGAACCAGCACTCCTTGCGGAACTCGATTTTGAGTCGAGCGCGTCTACCAGTTCCGCCACAGGGGCATTCGCGGTGGTCCAGGCCGAGGCAGGGCCGGGGTCGCGAAGCGCGGCGGACTATAGCGGGCGGCCCGTCACGGTCAACCCGCGCGGATGTGATTGTCCCGCGCCTCGACAGCGGTATTTTCACGCGATACGACCCGGGCTGAGCATGGGGCGGGGGCCATGACCCCGCCGGACGGTGCTCGCAGGAGGACTGCCGTGACGCTCGCCACCGCCCATCCGTCGGATGCTTCCGCCACCGGCAATCCGGCGCTGACCTCGGCCCTGGCGATTGCCGTGATCGCGGCGGCGACGCTGGCCGGCGCCTGGTTCTTCCAGCTGGTGCTGGAGATCATGCCCTGTCCGCTGTGCCTCGAGCAGCGCTATGCCTATTACCTCGCGGTCCCGCTCGGCGCCGTGGTGGCGCTCGCGGCCGCCCGTGGCGCAGCGCGCCCGGTGCTGCTCGCGGGCCTTGTGATCCTCGGCCTCGCCGCGCTCGCCAATGCCGGGCTCGGCGCCTATCACGCCGGGGTCGAATGGGGGTTTTGGCAGGGACCGACCGACTGCACCGGCCCGATGGTGGATTTCGGCAAGGCCGGCTCGCTGCTGGATCAGCTCGACAAGGTCAAGGTGGTCCGCTGCGACGAAGTGCAGTGGCGCTTCCTCGGCATCTCGCTTGCCGGCTACAACGTGCTGATCTCGCTCTTGATGGCCGCGATCGCCGGCTGGGGCGTGGCGAAGGCGGCCAAGGTCTGACTGAGTGGCCTGATTTACAGGCCTTGTCTCAATCGATCTATTTCTTCTTTCCCGGCGTGAAGCTCGGCTGTCCGCCCTTCAGGCTGGGAGCCGCGGCGATCACCTTGATCTTCTCCTTCTTGGGCTTTTTGACCTCGCGGTTGCCGTGTCGCTCGCCTTTGGACATGTCGGTCTCCCTCTGTTTATCGAGATCATCGACTCGGTCAGAGCCTGCCTCCCGAGCAGTCCCGAACGTCGACGTGGATTTGCTTTGCCGGAAGTGATGGTGATCGACCGTAGGCCGATCGCACCCGAATAGCGAGCGCCAAAGCGGTCTGCGGCGCGCTGCGGCAGCAACGCGCAGGATGCTGTGCGGAGCGGTCTTTGCCCCTCGTTCGGCGAGAAAGCCAGGAACACAAGGAAAACCAACAAGAAAGCATTGGCTATTGCCGCTGAAGCGGCGCATGCTGCCAATGGGGCCGCGCACCGGCGCAAGGCGTTTCGCAAAAGGCTGGCCCATGACCATGCGCTCCCGACGTGAAGTCGTCACCTTCCAGCATCCATTCCGGATCAGAGGCATCGATCGTGAATTGCCCGCAGGCGCCTATGAGGTCATCACCGACGAAGAGGCGATCGAAGGGCTCTCGTTCGCGGTGTTCCGCCGTGTCGCCACGATGATCATCGTCCCGGCACAAGGCTCGCGCGGATTGACGACGGAGATGGTGTCGATCGGCTCGGTCGATCTGGCGGACGCCCAGCGTATCGACGCGAGCGCCTCCAATGTCTGACGAACCGCTCGACCTCGATCGCCACCGCGGCATGGCAGCCCAGAAAGCCACCGATATTCGCCGTGCGCTGGCGGAAATCGAGACCCATGCGAGGGATCTGCGCGAACGGCAGGCCTCGCTCGAAACCGGACTGCTGGCGGTACCTGCGACGTCGTGGCCGGAGGTCGCCGCCAAGGCGCGCTACGTTCTGAATCTGTACGCCGCGAGCCTGCCGCCGGAGGATACAAGGCATCGCGATCTGGTCACGGCAATTCTCGAGGATTTTGTCCGGCTCACCGAGCCGCGATGAACCAGAACCACTTCGCGGCTTTGAAGGAGCTGGTCACATGACGCTTACCCAGGGTCGCTTCATCAGCTACGAATACGACCGGATGGTCGTGCTGTTTTCGATGCATGACGACGAGAAGGAGATCCATTGCGCGATCTCGACCTCCGCCATGGATGAATTGGAAGGCGGGGCGCTCGGGCGCGCGGGCCACCGCGAGACCCAGTTCATGCGGCTGCGCGAGCGCATCGAGGCCTGCGCCGATGACAAGTACCAGGCGAAGGAATTCGAGGGGGCGCCGCCCCGGATCATCCTGCGCAGCATCGATTTCCGGAAGCCAAGGTAGAGGATTCCCGGTGCGAAGGCCCTGGCGCGCGTGTCAGGTGTTTCAAGGTCGAGGCTATCCCGCCGCCACCGTTCCGATCATGCGCGACAGACGAGCCCATGCTGATCATCGTGCACCGCGTCCCCGTCGAGTTGTTGCTGTTGGCCAATGAGACGTTGTTGCGCCTCAAGAGCCGACGCAATCTCATCGCCACGCTGATGAGCGAGCAGCGCCCGAGATATACCATCTCCGAGATCCATGGTGCGAGCAGCCGGCTGACTGCGCTTTGGCGTGCAGTCGCCAGGGAGCGGCTCGAGGAATGGAGCGAAGCACAGCCCGATTCGGTCTATGCCCGGATCACCGAGCCGTTGTGGCACGCTGCAGCCGTCGCGAAACTGCAAATGGACCGGGACGAGGAGCTATGGTTCGATCCCGGCGAACTGACAGCGTTGGCGCGATCGTTTCGCGATCAGCCGGGCCAGTCGACGGCCGAGGCATGATCTGGATTGGAGCTGCAGGGTAGGTAGAGCCAACGGGTCCGCGCAAAGCGCGGCCCGATCACAGGCTCCGCGAAACCCACCACGCTTCCACGGTTAAGGCCCGTGTCCGCCTCTCAATCCGTCATGCTGAGGAGGCCGCGCTTGCGGCCGTCTCGAAGCATGCACGGCCACCAGCCGGGCCGTTCATCGTTCAAGGCTCGCTCCGCTCGCACCTCGGGATGACGGAATTAACAGGTGAGCCTTGGCCTAGTCGTCGACGTCGTCCTGCGGCCGTCCGAACAGATGGATGATGCCCGGCGTCGAGATGGTGACGAACAGGAAGCGCGACAAATGATGCGCGCCGACGAAGATCGGGTCGATGTGCAGCGTCAGCGCCAGCGCCAGCATCGCGTCCATCGCGCCGGGCGCGAAGGCGACCACGACGTCGGCGAGCCGCACATGGGTAGTGAAGGCGATCACCGCGACGAACACGGCCGAGATTGCGATCGCGATCGCGAATGAGCCGAGCCCGGCATTGACGTGGCTCAGCAGGGTCGAGGTCTTCATCCGCGCAAACCGGGTGCCGATCAGCGCGCCGATGCCGACCAGCGCGACGTTGCGCAGCCAGGGCGGCAGGCCGCCATCGACCAGGCCTGAGCCATGCAGCAGGCTGGAGGCGAGCATCGCGCCGAACATCCAGCTGGCCGGAAACTTGATCCAGCGCAGCAGCAGCGAGACGCCGATCGACCCGGCGACCAGGGCGACAAGGCCGAACGGCGAGGCCACCGTCGTCGGCAGTGGCGGCGGCGCCGCGTGCGTCACCCCGGTCAACGCCAGCACCAGCGGCAGCGCCGCGGTCAGGATGATGACGCGCATGGTCTGCACCACGGCGATCGCCGCGACGTCAGCGCCCTTCTCCGCGGCGAGGATCGTGATCTGCGAGAGCGCGCCGGGGCTGCCGGCGAGGAAGGCCGAGGTCTGGTCCCAGCCATGCATGCGTTGCAGATAGACGCTCGAGCCGAAGGTCGAGCAGAACGTCGCCAGCGCCAGCAGGGCGATGGTGAGCGGATAGGAACTCATGTGCTGCAGCAATTGCTGCGACATCAGCGAGCCCAGCGAGATGCCGAGCAGCAGCAGCACCGATTGCGTCAGCACCGGCGGCACCGCGAGCGGCCGTCCGGCGAGTGCGGCGATCGCGACCGCGCACATCGCACCCGAGATCAGCCCGCCCGGCAATCCCGCCCATAAAAACAGCAAGCCGCCGGCGGCGCCGATGACGAGTGTCTCGAGCCCGTTCAGAACTTTGCTGCGGTCGGGAATGGCGGTCGCCATCGAAGCGCGGATCAGGGTCACGCCGCCTTATGGCAAATTCGCAACCACGGGACAATTGCATCTCGCGATTGCAGCATTGCACCCCGGCTCGCCTGCGCACAGATTTTCACCCTCCCCGGCGGGGAGGGTGAAGGACGTCAGAATACGTCTGCGCGTTACTTCGCGGCCGGCGCTGCGGCAGCACCGCCCGCCTTCTTGCATTCGGAGCGAAATTTCTTGCGCTCCTTGCCGTGCAAGCCCTTGGCATCGGCTTCCTTCGAGCATTCCAGCGACTCGGCGGTGCGCGGCTTGGCTTCCTTGGCCATCTTGCCGTCGGCCTTCGGAGCGGCGTCCTTGGCGGCGGGCGCGGCGGTCTGCGCGAAGGCGCCACCGATCAGCAGCACGGAGGCAAGGGCGGTCACGGTCGCAAGGGAGGAAATCTTCATCATGGGGCACCTCGTGAGGGAAGGAGCCGAAACGTTGCGCGGCGATGATGAACCGTGGATGAATATGCGGTGGTCCCGCCGCCACAATATTTTAACAGCCAAGGGCGTCCGCACGTTGTCGCAAGTCGGGGTTGCGCTAGGATAATGGTCTTACGCCAATGCCCCCTAGGGGAAACCCTCACGGGAAACCAGGGATGACGGGAGACCAGGGATGACCATTCAGACCAGATTGTTGTGTGTGATTGCGGTGTCGGGCTTTGCAGCCTTTGTGGCGAGCGCGCCGGCGCAGGCCCTGACCACGCAGGAATGCAGCGCCAAGTACCAGGCGGCCAAGACGGCCGGCACCCTCAACGGCCAGAAGTGGAATGATTTCCGCAAGGCGCAATGCGGCGCCGACGCGACCCCGGCCGCGGCGCCCGCCGCTCCGCCGCCCGCTGCCGCCGCGCCTGCTCCGGCCGCGCCGAAGGAGGCCAAGCGGGACGCCGCGCCCGCCGCGGCACCCGCCGCACCGGCAGGGCCCGCCGTGTTTCCGAACGCGGTCGATCCAAAATACGCCAAGGAGTCCGAAGGCAAGCAGCGCATGCACACTTGCGTGGACCAGTACAATGCCAACAAGACCACCGGCGGCAATGGCGGCCTGAAGTGGATCCAGAAGGGCGGCGGCTATTACAGCGAATGCAACAAGCGCCTGAAGGGCGCCTGAGCCAGCTGAAGCGAGTTTGACGGGCGGCCGGCGCAAGCCGGCCGCTTTTCTTTCGGCTGAAGCGCTATTGGCTTTCCGTGAGCAGCTTGTCCGCCGATTGCGCCAGCAGTTGCGCGCGCTTGCGCGGGCCGCGTTCGAGAAACAAGAGGCTCTGGCCGAAGATGAAGCAGTAGAACAGGAACGCCTGCGCATCGGCTTCCTCGGCCGAGAGCCCGGTGGCGCGATAGAGCTGGCCGACATTCTTCAGCCGCGCGGCATCGACGCTCGCGGCGGCGGTGGCCGCGGCTTCGTCGGTGCGCGCCCATTGCCGGATCGCGAGCTCCACCGCCATCGCCTCGGTGTTCATGCGCTCCGAATAGAGCGTGATGATCGCCTTCAGCCGCTCGCGCGCGCTGGCGCCGTCGAGCGCGGTCTGCTTCTCGATCGCGGCGATGCGGCCGTCGCGCCAGCGCGTCAGCATGGCCTCGAGCAGCGCGGCGCGATCCCTGAAGCGGCGGTAGAAGCCGCCCTTGGTGACGCCCAGATTCTTCGCCAGCACCTCGACCCGCACGCCGTCGACGCCGGTATGCGCGAGTTCGGCAAAGCCGGCCGCGACCCAGACGTCGCCCTTGCTTTCAGTCATGTGATCTCCGCGGAGCGGTCCCGATACGGTGCCGTATTGCTAGCCCGCTTGGTGCCTGATACGCTACCGTATCAAAAATCGAAGGAGGGGACGATGGAGGGCGAGGCGACCTATCGCGGCACGGTCTATCCCTGGCATTGCGACCACATCGGCCACATGAACGTCATGTGGTATGTCGGCAAGTTCGACGAGGCGAGCTGGAACATGTTCGCGCGGCTTGGGCTGACACCGAGCTATCTGCGCGAGTCCGGCCGCGGCATGGCCGCCGTGCAACAGAACATCTCCTACCAGCGTGAACTGCTTGCCGGCGACCTCGTCGAGGTCAAGAGCCGGCTGGTCGAGTTCCGCGACAAGTCGGTCCGTATCCTGCATGAGATGCGCAACGCGGAGACCGGCGACATCGCCGCGACCTGCGAGATCGCCGCCGTGCACATCGATCGTGCAGCGCGCAAATCGGCGCCGTTCGCGCCGGCGATCCGCTACGCCGCGATGCCGCACCTCGTGCCGTCAGAATCCGTGACTGCGTGACCGCCATGCCCCGTTTTGAACCGAAGAATCCCGACTTCCGCGCGGTTGCCACCGCCACATTCGCGCGCCAGCGCGCAATGCAGACGCTTGGTATCTCGATCGCGCGCATGGAGCCGGGCGAGGTCGATCTCGCGATGCCCTACGCGCCGGAGTTCTGCCAGCAGAACGGATTCGTGCATGCCGGAATCATCACCGCGGGGCTCGACAATGCTTGCGGGATCGCCGCCTTCACGCTGATGCCCGAAGGCTCCGACATCCTCACGGTGGAGTTCAAGACCAATCTCCTGGCGCCGGCCCGCGGCGAGCGATTCGTGTTCCGCGGCGTCGTGGTCAAGCCCGGCCGCACGCTGACGGTCTGCGATGGCCGCGCCTATGCCGTGCAGGACGGCGCCGAAACGCTGGTCGCGACCATGAGCGGCACGCTGATGGCGCTGCAGCGGCGGGAAGGGTAGCCGCGCTAGTCTATCCCCGTCATGCTGAGGAGCCGCGCAGCGGCGTCTCGAAGCATGCACGGCCCGGCCGGCCGTCGATCCTTCGAGACGCGCTTCGCGCCCCTCAGGATGACGGGACTCAGAGACCAGGCTGCTTAGGAAAGGCGTGCCCAGCATTTGCGCACACGCTTGAGTCCCGCGCATTGACAAGCCTCCCCCACACCGACCTGATACGCGCATGCTTCGCGTGAGCGCCTTGCCATGATCGCCAGTCTCAGTCTGATCCTGCTCTGTCAGCTGGTCGGCGAGGTTGCCGTGCGGGCGCTGGCCGTGCCGGTGCCGGGACCGGTGGTCGGGCTGGTGCTGCTGCTGTTGCTGCTGTTGGCGCGCGACCGGTTTCCGGTGCTCGCGCGCGGGCCGCTCGGCAATGACGGGGTCGAGAGCGCAAGCCGCGGCATGCTTGCCAATCTCTCGCTGCTGTTCATTCCGGCCGGCGTCGGCGTGGTGCAGAAGCTCGATCTGCTCGCCGAGCACGGCATCGCAATCCTGGTGATCCTCGCGGTTTCGGTCATCGTCACGCTGCTGGCGACGGTCGCGACCTTCGTCGCGGCGAGCAGCCTGCTTTCGCGCGAGGAGGAGAACCCGTGAGCGACAATCCGTTCTCGCTCTGGGTCTATCTGTCGCAGTCGCCGCTGCTCTGGCTGACGGTGACGCTCCTGACCTATGCGGTGACCGATGCGGTGTCGCTGAAGACCCGCCGGCATCCGATCGCCAATCCCGTGCTGCATTCGCTGTGGATCATCGGCGCGTTCCTGCTGCTGACCGGGACCTCCTACACCACCTATTTTGCCGGCGCGCAGTTCGTGCACTTCCTGCTCGGGCCGGCGACGGTGGCGCTCGCGGTGCCGCTCTACGAGAACCGCAGGCGAGTCGCGGCTGCGGTCCTGCCGATGCTGGTCGCGCTCGCGGTCGGCTCGCTCACCGCGATCGTCTCGGTGGTGCTATTGGCGCGGGCCTTCGGTCTGCCGCGTGACATCATCCTGTCGCTGGCGCCGAAATCGGTGACGGCAGGCGTTGCCATGGGCATCAGCGAATCCCTGCATGCCGATCCCTCGCTGACGGCGGTCTCCGTGATCCTCACCGGCATCATGGGGGCGATCATCGTCACGCCCTTGATGAACTTCATCGGCATCACCGACTTCCGCGGCCGCGGCTTTGCCGCCGGCATCGCCGCCCACGGCATCGGCACCGCGCGCGCATTCCAGGTCGACGAGGTCGCCGGCGTCTTCGCCGGGATCGCGATGAGCCTGAACGCGCTGGTCACCTCGCTGCTGGTGCCGCTGGCCGTGACATATCTGCTGCGCTGAGCATGATCCGGAAAAGTGGAGACCGGTTTTCCGAAAAGATCATGTTCAAATAGAGAGACCCTGGTTGCAGGGCAGTTTTGTGCTATTGGTGTGGCGTTGTGCAGCAAATCCTTCTAGGGTTGCGGCCTCAAACGCGAGTCTGTTCCCCTTGGTCTTCTCCGCAACTCAGAGCGTGCTTGGGCTGGTATCGGGCATGCTGGTCGGCTTTTCGCTGGGCCTGGTCGGCGGCGGCGGATCGATCCTTGCCGTGCCGCTGATGGTCTATGTGGTCGGGGTGGCCCAGCCGCATGTCGCGATCGGCACCTCGGCGATTGCGGTCGCCGCCAACGCCGCGATCAACCTCTCCAACCACGCCCGCGGCGGCACCGTGATCTGGTCCTGTGCACTGCTGTTCGCGCTGTCAGGCATGTTCGGCGCTTTCGGCGGCTCGATCCTCGGCAAGATGCTGGATGGGCAGGAGCTGCTGGCCCTGTTCTCGATCGTGATGCTGGTGATCGCGGGGTTGATGCTGAAGACCCGCGCGCGGGTCGGGCTGACCGACGTCAAGATCTCGATGGCCAACACGCCCGCGATCATAGGTCTCGGGCTTGCCACGGGAACCATGTCCGGTTTCTTCGGCATCGGCGGCGGCTTCCTGATCGTGCCGGCCCTGATGCTGGCGACCGGGATGCCGATCATGAACGCGGTCAGCTCGTCGCTGGTGGCCGTCACCGCCTTCGGCATGACCACGGCCCTGAGCTATGCGTGGTCCGGGCTGGTGTCGTGGGGCCTGGCGGGGCTATTCGTCGCCGGCGGCATCGCGGGCGGCCTGCTGGGCACACGGAGCGCCCGGTACCTGTCGGAACGCCGCGGCGCGCTCAATATGGTGTTTGCGACTGTGATTATCGTCGTGGCGATCTATATGCTGCTGCGTAACATCAATGTGTCCTGAACGTAGAAGGGCGAGGAGCCCTTCCGGAAGCAAGCTATGAACCATCTGACGAAGTCACCCCTCGACAACGCCGGCGCTACCCGCCGCGGCGCGCTCGGCTTGATCGGTGCCGGCATTGCGCTCCTCGCCGCCCGAAGCGCGCGCGCCGAGGACGACAATGTCCTGACCGAGGAACAGGTGCTGCGCGACCCGGATATTCCGGTGATTGGCAATCCCAAGGGCGACATCACGATCGTCGAATGGTTCGACTACAACTGCCCGTATTGCCGCAAGCTCGCGCCGGAGCTCCGCCAGGTGGTGCAGGACGACGGCAAGGTCCGCCTGGTGCTGAAGGATTGGCCGATCCTCGGGCCGGTCTCCAAGGTCGCGGCGCGGATGGCACTGGCGGCGAAGTACCAGGACAAGTTCGAAGCCGCGCATGAGGCGATGATCTCAGTCAATTCGCGCATCACCGAGCCGCGCATTGCCGAACTGCTGTCGGGCGCCGGCCTCGACATGGACCGCCTGAAGAAGGATCTCGACGCCAACGCCAAGGCGATCGACGCAGTTTTGGCGCGCAACAACGAGCAGGCGCAGGCATTCGGCTTCAACGGGACGCCGTCATTCATCGTCGGCAAGTATCGCGTGCCGGGCGTGCTCAGCATCGATCAATTCGAGCAGGTGATCGCGGACGCGCGCAAGGCCAATATGGGCCGCAAGACCGAGCAGAACTAAACCCCTTGGCGCTCACTCACGTAGAGCCTTTCCGCTTGGCATAGGCGCGCCGCGCGCGCTCGCGATTGCCGCACACTTCGCTCGAGCACCATCTGCGAGTCCGGTTCGGGCTCTCGTCGACGAAGAACCAGCCGCAGCCGTCAGCCTCGCAGCATCCGATGCGGCTCGCGTCATCGGACGCCAGCAGGGCCGTCAGTGACCACAGCACCGGCCACAATGGCTCCGTCACGTCGGTCCCGGCCAGCGCATGGCGATAGCCGCGATCCTGCCGCACAAGGTCGGGCTGCCGGGGAGCCGCCGACAGCATCCGATTGACGAGACGGAGGTCCACGCTGCGGCCACTGCGGAGCGCGTCGGAAATCGCCCAGATGTCGCGACGCAAATCGTGCGCCTTCTGCATCGCCGCCACGGCAAGGCTGCTCGCCGAATGCGCTTTCAGCTTCCTGATCGCCGCGAGCGGCAAGGTCCCGCGGCGTTCGCTCCAGGACAATAGCGCAGCGTAATCCGGGATCAGCTCCTGCGGATCGTTCGACGTCCGCCAGTCGAGTGTGTTCGCGAAATCGAGGCAGACCCGTCCACCGAAGAACTGCGTCGCCGCCCGCGCGGGATCCCTTGACATCACGGCCTCTCACCTAGTTTAATCTAATGGTCATGACCATTACAAGTGCCCAGTCGCCTCGACGCGTCCCAACGATGACGGCCACCGGATTCAGGCGGGGCCTGGTCGCGGCCTTGCCGTTCCTGCTCAGCAACGGCGCCGCTGGCCTTGTGATGGGACTGACCTACAAGGGGCTTGGGCTGGGGGCGCCGCAAGCGATTTTGTTCAGCCTGCTCGTCTACTCCGCCACCGCCCAGGCAATCACGCTGAGCATGTGGGCGAGCCCACTGCCGGTTGCCGCCATGGTCGTTGCCTGCATCGCCACCAATTCGCGATACTTACTGATGGGTGCCCATCTGCGCCAGCTGTTTGGCGGACTAGCCCCCCGGAAGATCCTGCTCAGCCTGTTTCTGCTCGCGGATGCGTCGTGGCTGATGACGAGCTCGGATGCGGACCGCAACGGACCCGACGCCGGCTATCTGCTCGGATCGAGCATCCCGATGGCGATCGGCTGGGTCGGCGGCACCGCACTTGCCTATGCCGCCCCGCTCGCAACGAACGGACCGCTGAGGCTCGCCGCCGCACTGCTGCCGACGATGTTCATCGCGACCCTGCTTCCGAGCCAGTGGAAGAACGCGACATCTCCGTGGCCGTGGCTGGTCTCGGCGGTTGTCGCGCTCCTGGTCAGCCGATTCGTGGATACGAGCTGGTCCATGCTGATCGGAGGCGGATGCGGCACGCTCGTCAGCATGATGGAGCGGACCGATGCATGACTTGATGAAGAACTTGGACGTTCTCGGCGTGATCTTCATCCTCGGGCTGACATGCTATGCCATGCGCGCCGGTGGATACGTCCTCGCCGCGTCGATGCGCGACGACGGCATCGCCGCCCGGTTTCTTCGGCTCGCGCCCGGCAATCTGTTCATCGCATTCATTGTTGGCGGTTGCCTGTCCGGCGGGCTGGCAGGTCTCGTCGGGACGATGGTCGCGCTCGTGACGATGGCCGTCACGGCCAGGGAGTGGGCCGCGCTGAGTGCGGGGTTCGGTGCGGCGATCGCGACATCCGCGATCGCGCCGTGACGGCGGCAGTTACTTCGCGGCGACCCTTGTCCATTCCTCGTGGACACGCGTCTTCAGCAGATTCCAGTCATGGGCTGCGACATCCCAATTCACGATCGTGCGGGTGTCCTGCGCCACTTCGCCGTTGGCGACGCTCGACGTCCGAATCGAATCATAGACATAGACGCCGCAAACCAGCAGCAGCGCGCCCAAAATCATGCCGAAAAACGTCCGCATCGCTCAATCCCTCCGGTGTCGGCGGGATAACGTCGTGGGGTTCACTGTGGTTCCGGATGTCGATCAACTGCGCGCGAACACCCGCATCACATAATCGATGAACACGCGAACCCGCGGCGACAGCTGTCGGTTGCGCGGATAGAGCAGCGATACGGGCACCGACGGCGGCGGGCATTGCTGCAGCACCGGGACCAGTGTGCCGTTGGCGAGATCGGTTTCGGCATGGAAGCGCGGCACCTGCACGAGGCCGAGGCCGAGTTTGGCGCTCGCCAGATAACTCTCGGGGCCGGTCACCGACATCGGCGCGGGCAGCGGAAACCGCTTCAGCGCGCCGTCGATTACGAACTCCATTGGGCGCAAGCGGCCGGTCGTCAGCGAGCGAATGCCGATCATGCGATGGCCGTCGAGCGCGAGCGGGTCGGTCGGCATGCCGAAGTGCGCAAGGTAGTCCGGCGTGGCGCAGGTCAATCGCTCCAGCATCGTGACCTGCCGCGCGATCATGTCGCTGTCGGGCAATCGGCCGAAGCGCAGCACGCAGTCGACGCCTTCGCGGATCAGGTCGACCCAGCGGTCGCTCTCGCTCATGTTGATCTCGATGTCGGGATACTCAGTGAGAAAGCCCGGCAGGTTCGGCAGCAGGAAGTGCCGCGCCAAGGTGCCTTGCACTTCGAGCCGCAGCACGCCCTTCGGCCGCGCGCCGCCGAACGCGCCCTCGGCGTCTTCGAGGTCCGAGATCAGCGACAGGCAGCGGCGGTAATGCGCCTCGCCGTCGAGCGTCGGCCGCACCGTGCGCGTGGTGCGCTCAAGCAGCCGCACGCCGAGCCGTGCTTCCAGGCCCTTCACCGCGTCCGTCACCGTCGAGCGGGGCAAAGCGAGATCGTCGGCGGCGAGCGAGAAGCTGCGCCGCTCGACCACCCGGGTGAACACGCGCATCGCGTCGAAGCGGTCCATCTATTATCCGAAAATAACGAATAGTGATGCCAGAAGATGCCTGATTATCCGGACGATGCCAAGATCTAGTGTCCTCCCATCGAACGCGGCCTTCGCCGCCAACCTGATGGGAGACTGCAAATGACCAACAAAACCAACAAGGTAGCACTGGTGACGGGCGCCTCGCGCGGGATCGGCGCGGCGGTTGCGGAACGCCTCGCCAAAGACGGCTTCACCGTCGTCATCAACTATTCCGGCGACGCCAAGTCGGCCCAGGCGGTGGCCGACCGGATCGAAGCCGCCGGCGGCCGGGCGCTGACGGCGAAGGCCGATGTCAGCGATGCCAGTGCGGTGCGCGGCCTGTTCGACGCGGCGGAAGCGGCGTTCGGCGGCGTCGACGTGCTGGTCAACAATGCCGGCATCATGAAGCTCGGCAAGATCGCCGACAGCGTCGATGCGGCCTTCGACCAGCAGGTCGCGGTCAACTTGAAGGGCAGCTTCAACACCATGCGCGAGGCGGCACGCCGGCTGCGCAACGGCGGACGCATCGTCAATTTCTCGACCAGCGTCGTCGGCACGAAGCTCGAGACCTACGGCATCTATGTCGCGACCAAGGCCGCGATCGAGTCGTTGACCGCGATCCTGTCCAAGGAATTGCGCGGCCGCGGCATCACGGTGAATGCGGTCGCGCCCGGCCCGACCGCGACCGATTTGTTCCTCAACGGCAAGTCGGACGAGCTGATCGATCGCTTCGCCAGGATGGTCCCGCTGGAGCGGCTCGGCACGCCTGACGACATCGCGAACGCCGTGTCGTTCCTCGCCGGTCCCGACGGCTCCTGGATCAACGGCCAGACCCTGCGCGCCAATGGCGGCCTGGTCTGACGTCCCCACACTTCAACCCAACTCTCGTTCAACCCGCCATCACAAGGATACGTGTCATGAAACAGGTCATCGTCATCACCGGCGCTTCGAGCGGCTTCGGCCGCCTCACCGCCAACGCGCTCGCCAGGGCCGGCCACACCGTCTACGCCTCGATGCGCCAGACCACCGGCCGCAACGCCGCCGCGGTCGCCGATATCGAGGAGTTCGCCCGCGACAACAAGGTCGATCTGCGCTCGCTCGAACTCGACGTCGGCTCGCAGGCGTCGGTCGATGCGGCGATCGCGCGGATCGTCACTGAAGAGGGCCGCCTCGACGTCGTGATGCACAACGCCGGCCACATGGTGTTCGGACCGGCGGAGGCGTTCACGCCCGAGCAGCTCGCCGAGCTCTACGACGTCAACGTGCTCTCGACCCAGCGTGTCAATCGCGCGGCGCTGCCGCAGCTGCGCAGGCAGGGCAGGGGACTCGTGGTCTGGGTATCGAGCAGCAGCTCGGCCGGCGGCACGCCGCCCTATCTCGCGCCATATTTCGCGGCGAAGGCCGGCATGGATGCGATGGCGGTGATCTATGCCCGTGAGCTGTCGCGCTGGGGCATTGAGACCTCGATCATCGTGCCCGGCGCGTTCACCGGCGGCACCAACCACTTCGCGCATTCCGGCCGTCCAGTCGACCAGGCGCGCGTCGCCGAATATGAAGCCGGTCCCTATGCCGGCTTCGGCGAGCAGATCATGAAGGCGTTTGCGGCGATCGTGCCCGAGGACGCCGACGCCAGCTCGGTCGCCGATGCAATCGTCAAGGTGGTGGACACGCCGTTCGGCAAGCGGCCGTTCCGCGTCCACATCGATCCGACCCAGGACGGTGCCGAAGTCGCATTCGGCGTGATCGACCGCGTCCGCAACGAAATGCTGCACCGGGTCGGGCTCGCAGACCTGCTCAAGCCACGGGTGAATGAGTAACCAGGCGCCTTTCGATCTGAGGCAACGAAGGGGATGGTCCACTTGCATCATCCATCACCGTCGTCCTGAGGTGCGAGCCTTGCGGTGCACTTGCGCCGCTGGGCGAGCCTTGAAGGATGCACGGCCCCGATGCAGCCACGCAGCCGCAGCCGGGCCGTCGACCCTTCGAGACGCGCTTCGCGCTCCTCAGGGTGACGGGGAGAGAGTTTCTCAGACGCCGTCGGCCAGCTCACCGTTCAGCCACTGCATGATCTCCGCATTGATCTCGCGCGGATAGGTGTGGCTGAGATCGTCGATCTCGCGATAGATCACCCTGGCGCCGGCGGCCGACAGCAAGCCCTGAGTCTGCCGCGCGGTCTGCACCGGGAACATCCAGTCGAGCCGGCCGTGGGTGATGAAGATCGGCAAACCGCGCAGCCGCGCGGCATCGGCCATTTCGGCCATCAGCGGATGGAAGGTCGCGGCAACCGGCGCCAGATGCGTGAAGCGCGAGGCGCCATCGAGCCCGCTCACATAGCTGAACGTGCCGCCGTCGCTCATGCCGGTCAGCAGCATGCGGGTTTCGTCGATGCGCCAGCGCGCCCGCACCTGGTCGATGATGCGGTTGAGGTTCGGCGTGTCGGTGTCGTCGCCCATCAGCGCCCAGGTCTGGCCGGTCGCGGTCGGCGCCACCAGGATGGCGCCGCGGCTGCGCGCATCGCGCAGCCAGCTCCACAGGAAGCCGCGGCCGTTGCCGCTGCCGCCGTGCAGCGCCATCACCAGCGGCCAGGTGCGATCAGGCGTGTAATATTCCGGCACATACATCGAGAAGCCGCCGCGGCTGCCCGGCTCGTTGCGCTCGTGGAAGATGCCGGTGTCGGAGTTCGGCGTGGCCGCGAGCTTCGCCTGCAGCGCGGCGTCCTCGCGCAAGTCGGGCGCGACGAAGAAGCCGCTGACCGGCGGCAGCTCGGTCAGCGGATAGAGCGCCTCCTGTGCGCGCGGCAGATAGCGCAGCGCGCGAAATACGCTGACAAGATCGCCCTCGCCATTCTGCACCGCGCGCAGGCCGGCATAGCCGGCCAGCGCCGGTTCGATCGCAGCTTCCAGCGCGGTCTTGATGTGCGCGAATTTCTCCGGCCAATCGGCGAGCCGCGGCCGCACCGCCTGCAGGGCCTTCTCGGGCTCGCCCGCGATCTGCATCACACGATCGAAGTCCGGCGGATTGAGGTTGCGCGCGACAAAGGACAGCGATTCCAGCGTCTGCAACAGCGGCGGCAGCACGGCCACGATGTCGTCAACCACGGCCTCGCTCATCGTTGCTGCCTCTTTTTCTTTCTCTTAATGCAGCCGCGGTGCCTTCAACAGCTTCATGCGGTCGATCGAGGTCAGCGTCACGTCGAAGGTGACGCCCTCGTGGTAGATGGTCAGCGGCACGTCGACGCCGGCTGCGCCGAGCGACCAGAGCTTACGGTAGAAGCCGGTCTGGCTCGTCACCTTGTCGCCGTCGACCGCGAGGATCACGTCGCCGGTCTTGAGCTCGGCGCGCGCCGCCGGTCCCTTGCTGGCGACGCCGACCACTACGAGGCGGTTGTCGATCTCGGTCGTGTACATGCCGAGCCACGGCCGCGCCGGCCTGTCGACCCGGCCGAACTTGCGCAGGTCGCTCAGCACCGGCTTGAGCAGGTCGATCGGAACGATCATGTTGACGTGCTCGGCGCGGCCCGAGCGTTCGCGTTCGAGCTGCAGCGAGCCGATGCCGATCAGCTCGCCGGCATTGTTGATCAGTCCGGTGCCGCCCCAGTTCGGATGCGACGGATAAGTGAAGATCGCCTCGTCGAGCAGATATTCCCAGTAGCCGGCGAACTCCTGCTTCGCCGCGATCTGGCTCGCGACAGAGCGCGTGCGGCCGCCGGCGCCGCCGAGCACGACATTGTCGCCGACCTGCGTCGCCGCCGACGAGCCTATCGGCAGCGGCTTGATGTCGAGCTGTCCCAGCGCCTGCACCAGGCCTAAGCCGGATTCGAAATCGAAGCCGAGTGCGTGGCCCTCGACCGCGCGGCCGTCGCCGAGATGCAGCCACACCGTGGCGGCTTCGGTGATCAGATAGCCGATCGTCAGCACCAGCCCGTCGTCGATCAAGACGCCGTTGCCGACGCGCTCGGTGCCGAGCGTCTCGGCGCTGAAGGCATCCGGCGGAATGATCGAGTGCAGCCCGACCACGCTCGTCAACGCACGATCGAGGTCATAGCGGTAATCTTCGGGGCGCGGCTGAAAGGCCGCCGGCACTTTCCATTCGGTGGTGGAGGACATCAAGGATCTCCTGGCGTGCAGGGCGCTGGAACCTCAAGGTAATCCGAGGTTCTGCCGGCAGGGAAGATGGAATGATATACCTTGCGCGGCGGCCTGCACAGCTCATCTGGCGTGCAGAGCTGCCCCTCGCAAGATGAACTGAACCTAATCGCTTTTTGCTGCCGCACGCGCCGGCATGATGCGGAAGGCGCGATCTTCCTTGATCCAGGCGGCGCGCTCGTCGCGCAGCATGGTGCGGCGAACCTTTCCGGAATCATCACGCGGCGCGGTGCCGACGCGCTCGAAACTTTCCGGATGCTTGTAGCGGCTGAGCCGGTCCTTCAGGAAGTCGCCCATGCCGTCGGCGATCTTCTGCGCATCGGCGCTGTCGGCGAGTTCGAGGATCGCATGCACGCGCTGGCCGAATTCCGGATCGGGCAATCCGACCACGACGCAGGAGCGCACCTCGGGATGTTCGCTGACCGCGGCCTCGACCTCGGCAGGATAGATGTTGGCGCCGCCGCGCAGCACCATGTCGGCGAGCCGGTCGCCGAGATAGAGATAGCCTTCCTCGTCGAGCCGGCCGATATCGCCGAGCGATTCCCAACCGTCAGGCCGGCGCTTCGGTGATGCGCCGAGATAGTGGTAGGTGGAGCCGGCGCCGTCATTGGGCAGGAAGTAGATCTCACCGGTCTCGCCGGGCGCGACGTCGTTGCCGTCCTCGCCGATGATGCGCAAGCGCGCGGTCTCGCCGATCCTGCCGACCGAACCCTTGTGCGCCATCCACTCGACGCCCGAGATCACGCAGGCGCCCTGCCGCTCGGTGCCGCCGTAAAGCTCCCAGATCCGCTCCGGCCCGAGCCATTCGATCCATTTCTCCTTCAGCCAGGGCGGCATCGGAGCAGCCATATGAAACACGATTTGCAGGCTGGAGACGTCGTAGCGGTTGCGCACTTCTTCGGGCAGCGCCCAGATCCGGTGCATCATGGTCGGCACGAAGTTGACCCATTGCACGCGTTCGCGCGCGATCAGCCGCAGCGTCTCCTCGGCGTCGAACTTCACCATGCCGGTCAGCCGTCCGCCGCCGAACAGCGCGGAGTGCGACAGGATGAACGGCGCGTTGTGATAGAGCGGGCCCGGGTTGAGCACCGAGGCCTCATGTGGCATGCCGAGCAGCAGCGGTGCCGTGGTTTCGATCACGGCGGGGTTGTGGTCGAGGATCACCTTCGGGCGCCCGGTCGAGCCGCCGCTCGTCATCGCCTTCCAGTAGCGCGCGACCGGCGCATCGAGCGGTTCTCCGGAAAATCCCTCCGGCACGAAATCCACCGGCAGCGAATTCGGCGCATTCCAGTCGGCCTCGCCGCCGACCACCAGCGACGGCTTCAGGATCTCGAGCACCGCGGCGGCCTCGCCGCGCGGCAGCCGCCATGACAGCGAGGTCGGCGTCGCGCCGCATTTCCACACCGCGAAAGTGGTCTCGAAGAATGCATTGCTGTTGGGCAGCCCGATCGCGACGAAGTCGCCAGGCTTGACACCCTTGGCGGCAAAGGCGCGCGCCCGTGCATTGGCGCGGCGCTCGAGCTCAAGCCAGGTCAGCGTGTCCGCGCCGTGACTGACGGCGACCGCGTCTGCGGGCTTGCGTTCGGCATACCAGCGCGGCACGTCGGCGAGGGGGATCAGCATGGGGCGTTTCCGGAAGACAGAGGCGGCTTGAAGCGCTCTTGTTGCAGGGATGTGGCCAAGGCCACTGCCGCCACTTCACCAACTATGCGGTCTCCGTGTCAAGCCGACGGCTGCCGAGGTGGCCGGTATCCCGCTGATGGAATTGCGGAATCCTCGTTTGCTAAAAGCCGGGGCAAGATTCCGGTAAAGTTCAAGCGATCGCGCTAAGCCGGACTTTACGGGGAGACGGCATTGTGGCCCCTGCGGTTGTGTGCCGGGCGTGTCGATCGACATGCGCGGCCTCCAATGTTTTTTCAAGGACCAATGTCTTCGAGGACGAGACGATGGCGAGCAATGGAGCACGGATCAAGGTCAGTCGCGAACCGCGGCGCCAGCTCAACAATCGCGCGGCGTGGATCACCGTGGACGACGGCGTGACCGAAAACGCCTGCGCCGTGGTCGACATCTCGCCCGGCGGCGCCAAGATCACGACCGAGGTCGAGTTCGACGTGAAGGACCGCCTTGCGCTGACGCTGCTCGCCGATCACGCCAAGCGCTACCCTTGCGAGGTGGTCTGGCGTCGCGGCAAGACCTACGGGCTCAAATTCGTGACCGCCGATGCCGAGCCGGACGAACCGGCCGTGGAGCCGGCCGGCGCGATCTAGCGCCGCGCCTCAGCGTCCCTGCGCGCTATTGACATTGCCGGTCGTGCTCACCGAACCGCCGGGAGCGGCCGGCGCCGCACTGAAATTGCCGCCGGAGGACGGCGCATAGCGCTGGCCGCTCTGGGCTGGAAGCGCAGTGCCGCCAACGCCGTCCGACGAAGCGGCGCGATCTCCGGGCCTCGGCGGCAGTGGGGAGCCCCCCGTGCTCTGCGCGAGAAGCTGGGCTGGCGCGAGGGTGAGGCCGGCGGCGACGATGATGGCGAATGTGTTTCTGAACATGGGCTGGTCCGGATGTGCGGTGAGGTTCGAGCGGTGGCGAGACCTTCGCCAAGCCCGCACGATTGCGTCTGCAATAACGTAGGCGGTGCTGGTCCCGTTCCCAGAGGCTTCCGCCAAACCGCAAAGCAAATATCCGTGTGGTGGATGCGGGCGTGATCACGGCGCCGCGTTCGCTCCGTTATCCCCGATAGCGCAGCGCGTCGACCAGCAGCGCGAACGCCGGCGAGGATTGCCGGCGGCTCGGGTAGTAGAGGTGATAGCCGGGAAACGGCGCGCACCAGTCGTCGAGCACCTGGACCAGCTGGCCCCTGGCAAGTTGCGCCTGCACCTGATCCTCGGCGACATAGGCAAGCCCGAGTCCGGCCGACGCCGCCTTGATCCGCAGCGCGGTGCTGTTGAACACCAATTGTCCGTCGACGCGGACCTTGATCGCGCGTCCGCGCTTCTCGAATTCCCAGGCATAGATGCCGCCATGGGTCGGCAGGCGGATGTTGATGCAGGCGTGCTGGGTCAGGTCCTGCGGCCGCTTCGGACGGTCGCGCCGCTTGAAATAGGACGGCGCTCCGACCACGACCATGCGGAAATCCGGCGCGATCCGCACCGCGATCATGTCCTTTGCCAGTTGCTCGCCGAGGCGGACGCCGGCGTCAAAACGCTCGGCGACGATGTTGGCGAGTCCGTTGTCGACAGCCAGCTCCACCTTGATGTCGGGATAGCGCGGCAGGAACTTTTCCAGCGCCGGCCACAAGATGGTCTCGGCGGCGTGCTCGCCGGCGTTGATGCGGATGGTGCCGGCCGGCTTTTCGCGCAGTGCGTTGAGGGCTGTGAGTTCGGCCTCGATCTCCTCGAAGCGCGGCCCGATGCCCTGCAGCAGCCGCTCGCCGGCCTCGGTCGGCGCGACGCTGCGGGTGGTGCGGGTCAGGAGCCGCACGCCCAGCCGCTCTTCCAGCGCGCGCATGGTGTGGCTGAGCGCCGATTGCGACACACCGAGCCGCGCCGCGGCGCGGGTGAAGCTGCGCTCGCGCGCGACGGCGAGGAAGGCGATCAGGTCATTGACGTCGTGCCGCGGCATTGATGAATCCAGCTCATAAGTCCATCCCGATTTGTATGTCTAATGGTGCGCGCGTGCACGCCCTAAATCCCGCAGCGGCAGGTTCCAGCCTTTGATGCGGAGAGATGTCATGCAGAAGCGTAAACTCGGTAACAGCAATCTGGAGGTATCGGCGATCGGCCTGGGCTGCATGGGTCTCAGCTTCGCCTATGGCCCGGCGGTCGAGAAAGCCGCAGGCATCGCGCTGCTGCGCGGCGCCGTCGAGCGCGGCGTCACCTTCTTCGATACCGCGGAGGTCTACGGTCCCTTCGTCAACGAGGAACTGGTCGGCGAGGCGCTGGCGCCGGTCCGCGACGACGTCGTGATCGCCACCAAGTTCGGCTTCGATATCGGCACCATGGCCGAGCGGCACCGATCGTTGAACAGCCGGCCCGAGCACATCAAGGCGGTCGCGGACGCCTCGCTGAAGCGGCTGAATATCGATGTGATCGATCTGTTCTATCAGCATCGGGTCGATCCCAACGTGCCGATCGAGGATGTCGCCGGCGCCGTGAAGGACCTGATCGCCGCCGGCAAGGTCCGCCATTTCGGCCTGTCGGAGGCCGGCGCGCAGACCATCCGCCGGGCCCACGCGGTGCAGAAGGTCACGGCCTTGCAGAGCGAATATTCGCTGTGGGAGCGCGGGGTGGAAGCTGAGATCCTGCCGGTGCTGCAGGAGCTCGGCATCGGCTTCGTGGCGTACAGCCCGCTCGGCCGCGGTTTTCTCACCGGTGCGATCAGCGCGTCGACGACGTTCGCCAACGACGACTTCCGCAACCTCGTGCCGCGTTTTTCGCCGGAAGCCCGCCGCGCCAATCATGCGCTGGTCGATCAGCTCGGCCGGATCGCCGCCGGCAAGGGCGCGACGACGGCACAGATAGCCCTGGCCTGGCTGCTGGCGCAGAAGCCGTGGATCGTGCCGATTCCGGGCACCACGAAGCTCAATCGGCTCGAAGAAAACATCGGCGCCGCGCGGATCGAGCTGAGCTCCGCCGATCTCGCCGACATCGGCAAGGCCGTCGCCGCCGTCGAGGTGCAGGGCGCGCGCTATCCGGAGCAATTGCTCGGGATGGTTGGACGCTGAGGAAGCCGAGCCACACACTCAGTGTCGTCCCGGGCTTGACCCGGGACCCAAAACCATCAACGGCAATTGTCGTGCGATGCTGGGGCCACAGCCCTCTGTAACAACACAACCCTGCGGTTATGGGGCCCTGCTTTCGCAGGGACGACGATTGTGGATGCAGGCCCTGCCACGCACTCGATGTCGTCCTGGCGAAAGCCAGGACCCATTACCCCAAATGCGCGTTGTTGCGCGACGCTGCAGCCACAGCCCTCTGCAACAACACAACCCTGTGGTTATGGGTCCCTGCTTCCGCCGGGACGACGACTGTGGATGCAGGCCGTGCCACACATTCAGTGTCGTCCTGGCGAAAGCGGAGCGCGAAGGCGTGTGCCACCTAGCGTTCTGTCAGCTTCAGCTCGATGCGCCGGTTGCGCTTGTAGGCGTCTTCGGTCTGCGCGGTGTCGAGCGGCTGGAATTCGGCGAAGCCGGCGGCGACCAGGCGCTGCGCGGGCACGCCGAGCGACACCAGATACTGCACCACCGAGATCGCGCGTGCCGAGGACAACTCCCAGTTCGACTTGAACAGCGGGCTGTTGATCGGCCGCACGTCGGTGTGGCCGTCGACCCGCAGCACCCAGGCGATTTCGGCGGGGATCTGCTTGTCGAGATCGATCAGCGCGTTCGCCACGGTGTCGAGCTCGGTCTTGCCTTCCGGCAGCAGCGTCGCCTGGCCGGTGTCGAAGAACACTTCGGACTGGAACACGAAGCGATCACCGACGATGCGGATATCGGGACGGTTGCCGAGGATCGCGCGCAGCCGGCCGAAGAATTCCGAGCGGTATTTCGACAGTTCCTGCACCCGCTGCGCCAGCGCGACGTTGAGGCGCGAGCCGAGATCGGCGATCCGGCTCTGCGATTCCTTGTCGCGCTTCTCGGAGGCGTCGAGCGCTTCCTCGAGCGCCGCGAGCTGCCGGCGCAGCGCGCTGATCTGCTGGTTCAGCACCTCGATCTGCGCCAGCGCGCGCGACGACACGCTCTTCTCGGACTCCAGCGCCTTGTTGAGTTCGTTGGCGCGGCCCTGCGCGTCATTGCCGGAATTGGCGAGCCCCTCATAGAGCCCCTTCATGCGGTCGCGCTCGCTCTCGGCGGAAGCGAGCCCGGCGCGGAGCTGCGACACCTGGTCGTCGAGCGTCAGCTTGGAGAGCTTCTCCAGCGACAACAGGTCGTTGAGCTGGGCGATCTTGGCGTTGAGCTGCTCCAGCGCCTTGTCCTTGCCGGTGACCTCCTGCGACAGGAAGAACTGCACGACGAGGAACACCGACAGCAGGAACACGATCGACAGCACCAGCGTCGACAGCGCGTCGACAAAGCCGGGCCAGTAGTTGAAGCCGGATTCGCTGCGGCGCGAGCGGGCGAGGGCCATTCGGTTTCCTTTATCTGTTGCCGTCAGTCCTGCGGCGCGTGGCAGACGGCTTCGATATTGTGACCGTCGGGATCGAGGACGAAAGCGCCGTAGTAGTTTGCATGATAGTGCGGCCGAATTCCGGGGCGCCCGTTGTCCCTGCCGCCGGCCTTGATCGCGTCGTCATAGAAGCGATCGACGGTGACACGATCGTTTGCCGTGAAGGCAATGTGGGCGCCGGTCTGCGGTGTAGCGCGCCGGCCGATCCAGAAGAAGGCTTTTGGACGCACGCCATAGCCTGCAAACTCGGCACCCTCGGCATACAAGCGGGTGATGCCGAGAGGACGCAAGGCCGCATCGTAGAAAGTCTTGGACCGCTCGATATCGCTGATGCCGATGGTCACGTGGTCCAGCACGTTGGCCTCCGTAGCTCAGCTCTTCTCGGGCTGGCGGGCGAGGCGCTCGAGCAGCCGCTTGATCTCGCGGTTCTGCTCGCCCTGGCCGTCGGCCCATTCGCGGATCATCTGCTGCTCGGTGCGCATATGTGCAACCAGACCCTGGATCGCCTCGGCAAGATTGGCCATCGCGGCCGTGGTGCCGCGGCCGCCGCCGGCGCCACCTTCCTCGAAGGTGGCACGCAGCCGGTCGATCGCGCCCTGCAGGTCGGCACCGCCGGCGCCGACGCCCTCGCCGGAAATGCCGCGCACGGTGGTGGCGAGCCAGTCCTCGAGGTCGGTGTAGAAGCGGTTCTGGGCCTGGCTCGATTGCAGGTCGAGGAAGCCGAGGATCAGCGAGCCGGCAAGTCCGAACAGCGAGGATGAGAACGAGATGCCCATGCCGCCGAGCGGGGCGGCGAGGCCCTCCTTCAGCGTGTCGAACAGCGCGCCGGCGTCGCCGCCGACCTTGAGCCCGTCGATCACCTTGCCGACCGAGCCGACCGTCTCGATCAGGCCCCAGAAGGTGCCGAGCAGGCCGAGGAACACCAGCAGGCCCGTCATGTAGCGCGAGATGTCGCGGGCTTCATCCAGGCGGGTTGCGATCGAATCGAGCAGATGCCGCATGGTCTGCTGCGAGATCGACATCCGCCCGGTGCGCTCTCCGCCGAGGATCGCGGCCATCGGGGCAAGCAGGGTCGGGCGGCGCTCGATCGCAAGGCCGGGATCGGCGATGCGGAAATTATTGACCCAGGCGACCTCGGGATAGAGCCGGATCACCTGGCGGAACGCCAGGATAATGCCGATCAGCAGCACGGCGCCGATCAGGGCGTTCAGCCCGGGATTGGCGAAGAATGCGGTGACGATCTGCTTGTACAGCACGACCCCGACCAGGCCGCAGAGCACCAGGAACACCAGCATCCGCACCAGGAAGATCCTGGGCGAGGACAGCTTGCTCAGTTCGATCTCCATCTCGGAGCGGGAAGGGGGCATTGCCGGGTCATCCGTTCGCGAAGGCCGCATCTGCCAGCAATATGGCACAGCGGCGGAGTGAGGAAAGCCGAATCCAAAGGCGGATGGCAGAACCTTGGGTTGAGATTGGGGGGAGTGTTGCCGCTTTGCGCGGCTTCGTCGCCGGTCTCCGGATCAACGCTCGCGCAGGCCCCCGGTCCCACGCGCAGATCGCGAGACGAGGCCGGTTTGCACGTATCGTTGGACGAGGTACGCGCGATGCGCGGTGATTCGGCCGGATCGCCGCATGATGTTGCGAGGTGCGGCATTCCTGCGCAGGCAAATGACCTGTTCCCGCTCACGCAGTCCTTAACGCATTCCCACAGCCTGCGATGGAACCCGCTCACAATGCAGTGACCCGATAAAACATGCCGCGAAATCAGGGCGATAGCGTTCTGTGACAATGAGCCGCCGAGAAACGCATTGCGTCGCAGCAACGAGATTTTATTTTCACTGCAGCAACGCGAGCGCTGTCGCCGTGACACCGCCGTTCGTTTGTTCAAACCTCTCAGGGGCGATCATCTCAATGTCTGGACTTCGCGCGCAATCGGCATGCATTGCTCTGATGCTGGCCGTGACGGCGCCACTGCTTGCTGGCTGCGACGAGCCGAACTCCGCAACCGCCGCCGTACAAGCACCCGAGCCGGACGTCAGTGTCGTCACTGTGAAGCAGCAGGCGCGCGCGATGGTGCGCGAGCTGCCGGGCCGCATCGCGCCGACCCGCGTCTCCGAGGTGCGCCCGCGCGTCTCGGGCATCGTCGTCAACCGCATGTTCCATCAGGGCAGCGAGGTGAAGGTCGGCGATCCCCTCTACCAGATCGATCCGCGCCCGTTCGAGGTCGAAGTGCAGTCGACCGAGGCGGCGCTGGCACGCGCCAAGGCGGTGCTCGAGCAGACCTCGCTGCAGGCCCGCCGTATCGCCACCCTCACCAACCAGCGCGCGACCTCGGAGGCCGAGAACGAGAAGGCGATCGCCAACCTGAAGCAGGCCGAAGCCGACGTGCAGGGCCGCGAGGCCGACGTCGCGCGTGCCAGGCTCAATCTGGATTACGCCACCATTCGCGCGCCGATCGACGGCATCATCGGTGCTGCTGTGATCAGCGAAGGCGCGCTCGTCGTGCAGAACGACGCCGCGAGCCTTGCGACCATCCAGCAGCTCGATCCGATCTATGCCGACTTCCAGCAGTCGGTCACCGAGATGAACCAGCTGCGCCGCGCCTTCGAGAACGGCGATCTCGACCGCATCGAGGCCGACGCGATGAAGGTGCGTCTCGTGCTCGACGACGGCTCGATCTATCCGCTGCCGGGCAAGCTGTTGTTCTCCGACGCCAAGGTCGACGCCCATACCGGGCAGGTCACCCTGCGCGGCGAGTTTCCGAATCCGAAGCGCGTCCTGCTGCCGGGCATGTATGTCCGCGTGCAGATCGAGCAGGGCATCGACGCCGATGCGATCGCTGTGCCGCAGCAGGCGATCCAGCGCAATGGCGGCGGCGGCAGCGAGGTGTTCGTCGTCAAGGACGACAATCACGTCGCGGTGCAGCCGGTGCGCGCCGGCTCGCTGCAGGGCGGTTCCTGGTTCGTGACCGAAGGCCTCAAGGCCGGCGACAAGGTCGTCGTCGAGGGCTTCCAGAAATTCGCCGCCGGCGACAAGGTTCGGCCGTTGGCCTGGCGTGAGATCGACGCTGCTGCGGCATCGGATTCGCAGCAGACCGCGCACGCGGTGCGGTGATCCGACATGCCCAGCTTCTTCATCGACAGGCCGATCTTCGCCTGGGTCGTCGCGCTGTTCATCTGTCTGGTCGGCGCGATCTCGATCCCGTTGCTCGCGGTCGCGCAGTATCCGATCATCGCGCCGCCCTCGATCTCGATCTCGACCAGCTATCCCGGCGCATCGCCTGAAAACCTCTACAACAGCGTCACGCGGCTGATCGAGGAGGAGCTCAACGGCGCCGCCAACATCCTGAATTTCGAATCGACCTCCGACTCGCTCGGCCAGGTCGAGATCATCGCCAACTTCAAGCCGGGCACCGACACCAGCCAGGCCTCGGTCGAGGTGCAGAACCGCCTCAAGCGCGTCGAGGCGCGGTTGCCGCGCGCCGTGATCCAGCAGGGCATCCTGGTCGAGGAAGCCTCCTCCGCCGTGCTGCAGATCATCACGCTGAACTCGACCGACGGCTCGCTGGATGAAGTGGGCCTCGGCGACTTCATGATCCGCAACGTGCTGGGCGAGGTGCGCCGCATTCCCGGCGTCGGCCGCGCCACGCTGTATTCGACCGAGCGTTCACTGCGCATCTGGATCGATCCGGCCAAGCTGGTCGGCTACGGCCTGTCCGCCGACGACGTCAACAAGGCGATCGCGGCGCAGAACGCCCAGGTCGCCTCCGGCAGCATCGGCGCCGAGCCGAGCACCGACACGCAGAAGATCTCCGCGCAGGTCCTGGTCAAGGGCCAGCTGTCGTCGCCCGACGAATTCGGCGCGATCATCCTGCGCGCCAATGCCGACGGCTCGACGGTCCGCCTGCGCGACGTCGCGCGGATCGAGATCGGCGGCCTCAGCTACCAGTTCAACACCCGTCTCGACGGCAAGCCGACCGCCGGTCTCTCGGTGCTGCTGTCGCCGAAGGGCAATGCGCTGGCGACCGCGAGCGCGGTCGAAGCCAAGATGAAGGAGCTGTCGCGCTTCTTCCCGGCCAATATCTCCTACGAGATTCCCTACAACATCACGCCCGTCGTGAAGGCCTCGATCGAGAAGGTCCTGATGACGCTGGTCGAGGCGGTGGTGCTGGTGTTCATCGTGATGTTCCTGTTTCTACAGAATATCCGCTACACCATCATTCCAACCATCGTGGTTCCGGTGGCGCTGCTCGGCGCCTGCGCGACGCTGATGATCGCGGGCTTCTCGATCAACATGCTGACCATGTTCGGCATGGTGCTGGCGGTCGGCATCCTGGTCGACGACGCCATCGTCGTGGTCGAGAACGTCGAACGCATCATGGCCGAGGAGGGCCTGCCGCCGAAGGAAGCCACCAAGAAGGCGATGTCGCAGATCACGGGCGCCATCATCGGCATCACGCTGGTGCTGATGGCGGTGTTCGTGCCGATGGCGTTCTTCCCCGGCTCGGTCGGCATCATCTATCGCCAGTTCTCGGTCACCATGGTGGCGGCGATCGCTTTCTCCGCGCTGCTCGCGCTGTCGCTGACGCCGGCACTGTGCGCGACGCTGCTCAAGCCGGTCGAGAAGGGCCACGGCCATGCCCGCAAGGGCGTGTTCGGCGCCTTCAATCGCATGCTCGACAGCAGCCGCGCCGGCTATGTCCGCACCGTGCAGGCCGGGCTGAAGCGCACCGGCCGCCTGATGCTGATCTATCTCGTGCTGTTCGCGGGCGTCGCCTACGGCTTCGTGCGGCTGCCCGGCGGCTTCCTGCCGGTCGATGACCAGGGCTTCATCACGACCGACGTGCAGACGCCGTCGGAGTCGTCCTATGCGCGCACCGAAGCTGCGGTCGAGCAGGTCGAGAAGTACCTGAAGGACCGCGCCGGCATCGAGAACGTCACGTTCCTCACCGGCTTCAGCTTCCTCGGCCAGGGCATGAACACCGCGCAGGCCTTCATCACGCTGAAGGACTGGTCGGAGCGCGGCTCGAAAGACTCCGCCGCCGCGATCGTTGCCGATATCAACCGCGAGCTGTCGTCGATCCGTGATGCCAGGATCTCGGCGCTGCAGCCGCCGCCGATCGACAACCTCGGCAACTCCTCGGGCTTCTCGTTCCGCCTGCAGGACCGGGGCCAGAAGGGCTATGCGGCGCTGATCGCAGCAAGCGACCGTCTGATCGCGGAGGCCAATGCCAGTCCCGTGTTGCAGAAGGTCTATGTCGAAGGCCTGCCGCCGGCGCCGCAGGTCAATCTGATGATTGACCGCGAGAAGGCCGGCGCCTTCGGCCTCACCTTCGAGGACATCAACAATACCATTTCGACCAATCTCGGCTCGAACTACATCAACGACTTCCCGAACCGCGGGCGCATGCAGCGCGTCATCGTGCAGGCCGACAAGACCAGCCGCATGAACGCGGACGACATCCTCAACTACAACGTCAAGAACAGCCGTGGTCAGCTGGTGCCGTTCTCGGCCTTCGCCACCATCGAATGGTCGAAGGGGCCCACTCAAATTGCGGGCTTCAACTACTATCCGGCGGTGCGCATCTCCGGCGAGGCGAAGCCCGGCTTCACTTCGGGCGATGCGATCGCGGAGATGGAGCGGCTCGCCGACAAGCTGCCGCGCGGCTTCGGCTATGAGTGGACCGGCCAGTCGCTACAGGAGAAGCTGTCGGGCTCGCAGGCGCCGTTCCTGCTCGCGCTGTCGGTCTTGGTGGTGTTCCTGCTGCTCGCCGCGCTCTATGAGAGCTGGACCATTCCGCTCGCGGTGCTGCTCACGATTCCGCTCGGCATTCTCGGCGCGGTGGTGGCCGCGACGCTGCGCGGGCTGTCGAACGACGTCTATTTCACCGTCGGCCTGATCACCATCATCGGCCTGGCCGCCAAGGACGCGATCCTGATCATCGAGTTCGCCAAGGACCTGCGCGCGCAGGGCAAGCCGCTGGTCGAGGCGACCATCGAGGCATGTAGCTTGCGCTTCCGCCCGATCCTGATGACCGGTCTCGCCTTCGTCTGCGGCGTGCTGCCGATGGCGATCGCCACCGGCGCCGGCGGTGCCAGCCAGCAGGCGCTCGGCACCTCGGTGATGGGCGGCATGATCGCCGTCGTGATCCTCGCGCTGCTCTTGGTGCCGGTGTTCTTCGTCAGCGTGCAGCGCGTGCTGGCCGGTGATCGCGAGAAGGCGCCCGACAACGCCGAAGCCTACGGCCCGCCCGCGCCGGCAAGGATCGGTCACTGATGTCAGAGATCGGTGCCGATCGGATCGGCGGCTTGCCTTTGCGGCCTGGCCAATCCAGATTGCATCTCTGGATTGAACGGGGAGCGTACAGGCAACCCGGGGATTGAGGGCATGTGATGCGGCCGACCGATATTGCGATCTCGAATTATCGCTCCATTCGGCGGCTCCACATGCCCATTCAACCGCTGTCGGTCTTCGTCGGCGAGAACGGCGTCGGCAAATCCAATCTCTACAAGTCCCTGTCGCTGCTGCGCGACGCGGCGACCGGCCGGATCACGCGCACGATCGCCGACGAGGGTGGATTGAACTCGGTCTGCTGGTCCGGCATCCGCAGGCGGGGTGAAGATGGGCGGTTGCGGTTGGAGGTCAGATTCGATCACGTCAACTACGCGATCGAGCTCGGACATCCGGGTCCGGTCGAGGCGGCATTTCCCGGCGAGCCGATGATCAAGTCCGAACGCATCGAGGCGATCCACGGCAAGCGAAAAGTCCTGATGATGGAGCGGACCAATTCGCGCGTCAGCGTCCGCGGCGAGAGCGGCGCCTGGAGCGAGCACAAGGATGCGGTACTGCCGTCGGAAACCGCGCTCGCGGATTTCCTCGACGGCAGTGCGTGCCCCGAAATCGACCTGATCCGAAACGCGCTGCAAAGCTGGCGCTTCTATCACGATTTCCGCACCGATCCGGCGTCGCCGATCCGAAAGCCGTGTCTCGCGATCACGACGCCGTCGCTGAGCGCTGATGGCAGCGATCTGGCCGCCGCCCTGGCAACGCTCAGCGCGATCAGGCAAGATGCGGCCGACCTGCAGGATGCGATCGAGGACGCGTTCCCGGGCGCCGAGCTCCGGGCATGGGCGGAAAACGGGCGGTGCGAGTTTGAGCTGCAGCAAGCGGACGTGCCGCGTCCGTTCAAGGCGCACGAACTATCCGACGGCACGCTGAAATATATCTGCCTGCTCGCCGTGTTCATGGGCTATCGGCTGCCGCCGTTCATCGCGCTGAACGAGCCCGAGACCAGCCTGCATCCATCGCTGCTGGCGCCGTTGGCCAGGCTGATCGCCAAGGCGTCGCGCCGCGCCGATATCTGGATCGTCACCCATTCGGAACATCTGATGGAGGCGCTGCGCAGCGAGAGCTCGGTCCCGCTTCGCCGGGTGGTCAAGGCGAAGGGCGCCACGACTATCGAGGGTCTGACCCTCGGCGGTGAATTTCGTGACGGACGAGACGACGACGAAGATGACGACGACGATTAGATCGCGCGTCGCGCTATTGCCCGAGCGGCTTCAGGATCTTGATCAGCTCGCCGTGCACGAATTCGTTGCCGCAGACGACGTGGCCGGTCTGCAGCGGGTCGTCACTGCCCTGGATGCCGGAGACGGTGCCGCCGGCTTCGCGGACCATCAGCAGGCCGGCCGCGACGTCCCAGGCCTGCAGATTGCGCTCCCAATAGCCGTCGAGGCGGCCGGCAGCGACGAAGGCGAGGTCGAGCGAGGCGGCGCCGAAGCGGCGGAAGCCCGCGACCTTGTTCTGGAGCGCGGCCATCTCCTGCAGCGCCAGCTGGTGGTTGCCGCGGCCGATATGCGGCAGGCCGCAGGCGACCACGCATTCGTTGAGCTGGCGGCGGCCGGCGACGCGCAGCCGCTGGTCGTTGAGGAACGCGCCCTTGCCGCGCTCGGCGATGTAGAGCTCGTCATTGGCGGGATTGTAGATCACGCCCGCGATGATCGTGTCTTCGCGCTGGAGCCCGATCGAGATCGCGAATTGCGGGATGCCGTGCAGGAAGTTGGTGGTGCCGTCCAAGGGATCGACGATCCAGGTGTGGCTCTTGTCCGAGCCCTCGCGCTTGCCGCCTTCCTCGCCGAGGAACCCGTAGCCGGGCCGGGCCTTTTCGAGGTCGGTGTAGAGCATCTCCTCGGCGCGCTTGTCGGCGAGCGAGACGAAGTTCGCCGGCCCCTTCAGCGACACCTGGAGGTGTTCGATCTCGCCGAGGTCGCGCTTGAGGCTGCGGCCGGCGCGGCGCGCGGCCTTGACCATGACATTGATGAGGGCGGAGTAGAGCATGATGAACGGTTTCTTTGCGATTGTGCTGGAGGACCGGCCCAAGCGTGGTCCCGTCATCCTGAGGAGCGCGGAACGCGCGTCTCGAAGGACGAACGGCCACCAGCCGGGCCGTACATCTTCGAGGCTCGCTCCGCTCGCACCTCAGGATGACCGGGGCGGGAGGGGCACTGCCTTGGATTGCCGGACTGGGTGCCCTCTGGAGGCGCCCCCGTCAAGGCGTCATTTGACGTTGTTTCCGATCCATTTTCGCGCGGCTGCCTCGCCCTTGGCGCGGTCTTCCGGGCTCATATCGGCGAGGATGTCGTCGAGATCGGGGTCGCCCTTGCCGGCGGTCTTGGCGACGGTGTGCCATTTCAGCGCCTCGACCTTGTCCACCGGGGCGCCGGCGCCGGTCGCCAGCACATGGGCGAGGCGGTTTTGCGCGATCGCGCTGTTCTGCCGGGCAGCCTTGCGCAGCAGCGCCACCGCCGCCGGCACGTTCCGCGGCGTGCCGGCGCCGTTGTAGAGCGCGATGGCGTATTCGACCTCGGCATCGACATTGTCGGCCAGCGAGGCGGCCTGCAGCAGGCGGGCCGCCTTTTCGAGGTCCTTCGGCACGCCGGTGCCTTCCTTGTAGAAGGTCGCCAGCGCGTATTGCGCCTCGGGGCTGCCGGCGTCCGCGGCCATCCGCAACAGCTCGGCGGAGCGCTTGAGGTCCTGCGGCAGGGTCTGGCCGTCGAGATAGAGCAGCGCGAGGTTATAGGCCGCCTTCGGTTCGCCGAGCTTGGCCGACGAGGCCAGCAGCTTGACCGCGGAATCCTTGTCCACCGCGCCGCCACGGCCCGCGATTCGCATCATGGCGAGGGCGAACATCGCCTCACGGTCGCCGGCATCGGATGCGCGCTTGTACCAGTCGTCCGCCTTGACGTAGTCGCGCTTGACGCCGAGCCCGTTGGCATAGAGCTCGCCCAGCATCGTCATTGCCTTGGTATCGTTGTTGTTCTGGGCGCGGACCATCGCCAGCTCGAATGCGGTCTTGTACATGCCGCGCTGATAGGCGCCGTAGACGAGGTCGACATTGGGATCGTCCGGCGTCGGGGTCGGCGAGGGCGTCGGGGTGGCCGTTGGTGTGGCGGCGGGCTTCGGCGCGGGCTTCTTCGCGGCGGGCGCATGCACCTTCGGCTTCTCTTTCGGCGTCTCCTTCTTCGCGGGCGGCGTCTGCGCCGGCGGCGTGATCGAGAGCTGCGCCATCGCGCCGCTCGTCAGCATCATGCAGCCGAGCGCAACACCTATCGGACGCAGGCGGTTCATTCCGGCGTCATCCCTCGGCCTTGGCCTGGCCCAACGTGCCGGCATGCGCCTGTGCAATCGCTGCGCCGATCTCGGCGAGTGCGGTCTTGGCGCCGCGCGGATCGGACCAGATGAGATCTCCGACCAGCACGAAATCCGCGCCGGCCGCGGCGAATGCCTCGGCCTCCTCGCGCGAGGTCGCAAAGCCGACGCAGGGCGGCTCGAACAATTCGTCCCACCATTCCAGCCGCTCGGCGATCGCTTCAGGCGAGGGGCGCTGTCCGTTGGCGTCGGGCTCGCCGAACAGCACATAATCGGCACCGGCTTCGCCCGCGGCCATGGAATCGTGGCGCGTCGCGAGCCCGCCGACGCCTGCGATGCGGTCGGGCTTCAGCGAGGGCATCGCCTCTTCCATCGCGGCGAGGCCGGTCAGATGCGCGCCGTCGGCTCCGGCGCGGGCCACGATGTCGGGATGGCCGTCGATCAGCAGCGCCGCACCCGCGTTCTGGATCGCAGGCGCCAGCGCCTTGATGGTGGAGATCATGCTGCGCGGATCGGTCTCGCGCAGCCGCACCAGAACAGCCGCGACGTCGGCCGCGGCAAGCAGATCGGCAAGCTCGGCCGCAAGCCGCGCGGGCTCGTCGACCGGCGGGGTTGCCAGATAGAGGCGCGGCGCCGGCCGCGGCGGAACGGGCTTGGTGGCCAATTATGCCGCCTGTTTCTCGAGGCCGGCTTCCCAATTGCCGGTGCTCGCGAGCCCGTTCATCCGGGCGCGATGCGAGAAGGCGCGCTGGCCGGCGGGGACATTGTCGGGCTTGCCGGACCACGCCTTCTGCGGCGCCGCCTGCAGCGCACGGCCATAGGAGAAGGTCAGTCGCCAGGGCAGATGGCCGATCTTGTTCATGGCGTCGAGATGCGCGGTCGCCTCCTCGTCGCTCTGTCCGCCGGAGAGGAAGGCGATGCCCGGCACCGCGGCGGGCACGCAGCTCTTGAGCAGGCGGATGGTCTTCTCGGCGACTTCCTGCACCGACGCCTGCTTCGGGCATTTCTTGCCCGAGATCGCCATGTTGGGCTTCAAAATCATGCCTTCGAGCGCGACACGCTGCACCCGCAATTCCTGGAAGGTGCGGTTCAGCACGCGCTGCGTCACCTCATAGCAGCGGTCGATGTCGTGATCGCCGTCCATCAGCACCTCGGGCTCGACGATCGGGACGATCTGCGCGGCCTGGCACAGCGCCGCGTAGCGCGCCAGCGCGTGCGCATTGACGCGGACCGCGGTCTGGGTCGGGATTCGCGGCCCGATATCGATCACGGCGCGCCATTTCGCAAAGCGCGCACCGCGCTCGTAATATTTCTTCAGCCGCTCGGCGAGCTTGTCGAGGCCGACGGTAACGAGCTCGCCCGGGCAGTTCGGCAGCGCCTGGGTGCCTTCGTCGACCTTGATGCCGGGAATCGTGCCCGCCTGCTCGATCAGCTTGATCAGCGGCGTGCCGTCCTTGGCATTCTGCCAGATCGTCTCGTCGTAGAGGATGACGCCGGAGATGTACTTGCTCATCGCCTCCTGCGAGCGGAACAGCATCTCGCGATAGTCGCGGCGATTGTCTTCGGTCGAATCGACCTTGATGGCGTCGAAACGCTTCTTGATGGTGCCGGAGGATTCGTCGGCGGCGAGGATGCCCTTGCCCGGGGCGACCATGGCGAGGGCGATCTTGTTGAGGTCAGCGAGGTTCATGAGGCGTCCTCCAGAGCGCATTGCCTTTGCGAGCCAAAATAGGCGGTTCTCGGGCAAATGCCTAGAAAACGTTCGTCGCGGCCGGGATCGCAAGTAAATTTGGCTTGCTCTGTTCACCTCGCCCCGCTTGCGGGGAGAGGTCGGATTGCATCGCTAGATGCAATCCGGGTGAGGGGGTACAGGTCTAACCGCATTCACCACTCGTGGAAGCGGCCCCTCACCCCAACCCTCTCCCCGCGAAGGGCGGGGAGAGGGAGGGATACGTTACGCAACCTTGGGATCGAGCGCGCCCGAAGCGTAGCGCTTGGCCATTTCCGCCGTGGTCAGCACCTTCTTGATCTTGCTGGCCTGGCCCGCGGTGTTGAACTCCTGCAGGCGCTGCTTGCACAGCTTGGTCATCGCCTCCATCGCGGGCTTCAGGTACTTACGCGGATCGAACTCTTCCGGATTGTCCTTCAGCACCTTGCGGATCTGGCCGGTCATCGCCATCCGGTTGTCGGTGTCGATGTTGATCTTGCGCACGCCGTTCTTGATGCCGCGCTGAATCTCGGCGACCGGCACGCCCCAGGTCGGCTTCATCCTGCCGCCATTGGCGTTGATGATCTCCTGCAGCTCCTGCGGCACCGACGAGGAGCCGTGCATGACGAGATGCGTGTTCGGCAGCTTGCGATGGATTTCCTCGATCACGTTCATGGCGAGGATGTCGCCGTCGGGCTTGCGGGTGAATTTGTAGGCGCCGTGCGAGGTGCCCATCGCGATCGCCAGCGCATCGACCTTGGTTTCCTTGACGAACTTCACGGCCTCGTCCGGATTGGTCAGCAGCTGGTCATGCGACAGCTTGCCCTCGGCGCCGTGGCCGTCTTCCTTGTCGCCCATGCCGGTCTCGAGCGAGCCGAGCACGCCGAGCTCGCCTTCCACCGAGATGCCGCCGAGATGGGCCATGCCGGTCACCGTCCTGGTGACGCCGACATTGTAGTCCCAGTCGCCGGGGGTCTTGCCGTCGGCCTTCAGCGAGCCGTCCATCATGACCGAGGTGAAGCCGGCCTGGATCGCGGTCATGCAGGTGGCGGGCTCGTTGCCGTGGTCGAGATGCACGCAGACCGGGATCTGCGGGTAGATCTCGGTGACGGCGTCCATCATGTGCTTGAGCATGACGTCGTTGGCGTAGGACCGCGCACCGCGCGAGGCCTGGATGATGACGGGCGCGTCGACCTCGGAGGCCGCGGCCATGATCGCCAGCGCCTGCTCCATGTTGTTGATGTTGAAGGCAGGTACGCCGTAATCATGCTCGGCCGCGTGATCGAGCAGTTGCCGCAATGTTATGCGAGCCATTCCATTTCTCCCTGTAAAGCGCGTTCGCGGATTTGAAGCGCGATGAGATTAGGTTGAATCGTCATCGCGCTTAGCTCTTTGTTTGAGCATGATCTTTTCGGAAAACCGCTTCACACTTTTCCGGATCATGCTCTGGATCAACCGTTTTTCAACACTTCGACGCCCGGCAGCGGCTTGCCTTCCATCCATTCAAGAAACGCGCCGCCCGCGGTCGAGACGTAGGAAAAATCGCCGGCCACGCCCGCCTGGTTGAGCGCCGCGACGGTATCGCCGCCGCCGGCGACCGAGATCAGCTTCCTGGCCCTGGTGCGCTCGGCGGCATGCTTGGCCGACACCACGGTGCCGCGGTCGAACGGCGTCAATTCGAAGGCGCCGAGCGGCCCGTTCCAGACCAGCGTCGCGGCATCGTCGATCGCGGCATGGATCCGCGCGATCGATTGCGGGCCGACGTCGAGGATCATGCCCTCGGCCGGGATCGCGTCGAGGCCATAGGCGTGCGACGGCGCATTGGCGGCGAACTGGTTGGCGACGACGGCGTCAACGGGAAGGATGATCGCGCAATTCGCCGCATTGGCCTTCTCCATGATCCGCAGCGCGGTCGCGGCGAGGTCCTTTTCGGCGAGCGACTTGCCGACGGCGATGCCCTGCGCGTGCAGGAAGGTGTTGGCCATGCCGCCGCCGATCACCAGCGCGTCGACCTTGTTCACGAGGTTTTCCAGCAGGTCGATCTTGGTCGAGACCTTGGCGCCGCCGATGATCGCGATCACGGGCTTGGTCGGTGCTTCCAGCGCCTTGCCGAGCGCGTCGAGCTCGGCCTGCATGGTGCGGCCGGCATAGGCCGGCAGCTTGTGGCCGAGGCCTTCGGTCGAGGCGTGGGCGCGGTGCGCGGCGGAGAAGGCGTCGTTGACCCAGATGTCGCCGAGCTTGGCCAGTTCAGCGACGAAGCCGGCGTCGTTCTTCTCCTCTTCCTTGTGGAAGCGGGTGTTCTCGAGGCAGAGGATGTCGCCGTCGTTGAGGGCCGCAACCGCCTTGGCCGCGGGCTCGCCAATGCAATCCTCGGCGAAGGCGACCGGGCGCTTGATCACCTTCGACAGCGCCTCGGCGACCGGCTTCAGCGACTCCTTGGGATCGCGGCCCTTGGGCCGCCCGAAATGGGCGAGCAGGATCACCTTGCCGCCCTTGTCGGAAATTTCGGTGATCGTGGGGGCAACGCGCTCGAGCCGCGTGGCGTCGGTGACGCGGCCGCCTTCCATGGGGACGTTGAGGTCGACGCGCAGCAGCACGCGCTTGCCCTTCACGTTGACGTCGTCGAGGGTGCGGAACGATTTGGTCATGGGCGTTTCCTGTGCGGCCGGACACAGCCATCCAGCGGACGGCGTCGCTTTCGCTTGCCGATGTCGCGGCCGTCAAGGTCGCGAATGAGGGGGCAAACACGCAGATGCCCGGCGCTCGGCCGGGCATCACGAACAGTCGAATTCAGATCAGCTTGCCGATCGCGACGGCGGTGTCCGCCATGCGGTTCGAGAAGCCCCACTCATTGTCGTACCAGGCCATCACACGCACCAGCGTGCCGTTCTGCACCTTGGTCTGGTCCATGTGGAAGGTGGCCGAGTGCGGATCGTGGTTGAAGTCGATCGAGACGTTCGGCGCGGTGGTGAAACCGAGGATGCCCTTGAGCTGCTGCTCGGAGGCGCGCTTCATCGCCTCGTTGATTTCCTTGGCGTCGGTTGAGCGCTTGGCGACGATCTTCAGATCGATCACCGAGACGTTCGGCGTCGGCACGCGGATCGAGACGCCGTCGAGCTTGCCCTTCAGTTCCGGCAGCACCAGGCCGATGGCTTTCGCGGCACCGGTCGAGGTCGGGATCATCGACATCGCCGCGGCGCGGCCGCGATAGAGATCCTTGTGCAGGGTGTCGAGCGTCGGCTGGTCGCCGGTATAGGCGTGGATCGTGGTCATGAAGCCGGTCTCGATGCCGACCGTCTCGTTCAACACCTTGGCAACCGGCGCGAGGCAGTTGGTGGTGCAGGAGCCGTTGGAGACGACGAGCTGATCCTTGTTCAGCGTGTCATGGTTGACGCCGTAGACGATGGTGGCGTCAGCGCCATCGGCCGGGGCCGAGACCAGCACGCGCTTGGCGCCGGCGGTGAGGTGCGCCGAGGCCTTGTCCTTGGCGGTGAAGATGCCGGTGCATTCCAGCGCGATGTCGACGCCGAGGGCCTTCCACGGCAGCTTGGAGGGATCGCGCTCGGCCGAGACCTTGATCTTGTTGTCGCCGACGCTGATCGAGTCGCCGTCGACGGTCACGGTGCCCGGAAAGCGGCCGTGCACGGAATCGAAGCGCAGCAGGTGCGCGTTGGTCTCGACCGGGCCGAGGTCGTTGATGCCGACCACCTCGATGTCCTTGCGGCCGGACTCGGCGATGGCGCGCAACACATTGCGGCCGATACGCCCAAACCCGTTGATCGCGACGCGGATTGCCATGCTGTGTCTCCTCTAAAAGCTACTGCCGGCCCCGCGGGAGTGGTCCCACGAGGGTTTTACGGCGGAACGCCCGGTTCAGCCGGACGCGAGCGGAAAAGATGGAGCTTTGGTAATCCTTTTTCGCGGCAAGCTCAACCTTTGACCGGCGGTGTCAGGCCAGCGTCAGACGCGCTTCAGGGCAGCGTTAACGACGGCCTCCGCAGTAATGCCGAAATGCGGGAAAAGGTCCTTCGCCGGGGCGCTGGCGCCGAAACCGTGCATGCCGACGAATTCGCCATCGCGGCCGATCACGGCATCCCAGCCCCAGCGCACCGCAGCCTCGATCGCGATCTTGACCGGAGCGTTGCCGATGACGGCATTTTGCCGCTCGGCGGGCTGCGCCAGCAGCAATTCCAGCGACGGGACCGAGACGACCCGCGTCGCGATGCCGCGCCCGGCGAGCTGCTTCTGCGCCTCGACCGCGATCTGGACCTCGGAACCGGAGGCGAACAATGACACTTTTGCGTCACCCTGCGCCGCGACCAGCTCGTAGGCGCCGTGGCTGCACGGGTTGTCGTTCGGCGCCGTGGTGCGGAGCTGCGGCAGGTTCTGGCGGGTCAGCGCCAGCACGGTCGGCCCGTCGATCCGGTTGAGCGCCAGTTCCCAGCACTCGGCGGTCTCAACCGCGTCGCAGGGACGGAACACGCGCATGTTGGGCATCGCGCGCAGCGCCGAGAGGTGCTCCACCGGCTGGTGCGTCGGGCCGTCCTCGCCGAGGCCGATCGAGTCATGGGTCATCACATAGACCACGCCGGTGCCCATCAGCGCCGACAGCCGGATTGCGCCGCGCGCATAGTCGGTGAACACCAGGAAGGTGGCGCCGTTCGGCGCGAAGCCGCCGTGCAGGAAGATGCCGTTGAGGCACGCCGCCATGCCGTGCTCGCGGATGCCGTAATGGATGAAGCGGCCTTTCGGCGTCTTGGCGGCGAACGCCACTGCCGACTTCGCCTTGTTGTTGTTGGAGCCGGTGAGATCGGCGGAGCCGGCGACGAATTCCATCGGCATCGCGGCGGCGATCACTTCGATCGCGGCTTCCGACGATTTGCGGGTGGCGACGTTGAGCGGATTCTCCAACAGGCCCTTCTTGAAGGCGCGCAGCCCCTTGGCGAGCGATTGCGGCCGCTCGTGACGCAGGCGGCGCTCGAACTCGGCGCGCTTGCGGTTGCCGAGCTGCGCGAACTGCTCGTCCCAAGCCTTGTGCTCGGCGGCGCCGCGGGCACCCGCCTCACGCCAGGCCTTCAGCACGTCGTCGGGCACCGAGAACGGCTCGAGCGAAATGCCGAGCTTCTCCTTGGCACCCTTGAGCTCGGCGGCGCCGAGCGCCTCGCCATGCGCTTTCGCGGTGCCGGCCCTGGTCGGCGCGCCGAAGCCGATCGTGGTCTTGCAGGCGATCATCGAAGGCTTGTTGGATTTCTGAGCGCGGGTGATCGCTGCGGCAATCGCCTGCGGATCATGGCCGTCGATCAATTCGGCGGCCCAGCCCGCGGACTTGAAGCGCTTCACCTGGTCGACGGAATCGGAGATCGAGGTCGGACCGTCGATCGAGATGCCGTTGTCGTCGTACAGCACGATCATCTTGTTGAGGCGCCAGTGACCGGCCAGCGCGATTGCTTCCTGCGAGATGCCTTCCATCAGGTCGCCGTCGGAGGCGAGCACATAGGTGTGGTGGTTGACGATCTTCTTGCCGAACTCTGCGGCGAGCATCTTCTCGGCGAGCGCCATGCCGACCGCGGTCGCAATGCCCTGGCCGAGCGGGCCGGTGGTGGTCTCGATGCCCTTGGTGTGGAAATTCTCCGGGTGTCCCGGCGTCAGCGACCCAAGCTGGCGGAAATGCTTGAGCTGGTCGAGCGTCATGTCCTTGTTGCCGGTGAGGTACAGCAAGGCATAGAGCAGCATCGAGCCGTGGCCGGCCGAGAGCACGAAGCGGTCGCGATCGGGCCATGCCGTGTCGGCCGCATCGAATTTCAGAAATTTGGTGAACAGGACGGTCGCGATGTCGGCAGCGCCCATCGGCAGGCCGGGATGGCCGGAATTCGCCTTCTCGACGGCGTCCATGGCAAGGCCACGGATCGCATTGGCCATACGGGTGTGATCGACCTGCGTCATGATGAAAAGTCCGCCTGAAATGAGGTGATGATTGCTGGACGCATCGGGGCGGGAGCCGCGATACGCGCATGGATGGCCTTACGGGTTGGAGGGTGGATTAGCACCTCAATTCCGCAAGTCCAAGGCGATGAAACGCCCCAAAACGGGGAAAAGTTGCTCAAAATGGCCCAATTTCATTCAACGGTGCATAGTTTGGCGCCGCCGTTGCGCTCGGCTCGCTTGCCACGTAAATTTCGTCCGCTAACCGCTTGCCGAACCGCCAGTTTTGCCGTGCGGCAGGCCTGTTTCCACCGGGGGCTACCCCAGCTAGCCGATTTCGAAGGGTCCACACCGCGTGTCATGAGTGATCGTCTCGCCAACGGCTCTGGCAATACCGAGGCACCGCTCGCCGATATCGATGCTGCGACAAGGCGGCTGATGGCAGCGCTCGATGCGCTGGAGAACTCGGTGGAGCGGCGCCGCGAGGCCGACCGCGACGAAAACGAATTGGCGAGCCGGATCCAGGCGCTCGGCGCCGATCGCTCCCGGCTTGCCGACGAGCTCGACGGATCGCTGGTGAAGACGCGCAAGCTCGAGCGCGTCAATCGCGACATCGTGGAAAAGCTCGATGCGGCGATCGGCACCATTCGCGCCGTGCTCGAGGGCGGAGAAGGCAGATGAGCCACATCAACGTCACCATCAATGGCCGGCAATATCGGATGGCCTGCGAGGAGGGCCAGGAGGTGCGGCTCCTGAAGCTCGCGGAAAATCTCCAGCAGCGCGTCGAATCGCTGCGCGGCAAGTTCGGCGAGATCGGCGATGCCAGGCTCACCGTGATGGCGGCGCTCACCGCCTGCGACGAGCTGGTCGATGCGGGCGCACGCATCCGCAGCCTCGAGGAAGAGGTCGAGCAGCTGCGCAATGCCCGCGTCGCCGCCACCGACCGCGCCCGCGCCACCCAGACCGCGGTCTCCAACGCGCTCAACGCCGCCGCCGAGCGGATCGAGCGCACCACGCAGGTGCTCAACCGCACCATCGGCGGCGGCATCGCGATCGGGTGATCTTGCTTCACCTTAGCTCTTCTGGGCAGGCCATCGCAGATGGCTGCGGCCACCTCCCATGGTGCGGGACGGAGCGCGGCTGAAAAATTTCTGAATATTAGAATAGTGCTGCTGATTTGCCCGACATGTCAAGTTGCCGTGTCGAATGCCGGCAAGCCGCCGGCTCCTTTGCATGGGGTTGTTTTCGATGTTTTGGCAGCGCGCCCCTGCGGAGGGTGAGGAAGATCATACGAGAGCTTGGACTGCGTCTTCCTTACCGCTGGCGGATTGGATCAACGATAGCTAGATTAGCCCTCGCGAAGCTGCGTCGTGCGTCAGGAGCCATATATCCCCGGGGCCTTATCGATCCTTTAGGGAACTGTCCCTGGCCGGGTCCGTGGACCCGGACATATGGTGCCCACCTACTTTCGTAGGGAACTCCGGGATCGAGCGCTCCAACGGCCTCTGCGGCTTCGCACTGAATTTTGCTGTTGCCTTGTCGTCGCGCTGCGGCGGTTTGATTGTGGTGCAGTTTCCCCGCAATGGGTCTCGTCATCGGCTCGCCCGCTGGCAGGTCCTCGCGGGGTGTCCAGTGCGCCGCGGCCTGGTCAAACGAATGCTAGCGTTTCTGAGTGCCGGCTCGTTCGCGTTTTGCGGACGATGACAGCGGAAGATGGACCATGCACGCATCTCCATCGAAGGCCGAGCTTCGGGCACTTGCCCTCGCCAAGCGCGACGCGCTGAGCGACGAGAAGCGCGCGGCCGCCGCCGAAGCGCTCGCCAAGCGCGGCGCGCCGTTCGAGATCACGCAAGGCATGATCGTCTCGGGCTATGCGCCGATCCGCAGCGAACTCGATCCGGCGCCGCTGATGAAGAAGCTTGCCGAAAAGGGGGCGCGGCTTGCGCTGCCCTGCATCAATGCGCGCGGCCAGTCGCTGACCTTCCGCAGCTGGTCGCCGCAGGACCGGCTGATGCTCGGCCCGCTCGGCATTCCCGAGCCGTCGCCGGCCGCCGCCGAGGTGCATCCCGACGTCATGCTGGTGCCGCTCGCGGCATTCGATAGGCTCGGCCACCGCATCGGCTATGGCGCCGGCTATTACGACTATACCTTTGCACATCTGCGCAAGGCCAAGCATGTGATCGGGGTGGGGGTCGCCTTTGCTGCACAGGAAACCAAGGCCATTCCGGCGCTGTCGCACGACGTTCCGCTCGATTATGTGCTAACGGAGCGCAAGACGTTCGATTTCCGGAGTGGCTAGCCTTGCGTATTCTGTTCGTTGGTGACGTCGTCGGCAGGACCGGCCGCACCGCCATATCAGACCATCTTCCCGGCATGATCAGGGGCTGGTCGCTCGATCTCGTCGTCGTCAATGGCGAGAACGCCGCCGGCGGCTTCGGCATCACCGAGGCGATCTATCAGGAGCTGCTCGATGCCGGCGCCGATGCGATCACGCTCGGCAACCACGCCTGGAATCAGAAGGAGGCGCTGGTCTTCATCGAGCGCGCGCCGCGCCTGATCCGGCCGCTGAACTTCCCGCGCCATTCGCCGGGCCGCGGCGCCACGCTGGTCGACACCAAGAGCGGCAAGCGCGCGCTGATCATCAACGCGATCGGCCGCGTCTTCATGGAGCCGTCCTCGAACGATCCGTTCAGCGCGATCGAGCGCGAGCTCGACGCCTGCCCGTTGCGCGAAGGCTGTGACGCCATCGTGCTCGATTTCCATGCCGAGGCCACCAGCGAGAAGCAGGGCGTCGGCTTCTTCTGCGACGGCCGCGTCAGCCTCGTGGTCGGGACCCACACCCATGTGCCGACCGCCGACCATCAGGTGCTGCCCGGCGGCACCGCCTATATGAGCGATGCCGGCATGACCGGCGACTATGATTCGGTGATCGGCATGCAGAAGGAGGAGCCGCTGCAGCGTTTCCTCACCGGCATTCCCTCCGGACGTTTCGAGCCGGCTGGAGGCGTTGCGACGCTGAGCGGCGTCGCGGTCGAGACCGACGATGCGACCGGGCTTGCGGTCAGGATCGCGCCGGTGCGCGCCGGCGGGCGGCTCGAGCCCGCGGTGCCGGGGTTCTGGCTGAGCTAGCCTGCGACATCTTGTCGTGCTTTGATGCGCAGTGATTTTTGAGGGGACAGTGATTTTTCGATCCCTGTGATTTTAGCTTCCGGAGATTGCGGTGTCCGAGCGCGTCGAACGTCGTTTGGTGGCCTTGGTAGCGGCCGATGTTGCCGGCTACAGCCGCCTGATGGGTCGCGACGAGGAGCGGACGCTTGGCGACCTGAAGGGCGCCCGCCAGACGCTGGTCGATCCGACCATCGCGGCATGCCGAGGCCGCATCGTCAAGACCACCGGTGACGGGATGTTGGTCGAGTTCGCCAGCGCTGTCGATGCGGCGCGGTGCGCCATTGAGATTCAGCGGGGCATGACCGAACGAAACGTCGCGGTGCCGCCCGATCGCAGAATCGAATTCCGCATCGGCATTCACGTCGGCGACATCATCATCGACAGTGACGATATCTTCGGCGACGGCGTCAACATCGCGGCGCGTCTCGAGGGAATGGCCGACCCCGGCGGAATTTGCATTTCGGACGATGCCCATCGGCAAATCCGAGGCAAGGTCGATATCGATTTCGGTGACCTGGGCTCACAGTCGCTGAAGAATATCGCCGAACCGATGCGGGTATGGCAGATTCGGGTCGGCGGCGAGTCTGCCGCGGAGCGCTCGGCAGTGCCCACAGTGCCAGTCCAGCCGCTTCCACTGCCGGATAGGCCGTCGATTGCAGTGCTGCCGTTCGACAACATGAGCGGGGATCGCGAGCAGGATTATTTTGCCGACGGCATGGTCGAGGAGATCATCACGGCGCTGTCGCGGTTCAAATCGCTGTTCGTCATCGCGCGCAATTCGAGCTTCGCCTACAAGGGCAAATCCGTCGATATCAAGCGGGTCGGCCAGGAGCTCGGCGTGCGCTATGTGCTCGAAGGCAGCGTGCGCAAGGCCGGCAACCGTGTCCGCATCACCGGTCAGCTGATCGAGGCGACGACCGGCAACCATATCTGGGCCGACCGTTTCGATGGCGACCTCGAGGATGTCTTTGGCTTGCAGGACAAGGTCACCTCAAACGTGGTCGGCCTGATCGCGCCGAGGCTCGAACAGGCCGAGTTCGAGCGTGTCAGGCAGAAGCCGACGGACAAGCTGGACAGCTACGACCTCTACCTGCGAGGCATGGCGCTGATTCATCAGCGCGCCTCGCTCGCCGATGCCTACAAGCTGTTCAAGTACGCGATCGAGCTCGATCCGCAGTTCGCCGCGGCGCATGCAATGCTGGCGTGGACCTGGATGGCCCGGCAGGCCACCACCGGCTCGCCGCTCGACGGCCCGGAGCGGTTCGAGGCCGTCAAGCACGCACGGTTGGCGTCGCGACTCGGCGAGGAGGATGCGTTCGTGCAGTCGACGGCCGGCCACGCGCTGACCTATCTCGGGCATGACTACGACCTCGGCTCGTCGATGGTCGAGGAGGCAATCACACTGAATCCCAATCTTGGATTCGCCTGGTATTCGCGCGGCTGGGTCTCGCTGATGTGCGGCGAGACCGAACGGGCCATCGAGAGCTTCGACTACATGATCCGGCTTAGTCCGCTCGATCCCTTGCGCGTCAGCGCCTGGATCGGCATGGCGCACGCCTACTTCTGGCTCGAACGTTATGAGGAGGGATGCAAGGTTGCCAGACGGTCGTTGCGCTTCAACACCAATGCCCATTCGTTGGGTGCCTTCATCATCAACGCGATCCGCGCGGGCGATGCGGGGGAGGCGAGAAAGGCGATCGCTCGTTTGTTGCGGGTGCATCCGGGCTTCCGCACCTCGCATGTCAGCGAGGCGTTTCCGGTGCGCGATGCCGCGCTGCGTGACAAGATCGGCGCCGCACTGCGCGACGCAGGATTGCCGGAATAGCCAAGGCGTTTCGAGCGAAGTGGATTCCGGTGTGCGTGAAGAAAACGCGTCCAAACAACGAGCCTAGCCCTGCCGGAAGCCCATCCGGAACGCGCCCCAGTGGCGGCCGTTCACGAAGATCGGCGACGACACGTCCTTCATCAACACGAATTTGCCGCCGCCCATGTCGCGGCGATAGGTCTGCAGCAGGAACGGCTTGGTATTGGCCGCGACCTTGCTCACCGCGCGGTCGTTGAACAGCCGGCGGTTGCGGCAATTGGCGTTGTTCCACACCGGGTCCGGACCCTGCGGCAGCCGGTAGTTCGGATTGTGGGTCGGCAGATAGCCGCTCCGCGCCCAGGCGACGCAGAACACGATGCGCGGATCGGTCTTCTGGATCGGATCCTGGATGGCCGGCAGCACGCGGTCGGTGAAGCTGACATAGTCGGTCAGATATTGCTTCGGATTGGTGCCCGCGATCTCGCGATAATTCTCGTCCATCAGCTGCGCGAGCGTGATCTCGCCGCGCGCGATCGCATGCTCGAACAGCTCCGAGATCTGTTTCGCGGTGTCGATCACGACGCGGATCAGCGGCGCATCGCTGGTCTCGACGCCGCTGTCGGCGATGGTCACGATCAGGCTCTCGGACAGCTCGAGCAGCTTTGCGACGCGGCCGTCGGCGTGCTTGAGGTCGCGCGAGGACAGATCGACGCCCTTGGCGAGCTCGTTCAGCTCGGCGATTACGGTGTCGCAATGACCGAGATTGGAGGTTGCAGCGCGCGCCACGCTGTCGATCTCGGTGCCGACCGATGAGAAGCCCTCCTGCACGCGCATGATGATGCCGGAGATCTGCCGGGCGCCTTCGCCGGCGCTCTTGGCGCGCAGCGAGGCGTCGCTGCTCTCGCCGATCAGGCTGCCGATCTGGCCGTCGAGGTCGCGTACGGTGTCGGAAATCTGATGCGTCGCCTGGCGGGTCGCCTCGGCAAGGTTCTTCACCTCGCTCGCGACCACGGCAAAGCCGCGGCCGGCATTGCCGGCGCGCGCGGCCTCGATCGTGGCGTTGAGCGCCAGCAGGTTGGTCTGCTTGGCGATCGCCTCGATCGAACCGGAGACCTTGGCGACCTGGCTCAGCGCGGAACCGACCGCGGCGAGCCGCGCCTCGATCCGTCCGACCGCTGCGACGAGCTCTGCGATATGGCTGACCGCCGTCTCGACCGCGTTGCGCGATTCAGCGATCTGGCCAACCGCGGCGGCTGCGGTCGTTTGCACCGCCTGCGAAGCACCCGCGATGTCGTGATTGGCCGAGACCATGATCTCGGCGGTCTCCTGCAAATGATGGAACCGCTCCGACTGGTTGGTGACGCGGTTCGCGACCTCCTGGACGTTGCCGGCGATGTCGGCAAGCTCGACCCCGAGGCCGCCGATCCGGTCGGCGAGCTGGTCGACCAGCCGTTCGGCCAGTGTCCGGTTCGATGACGTATCCAGCACTGCAAGCTGCGCCGCCGACATGTCAGCACTTCCTCCATCAGAGCGGTCCGCTGGCCCGCCGCAACATTCCCATTTCGAAAACTAAAACGTGATTCGGGCCGACGGTCTTGCCTGAGCGCGCACTGCGTAGCCCGGATGCAGCGCAGCGAAATCCGGGATTCCTGCTCGTGGGAATACCTGTCCCGGATTACGCTTCGCTGCATCCATGCTACGAAGTCATCAAAGCTTGTAGGCGGTGCGGAAGGCGCCCCAGTGCCGGCCGCGGACGCGGATCGGCACGTCGATCTCGCGCATCATCACCGTGGTGCCATTGCCCATGTCGCGCGCATAGCTTTGAACCAAATAGGCGCGCTGATTTTGCGCGGCGGCGAGGCCCGCGGGATCGTTGAAGATACGACGATTGCGGCAATTGGCGGTGTTGTAGGCCACGTCGCCCGGCCGCTGCGGCTGCGAGTAGATCTTGTTATGGACCGGCAGGTAGCCGTTCCGGTCGACGGTGGCGCAGAACGCCAGGCGCTTGTCCTTGGCGAGGAACGCCTCGAGCAGAGCGGGCAGCGAGCGATCCGCCCAATCCAGCATTTTGGTGCGATACTGCACCGGGTTGGTGCCTGATATCTCGACATAGTCGGTGTCGAACATGTCGGCGATCGTGATCGCGCCGCTTGCCAGTCCGTCCTCGAAGAGCCTGCTCAGCGTGCGACCCGCTTCCATCGCGCGGGTGACGAGTTCGGCATTCTCCTCGTGAATCGCCCACATCCGGTCTTCGATCTTCTCGCGCAGCGCGGCGGTCGCCACCTCGAAGCGCGCCTGGCTGCCTGCCTTGGAGCGCTCGCCGATCCTGATCCGGCAGGCGCCGATATCCTGCAAGGTCGCGCTCAGGGTCTCATGGGTCGGCAGCCTCTCGGCATCCGGCCCGCCGATCAGGATGCCGTCCATCGCGATCTCGTAGACCGGCGCGGTGACCGTGCCGCGCGCGGTCGTGATCTCGATCGTGAGGCTGCACGGCAGGCGCTCGTTCTTGCGCGGATCGCCGCGCTCGTCCTGGCGCAGCAGGACCGCGCAGCGCGCCTTCAGCTTCTGGGCGAAGCCGGTCACCGCCTTGCCGGCCTTGGCGACATTGTCGCCATGCACGGCGGCTTCGCGCGTTGCCGAGTCGATTTCGCCGGCGCTGGTGCCGACCGAGACGATGAAATGGGAGGCGGAGGCCGCGTTCTGGCCCATCTCGCCGGTGATCTGGTTCTGCTCGGCGACCGCGCCGTTGACGTTCGCGAACACCGGTCGGATCTTTTCGATCGCCTGCGAGATGCGGTGGACGGCGTCCGCCGATCCGGTGGCGTCCTTCTGCAACGCCTCGATCTTGCGGGTGATCTCTTCGGTTGCGCTCTGGGTCTGCACCGCCAGCGCCTTGACCTCGGTGGCGACCACCGCAAAACCCTTGCCGGCGGCGCCGGCGCGCGCCGCCTCGATCGTCGAGTTGAGCGCCAGCAGCGTGGTCTGCCGCGCGATCTGCGCGATCAGATTGACGACATTGCCGATCGCCGCCGAGGATTCGCGCAAGCGATCGACATTGGCGGTGGCCTCGCGCGCCGCGGCCGCGGCGTCGTCGGCGAGTTGGCTCGCGCTGCGCACCTGCGCGCCGATGCCTTCGGCGGAATGGGTGAACCGGTCGGCGGCTTCGGAGAACGTCGTCGCGGTGCTCTGCGCATCGCTGCTGCGGCCGGTCAGCGCGTCGGTGCGGGCGCGGATGGTCGCGAGCTTGGCTGCCGTCGCCTCGGCGCCGTCGGCCACCGAGCCCGCGGCGCGCTCGAGCTGGCGGATCATCGCGCCCAGCTCGAGTTCCAGCAGTTCCAGGATTTCCTTTGACGAATCCTTGGCCGAATCAATCTCGGTCGAGACATCAGCCGCGGTCGGAACCTGCGGCGCGGCGGCAGGCGCGGCCGGCTCCGGCACTTTCTTTCGAAACAAACCGAACGCCATGGGGATGGGGGCTCTTGGAAAGTTGCGGCGGGACGGGGTGATCCTCGCATCCGGGCATGAAGTCGTGGTTAACAAGTGCCTCATATTCCGGCATGCGGTAGTATTCCCCCGCCGGACGGCCCCTGCCGACCTTTGATTTTGACCGCCAGGGGCCTATAAGGCCGCGTTTTCCACCCCTGTTCAGACCCTACGCTCGAAGAGACGTCGCATGGCCGGCCATTCCCAATTCAAGAACATCATGCACCGCAAGGGCCGGCAGGATGCCCAGAAGTCGAAGCTTTTCGGCAAGCTGGCCCGCGAAATCACCGTGGCGGCCAAGCTCGGCACCCCGGACCCGGCGATGAACCCGCGGCTGCGCGCCGCCGTGGTCGCCGCCCGCGCCGAGAACATGCCAAAGGACAATATCGACCGCGCCATCAAGAAGGCGATCGGCGGTGAGGGCGAGCACTATGACGAGATCCGCTACGAGGGCTATGGCCCCGGCGGCGTCGCCGTCATCGTCGAGGCGCTGACCGACAACCGCAACCGCGCCGCCTCCGATATCCGCTCCTTCTTTACCAAGTCGGGCGGCAATCTCGGCGAAACCGGTTCGGTCGCCTTCATGTTCGATCACACCGGCATCATCGAATACGACGCCAAGGTCGCCTCCGACGACGCCATGCTGGACGCCGCGATCGAGGCCGGCGCCGACGACGTGGTCTCGAGCGAAGCCGGTCACGAGGTCTACGCCTCGCAGGAGACCTTCCGCGAAGTTGCAAAGGCGCTGGAAGCGAAGTTCGGCGAGCCGCGCAAGGCGGCGCTGACCTGGAAGCCGCAGAACACCGTCGCGGTCGACGACGAGACCGGCGAAAAGCTGCTGAAGCTGATGGACCTGCTCAACGAGCACGACGACGTGCAGAACGTGTACGCCAATTTCGAGGTGTCCGACGCGCTGCTCGCGAAGATGGGCGGGTAAGCGCCCGTTCATCGCCCCGAACTCCGCTGTCATCGCCCGGTTCGATCCGGGCGATCCGGTATTCCAGAGACCGTCGTTTGATTCGCGAGGCCGCAGCGTACTGGATACCCCCGCTTTTGCCGGGGATGACAAGCAAGAATGGGATGACGAGCGCGGCCGAGCACAACGACCTCGGCAGGGGACGAACCTCCGTTTGTGTTTCGTTCTCCCGGCCCAGGCGGTATCACTACCCCATGACATCGCAGCCGATTCGCTCTCCCGTCCGCATCATCGGTATCGATCCGGGTCTCCGCCGCACCGGCTGGGGCGTGATCGAGACCGAGGGCAACCGTCTGGTCTATATCGGCTGCGGTTCGGTCGAGCCGCCGGACGATCTGCCGCTGGCGAGCCGGCTGCTCGCGATCCATGAGGGGCTGGCCGCCGTGCTCGGCCACTACCGACCGGCGGAGGCCGCGGTCGAGCAGACCTTCGTCAACAAGGACGGCGTTGCCACGCTGAAACTCGGCCAGGCGCGTGGCGTCGCCATGCTGGCGCCCGCAATGTTCGGTATCTCGGTCGCCGAATACGCGCCGAACCAGGTCAAGAAGACCGTGGTCGGCGCCGGACATGCCGAGAAGAACCAGATCCAGGTGATGCTGAAGATACTGCTGCCGAAAGCCGAGCCGCCGTCCGCAGACGCCGCTGACGCGCTCGCGGTCGCGATCACCCACGCCCATCACCGCCAGAGCACCGCGCTTCGGCTCAGGGTGGCGAGCCTATGATCGGCAAGCTCAAGGGCCTGATCGATTCCTACGGCGAGGATTACGTGATCCTCGACGTTGGCGGCGTCGGCTATCAGGTGCATTGCGCGAGCCGTACGCTGCAGGCGCTGCCACAGCCGGGCGCCGCGGCCGTGCTTTCGATCGAGACCTATGTCCGCGAGGACCAGATCAAGCTGTTCGGCTTCCGCAGCGATCTCGAGCGTGAGTGGTTTCGCCTGTTGCAGACCGTGCAGGGCGTCGGCGCCAAGGTCGCGCTCGCGGTGCTCAGCACGTTGCCGCCGACCGATCTCGCCAATGCCATCGCGCTGCGCGACAAGGCGGCGGTGGCGCGCACGCCGGGCGTCGGACCCAAAGTGGCCGAGCGCATCGTCAGCGAATTGAAGGACAAGGCGCCGGGCTTTGCCGATGTCGATCCCGCGGTGGTGCACCTGTCCGGCGCGATCGACAACAACCGCGCGCCGCGCCCAGTCACCGACGCGATCTCCGCGCTGGTCAATCTCGGCTACGGCCAGCCGCAGGCCGCCGCCGCGATCGCCGCCGCCTCCCGCAGCGCCGGTGAGAAGGCCGAGACCGCGCAGCTGATCCGGCTGGGCCTGAAGGAATTGTCGAAGTGAATACGCCCTCGCGCATGGTCACGCCCGAACGCCGCTCCGACGATGTCGGCGACACCGCGATGCGCCCGCAGTCGCTGACGGAGTTCGTCGGCCAGGCGCAGGCGCGGAAGAATCTCTCGATCTTCATCGAGGCGGCGAAGAAGCGCGGCGAGGCGCTCGATCACGTGCTGTTCGTCGGCCCCCCGGGTCTCGGCAAGACCACGCTGGCGCAGATCGTCGCGCGCGAGCTCGGTGTCGGCTTCCGCGCCACCTCCGGTCCTGTGATCGCCAAGGCCGGCGATCTCGCGGCGCTGCTCACCAATCTGGAAGAGCGCGACGTGCTGTTCATCGACGAGATCCATCGCCTGAGCCCGGCGGTCGAGGAAGTGCTCTATCCCGCGATGGAGGATTTTCAGCTCGATCTGATCATCGGCGAAGGACCCGCGGCGCGTTCGGTCAAGATCGAGCTGTCGAAATTCACGCTGGTCGGCGCGACGACGCGCGCAGGCCTGCTGACCAATCCGCTGCGCGACCGCTTCGGCATTCCGATCCGGCTCAATTTCTACACCGAGGAAGAGTTGGAAAAGATCGTGACCCGCGGCGCCCGCGTGCTGAACATCGGCATGAGCCCCGATGGCGCCAACGAGATCGCGCGCCGCGCCCGCGGCACGCCGCGCATCGCCGGCCGCCTTTTGCGCCGCGTGCGCGACTTTGCGTCCGCGGCCGATGCCGACGCCATCGATCGCGGCATCGCCGATCGTGCGCTGAGTGCGCTCGAGGTTGACAGCGCCGGGCTCGATGCGATGGACCGGCGCTATCTCACCACCATTGCCTTGAACTATGGCGGCGGTCCGGTCGGCGTCGAGACCATGGCGGCCGCGCTATCCGAGCCACGCGATGCGATCGAAGACATCATCGAGCCCTATCTGATCCAGTGCGGCTATTTGCAGCGCACCCCGCGCGGAAGACTGCTGACCTCACATGCCTTCCGCCATCTCGGCCTTGCCGAGCCGAACCGCGATCCCTCGCAGTTCGGCCTGTTCGGCGGCAATGACGATGAAGACTGAGCCTCCTCGCTCTCGAAGACGTGAACAGACGTGTTGACGCAGCGCATCGCGCTGCACGGTAACCTTGCCCGCTAACCATTGCGACGTCTCTGCAGGCCGTCTGCACAAACGCGGCCCAATTTCGCTCCAATCAAAGGGCCTATCATGGACCAGGCATCACCGATCAAGCGTCCATGATTTCACGTCGACATTTTCTGCGCACCGCCGGCGGAATGACCGCCGCCACCGCCTCGACCGGGGCCTACGGCCTGAGCGAGCCGGTCGTCCGGCTCACGCTGGCGCGCTACGATCTGTCGCCGCGGCATTGGCCTTCGGACTTTCCGCTCAAGATCGCCGCGATCGCCGACATTCACGCCTGCGATCCATGGATGTCGCTCGATCGCATCGCCGAGATCGTCGAGCGCACCAACGCGCTGAACCCCGACATCATCGTGCTGCTCGGCGACTATGTGGCGGGGCTGCGCCACGTCACCCGCTTCATTCCGGCCTCCGAATGGGCCGCGGTGCTCAAGGACCTGAAGGCGCCGCTCGGCGTCCATGCTGTGCTCGGCAATCACGATTATTGGGAAGACAAGACGGTGCAGCGCCTGGGGCAGGGCACACCCGTCGCGCGCCGTGCGCTGGAGCGCGTCGGCATTCCGGTCTACGAGAACGATGCGGTGCGGCTCGTCAAGGATAACCGCCCGTTCTGGCTCGCCGGCCTCGGCGACCAGCTCGCCTATCTGCCGGCGCGGCGCTATCGCGAGGTCCGGCGCATCGGGGTCGACGATCTCAACGCGACGCTTGCAAAAGTCACCGATGATGCGCCGGTGATCCTGCTCGCGCATGAGCCCGACGTCGCGCTCCGCGTGCCCTCACGCGTCGCGCTGCAGCTGTCCGGCCACACCCATGGCGGCCAGATCCGGCTGCTCGGCTGGTCGCCGGCGGTGCCGGTGAAGCACGGCATGCGGCTCGCCTACGGCCATTTCAAGCTGAAATGCGACGTCGTCGTCTCCGGCGGCCTCGGCTGCAGCATCATGCCGTTCCGCCTCGGCGTGCCGCCCGAGATCGTGCAGGTCACGCTCGGCGCAAAGGGGCCGGTGGTGTCCTGATCGCGCTTGCGTGATCGGGCAATTTGCGCAAAACGATTGTCTTTCCGAGAGCGATCGAGGGGCCGCAATTGACCTTACCCCATATCGACGGCGCGATCCGCGATGGCCGACACCATATGCAGGTCCGTGTCTATTACGAGGACACCGATTTTTCCGGCATCGTCTACCACGCCAACTATTTGCGCTTCATGGAGCGCGGGCGCACCAATCATCTCCGATTGATGGGCGCCGAACAGAACGCGCTGTTCGAGGAGGCGCAGGAGGAGACCGGCGGCTTCGCCTTTGTCGTGCGCTCGATGACGCTGGACTTCCTCAAGCCCGCGCGGATGGACGACATGCTCGACGTCGTGACCTGGCCGATCGCGGTGAAGGGCGCATCCATCATGCTCGCGCAGGAGGTTAGGCGCGGCGATGACGTGCTTGTGAAGGCGCAGGTGCGCGTCGCCTTCGTCAGTCAGGGCAGGGCACAGCCGATTCCGAAGTCCATCCGCGCACTGATGAAGGCCGATCTGGCCTAGCTATCGGGTGATAGGGAATGCCCCATCGACTCTTCATCCGGCGACGATAGATTTGCGCGTGACAAAACAACCGCGAGGGATCGCCGATGTCACGCCCGCCACTGCCGCCTTTCACCCGCGAGACCGCCGCGCAGAAGGCGCGCACGGCGGAAGATGCCTGGAATTCGCGCGACCCCGTTCGGGTTGCCGGCGCCTATACCGAGGACAGCCGCTGGCGCAATCGTGCCGAGGTGTTTGAGGGCCGCGAGGCGATCGTCGCCTTCCTGACCCGCAAATGGGAAAAGGAGCGGGAGTATCGTCTGATCAAGGATCTCTGGGCGTTCGACGGCAACCGCATCGCGGTGCGCTTCCAGTACGAATGGCACGACGCCGCCGGCAACTGGTTTCGCTCCTACGGCAACGAGCAGTGGGAGTTCGACGAGCACGGCCTGATGCGCCGCCGCGAGGCCTCGATCAACGACATCGCGATCACGGAGAAGGATCGCCGCTTCCACTGGCCGGCTCCCGGCCCGCGTCCGGCCGATGTGCCGGGGTTGGGCCAGGAACCGTTCTGAGGCGGGATGAGTTTTGGTTGAATCGGCCCGCCGCGTTTTCGGTTCACCTCTCCCCGCCGGGGAGAGGTCGGATTGCGAAGCAATCCGGGTGAGGGCTCCTGCTCTCTCGATAGACCGTGACCCCTCACCCGATTTGCTGCGCAAATCGACCTCTCCCAAGGGAGAGGTGAACTTTCGACGCCGTTCCAGCTCAACCTAATCTCATCGCGCTTTAGTTGTCGTCCCGGCGAAGGCCGGGACGACGCATGGTAAGAAACCGCCTTACGCCGCGGCCTTGTGGCGCGCGATCTCGGCCTTGTAGAGCTCGAACTCTTCCGCGACCGCCTTGGCAACCGACGGCCGGGTTCGCAGGCGCTCGTAATAGGCCTTCAGGGCCGGCCATTTCGCGAGCTCGATCGGCGGCGTCGCCATGGTCCAGTTGATGACCGTGACGAGATAGGCGTCAGCGACGCTGAAATGATCGAGCAAATACTCGCGGCCTTTCAGATGATCCTCGACATAGTCGAGCCGCGACACGTATTTTTCCAGCGCGTAGGCCTTGGCGTCCGGCGGCGCCTTCTTGTCGAGCAGCGGCAGGAACAGGCCCTTGTGTAGCTCGGTGCCGATGAAGCACAGCCATTGATGCAGCTTTGACCGCTCGGCGTTCGACGCGGTGCCGAGGCCGGCCCGCGGGAACTGGTCGGCGACATATTGCAGGATCGCCGCGTTCTCGGTCAGCACCACGCCGTCGTCGGTGCGCAGCGTCGGCACCAGCCCGAGCGGGTTGACCTTGTTGAAGTCGGAGCCGTCGTTGCGCACCTGCTTGGTCTTCGGATCGACCTCGAGATAGTTGGCCGGCTGGCCGGCTTCATAGAGCGCGACACGGGTCGCCATCGAGCAGGCGAGCGGCGAGAAATAAAGGTCCATTGGTGCCTCCTTGGGGCGGTCTGGCGCGGATGTCCCGGCCTTGTTGATTTTTGTACTGTCCTGGATAATATTGATGCGGTCAAGGATTTAAGTGCGAAATGGTACAAAAAAGTAAGAAGCCGCCATCTGCTGCCAAAATCGAGGCTCCGGTCGCGCCGAAGCGCCGCGGGCGGCCGCGCGCCTATGAGCCCGAGGTCGCGCTCGGCAAGGCGCTCGATCTGTTCCGTCGCGATGGCTTCGCCGCGACCTCGCTCGATGATCTCAGCGCTGCGACCGGCATGAACCGGCCGAGCCTCTATGGCGCGTTCGGCGACAAGCGCGAGCTCTACATCAAGAGCTACCAGCGCTACCGCGATGACGCGCGCGCGGCGATGGTCGATATCTTCCGCGCCGATGCGCCGCTGCGCGAGCGGCTCGAGCGCATCTACCGGATCGCGCTCGACATCTATCTCTCCGGCGAGTCCGGCCCGCGCGGCTGCTTCACGGTGATGACGGCAGCCTCCGAGGCGGTGTCGGATCCGGGCATCCGCACAATGGTGGTGGAGGGCCTGACCGAGCTCGACAAGGCGTTCGGCATCTGCTTCCGCCATGCCAAGGAGCGCGGCGAGCTCCCTGAGGGCGCCGATCCCGCGTCGCTGGCGCATCTCGCCTCAGCGACCATCCACACCATCGCGATCCGTGCCCGCGCCCGCGTGCCGCGCGGGGAACTCGAGGCGATCGTGAAAGGCGCCCTCGACGTGCTGTGCGCGGCCAAATAGAAGCGGCGAAATTTCTTCGGCATCAAATGTCGGGCGCTGTTTTTCCCGCCCGTCTTCCGTAAGGTCCCTCAACCTACGGAAGTGGAATATCATGGGAAAAGTCAGGACTTCAGCATTCTCGGTCTCGATCGACGGATTTGGCGCAGCGCCGCGGCAGAGCCTCGAAAATCCATTCGGCGAAGGTGGCATGGCGCTGCCTGCCTGGTTCCTCGGGACGCGGACGTTTCGCCAGACGTTCGGCCAGGATGGCGGCAGCACCGGTCTCGATGACGAGATCGCGCGCAAATCGATGGAAAATATCGGCGCCTGGATTTTGGGCCGTAACATGTTCGGCCCGATCCGCGGGCCATGGCCGGATCATGCCTGGAAAGGCTGGTGGGGCGCCAATCCGCCGTATCACACGCCGGTGTTCGTGCTGACCCATCACGCGCGGCCTGACATCGAGATGGAAGGCGGGACGACGTTCCACTTCGTGACATCAGGTATTGCCGAAGCGCTCGAGCGCGCGCGCGATGTTGCGCAGGGCAAGGACATCAGGGTCGGCGGCGGCGTTTCGCTGGTGCGCCAGTTCCTGCAAGCGCGTTTGCTCGACGAGCTGCAATTGGCGTTGTCGCCGGCGCTGCTGGGCTCGGGCGAGAATCTGTTCGCGGGCCTCGATCTGCCTGCGCTCGGGTATGCCGTCGTCTCGCATGTCGCGAGCCCGAACGCCACGCACGTCACTTTCGCGCGCAAGACATCCTGAACGGTTCACACCCGCGTCAGCGGCCAAAATTGGCCGTTGACGCGACCGCCGATCGGTCATATTTAACCCATGGGTTATTTAACCGATGGGCTAAGTACATGCCGCTCGATCCCCTCACTTCGACCTTCGCGGCACTGGCCGATCCGACCCGGCGCGCGATCCTGGCGCGGCTCGCGCTCGGCGAGACCTCGGTGATGGAGCTGGCAAAGCCGTTCGACATGAGCCTGCCGGCGATCTCCAAACACCTGAAGGTGCTGGAGCATGCCGGGTTGATCGCGCGTGGGCGCGAGGCGCAGTGGCGGCCGTGCCGCATCGCGCCCGCCTCGTTCAAGCAGGTCGACGGCTGGCTCGGGAATTTCCGCCGCTTCTGGGACGAGAGCTTCAACCGCCTCGACGGCCTTCTCGAGGAGATGAAGGCGGAGGAGGCCGCGAAGGCCCCGCCGCGCAGCAACCGTAAAGTCAGAGTAAGGAAGGAGAAGCCACGTGGACGCACGCGCAGATAGGAAACTGAAAGTCACGACCCCGTCGGATTTCGAGATCGCGATGACGCGGCAATTCGATGCGCCGCGGCGTTTCGTGTTCGATGCGATGACCAAGCCGGAATATCTGGTGCGTTGGCTCGGCTGCGAGCAGCTCACAATGCCGGTGTGCGAGATCGACCTGCGCGTCGGCGGGGCCTATCGGTTCGTATTCCGGTCGTCCGACGGCGTCGAGCACATCCTCACCGGCACCTATCGCGAAGTGGTGCGTCCGGAGCGGCTGACATTCGGCGAGACCTTTGCGATGCCGGGCTTCACCAGCGACGAATATCTGGTCACCTCGACCTTCGTCGAGGAAGGCGGCACCACAACGCTGACCACCACGATCAAGCATCCGACGAAGGAGGCCCGCGATGGCCACCTCAATTCCGGCATCGACAAGGGCGTAGAGCCCGCCTACGACCGGCTCGCGGAGATCGTTGCCGAGATGGGGTGAAGCCCTCGCCGAGAGTTGTGCTTCGCCAGCGAAGCGCTGCTCCATCAACGTGGTCGTCCCTGCGAAAGCAGGGACCCATACCCCGCGGCCGGTGTAGTGAAACAGACTCGTCGTTCCACTATCGCGCGTCAATAAGCATCGGTGGTTATGGGTCCCTGCTTTCGCAGGGACGACACTGCCTCAATACCCCCGTCCGCGATCGACCAGGTTCTCCAGCATGCCACCTTGCTCGAAGCGCGCGATCTGCTCGGCGACGTATTTCGAGATCTCGTCGGCATCGGTGTCGGCAGCGTTGTGCGGCGTCAGCACCACCTTCGGATGGCTCCAGAACGGGCTGTCTTGCGGTAGCGGCTCGGTCTCGTAGACGTCGAGCGAGGCGGCGCCCAGCGTGCCGTCGTCGAGCGCGCGCAGGATGTCTTCCTCGTTCTGCAAGCCGCCACGGCCGGCATTGATGATGACGGGTGCGCCGAGCGGGCTGTTGCGGTTCAGTTTCGCAAACACGTCGCGGTTCAGCACGTGCCGCGTGTCGGGCGTCAGCGGCAGCAGGCAGACCAGGATGTTGGTCTCGCGCAGGAACGCGTCCAGCCCCTCAGTGCCATGGTGGCAGGCGATGCCGTCGTTCCGCTTCGCGCTGCGGCTCCAGCCGACGACGCGGAAGCCGAGCGCGCGCAGCGCTTGTGCCGAGGCCGCGCCGAGCGTGCCGAGCCCCATGATGCCGACCGTGATCGCGCCCGCCGCCCACTGATATTTCGGCGCCCAGCGCCTCAATCGTTGCGACTCCCGCAGATAGAGCTCCTGGCGGTGATGCATCAGCACATGCAGCACGACATATTCGGTCATGCGATCCGTGAGATCGCCGACCGCGACCCGCACCAACGGCACGTCGGGCAGCGAGCGGTCGGCCATCAGCGCGTCGACGCCGGCGCCGAGGTTGAAGATGACGCGCAGGTTCTTGAACGCCGCGAGCTCGCCCGGCTTCGGCTTCCACACCGCGGCATAGTGCACCTCGGCAGGATCGAGCGCGCCATCCGGCAGCAGCACCACGCGGCGGTCCGGGCAGACCGTGTCGAACCGCGCTTTCCAGCGCGCCGACGACCAGTTTTCCGAGCCGCCATTGATCAGCAGCGCCAGTGCGCCCTTACCCATCCGGATACCTCCAATTTCAATGTGATATGTATCACAGAGCGGGCATGGCCCGCTCCCTAGTCTCCTGCCATCAACCGGGGAGAACTTCCATGCGCAAGCTGATCCTGATCGCGGCTTTCATCGCAGCTACCGTCGCCACCGCCGATGCCGGCCAGAGCCGCGGCCTGGTGCTCGCAAACGCCGATACGCCCACTCAGGCGCAACCGGCTGTTGCGCCCGCTCCGGCCGAAGCCCAGCAGGCCCCGTCGCAGGCGCAGCTGGCGGAGCCTCCGAGGCTGCAAGCCTCCCGGCCAACAACAGGAGCCACGCCAACCGCCGGGAGAGCGATGAGGCCAAGGCGCGCCGGATCGCAGCCCGCTACGGCGTCTATTGGTAGTCGCACATGAACGTCGTGGTCACGGCGTGACGCGCCATCGCCACGGCCCAAGACGCAGTCGGTCGAGGCGCGCCATGAAGCGTCGACCAAATCCATCGCCGACATCCGGAACCTAAATTTCTTTCGCTCCGCCTGTCGGCAGCGGGCATAATCGTTCGTTCTTGCAATGAACGGAGATGCCTTTTCGATGCTGTACGCCATCCTCTGCTATCATGACGAAGACATGGTCGGTTCCTGGAGCAAGGAACACGACGCCTCGGTCATGCAGAAATTGTCGGTCGTGCAGGACAAGCTCGCCAAGCAGGGCCGGCTCGGCCCGGTGGCGCGGCTGCTGCCGACCACCGCGGCGACCACGCTGCGCAAGGAAAACCCGCCGGTGGTGCTCGACGGCCCGTTCGCCGAAACCAAGGAGCAGCTGCTCGGCTTCTATCTGGTCGAAGGCAAGAACCTCGACGAGGTGCTCGACATCGCGCGCGACCTCGGCGAGGCCAATCCCGGCGGCACCTATGAGATCCGCCCGGTCGGCTACTTCACTCCGGGGAGCGCAAAGGCGTGAGCATGACCGACACTGCCTGGATCGATGCCGCGCTGACGTCGGCGCGTCCCCAGGCGGTTGGCGCCCTGCTGCGCTACTTCCGCAATCTCGATACCGCCGAGGAGGCCTTCCAGAATGCCTGCCTGCGGGCGCTGAAGAGCTGGCCGCAGAACGGCCCGCCGCGCGATCCCGCGGCGTGGCTGATCATGGTCGGCCGCAATGTCGCGATCGACGACATCAGGCGCAGCAAGAAGCAGGAGGCGTTGCCCGACGACGACCAGGCGATCTCCGACCTCGGCGACGCCGAGGAAGAGCTCGCCGAGCGGCTCGACGGCTCGCATTACCGCGACGATATCCTGCGGCTCTTGTTCATCTGCTGTCACAAGGACCTGCCGGCGACGCAGCAGATCGCGCTCGCGCTGCGCATCGTCTCCGGCCTGTCGGTGAAGCAGATCGCGCGCGCCTTCCTGGTCTCGGAAGCCGCGATGGAGCAGCGCATCACGCGGGCCAAGACGCGCGTCGCCGACGCCAATGTGCCGTTCGAGACGCCGGGCGCGGTCGAGCGCAGCGAGCGGCTCGTCTCGGTCGCCGCGATGATCTATCTGATCTTCAACGAGGGCTATTCGGCGAGCGGCGACACCGCTCAAATCCGCTCGCCGCTGTGCGAGGAGGCGATTCGCCTCGCCCGCCTGCTGCTGCGGCTGTTCCAGAGCGAGCCGGAGATCATGGGCCTGACCGCGCTGTTGCTGTTGCAGCACGCCCGCGCCGCCGCGCGGTTCGACGCCGACGGCCAGGTCATCCTGCTCGACGACCAGGACCGCAGCCTGTGGAACCAGAAGCTGATCGCCGAGGGGCTGGCGCTGATCGACAAGGCGATGCGCCATCGCCGCAGCGGGCCCTATCAGGTGCAGGCCGCGATCGCCGCGCTTCATGCCCGCGCGGAAAAGCCCGAGGATACCGACTGGACCCAGATCGACCTGCTCTACGGCGCGCTCGAGATCATGCAGCCGTCGCCGGTGATCACGCTCAACCGCGCCGTTGCGGTCTCCAAGGTGAAGGGGCCGGAAGCCGCGCTCGAGATGATCGAGCCGCTGGCCCCGCGGCTTTCCAATTACTTCCATTATTTCGGCGTGCGCGGCGCCTTCCTGATGCAGCTCGGCCGCAACGAGGAGGCCCGCGTCACCTTCGACCGCGCCATCGCGCTCGCCAACACCACGGCCGAAGCCGCCCATATCCGCATGCATATCGACCGCCTGATGCGCGACAGCCAGCCGCGCAATGTGAAGGCGACGTAGCGGTCGCTGGTTGTGCCTCGTTCGAGTGCACGTTGAGAAACTTCCCGTGTGGCACCCCTCTCCCTAACCCTCTCCCGCAAGGGGAACCCCTCCGCCGGTGGCTTCCTCACGTCGGATTATCAAGCGCTGAAATTTTGTGAACGGGCGCAAGTGAGGTCAGCACGCTGGTCAGGCTCCCTCCCCCCTTGCGGGGGAGGGCGGGGAGCGGGGTAAGCCCCGGGCGAGATGATCAATGTGTGCGTCGCTCTCGTAACTCCCGTCGCGCTTCTCAAAAAATCTTCACCGTCCTTGTCGGCCCCGCGCTCCTCCGTTCGTCATGAAGGCAGAGAGCATCACCAAGCCTTACGGAGCCCGCCATGCCGACGATCGTCGACACCGAAGTCTCAAAGCCCGCCCGCGTCACCGGCCGCGTCATGAGCGGCGTGGTAATCCTTTTCCTGCTGTTCGACGGCGCGATCAAGCTGTTGCCATTGCCTGTCGTCACCGAGACCATGGACAAGATGGGCTTTGGTGCGAGCGATACGCTGGCGCGCAGCCTCGGCATCATCACCATCGTCTGCACGCTGCTGTACTCGGTGCCGCCGACCTCGATCCTCGGCGCCATCCTGCTCACCGGCTATCTCGGCGGTGCGATCGCGTCCCATGTGCGGATCGGCAGCCCGCTGCTCAGCCACACGCTGTTCGGGCTCTATCTCGGCCTGATGGTGTGGGGCGGGCTCTATCTGCGCGACGGCAATCTGCGCGCGCTGCTTCCGTTCCGCCGCTGAGCTATCCTCTTCATTCATCTATGTGGAGACCATCATGTTCGAGACCATTGCCATCATCGCTGTCATCCTCGCGGTCGCGATTGCCGTCATCCTCGTCCTCGCGGCGACCAAGCCGAGCACATTCCGCGTCACGCGTGCGACCAGCATCAATGCGCCGGCGGAACGGATCTTTCCATTGATCGACGATTTCCGGCAGTGGACGGTCTGGTCGCCCTACGAGAACCGGGATCCGGCCATGAAGCGCACCTATGACGGCGCCGGGCGCGGGCAGGGGGCGGTCTATGCCTGGGACGGCAACAAGAATGTCGGCACCGGCCGTATGGAGATATTGCAGTCGTCCGCGCCGTCGAAGATCGTCATCAAGCTCGACTTCCTCAAGCCGTTCGAGGGCCACAACACCGCCGAGTTCACAATGCTGCCGCAGGGAGATGCGACCAGCGTCACATGGACCATGTATGGTCCGGCCGTCTTCATGTCGAAGGTGATGCAGGTGTTCATGAACCTGGATCACATGATCGGCAAGGATTTCGAGGTCGGTCTCGCCAATCTGAAGAAACTCACGGAAAAATAGTTACCCAGGGAGCATGTGATGCAGGTCAACCCCTATCTCTCCTACGACGGCAATTGCGGCGCCGCGCTGAACTTCTACCAGAAGGTTCTCGGTGCGCGGATCGAGGAAACCTATCCCTACGGCGAGGGCAATCCGGAGATGCAGACGCCGCCCGGATGGAAGGACAAGATCATGCACGCCAGGGTCTCGATCGACGGCGAGATCATCATGGCTTCCGACGCCCCGCCCGGCCACTTCCAGAAGCCGCAGGGGTTTCACGTCTCGCTGCAGGTCGAGGATCCCGCGGAGGCCGCGAGCCGCTTCAAGGCGCTGTCCGAAGGCGGCACGGTCACCATGCCGTTCGGCAAGACCTTCTTCTCCAAGGGTTTCGGCATGTGCGTCGATCAGTTCGGCATCCCCTGGATGGTGAACTGCCCGCAAGGGATGTAGGCCGCGAGAGACCCGGTCGGGACCGTCATCCTGAGGTGGCCGCTTCTTCAGCGGCCCTCGAAGGATCGACGACCCGGCTGTTGCGACGTGCGGGCTGAGCTATCGGGGCCGTGCATCCTTCGAGGCTCGCCCAGCGGCGCAATTGCGCCGCAAGGCTCGCACCTCAGGATGACGGGATCGATAGCTTGGGTCGTCGGTGCCGCGAAGGTCGCAACCTACCTGCACCGCGGATAGATCGCCGCGAGCTCGCGGCCGCGCAGCAGCAGCAGGCGTGAGGTCAGGCCGCCGCGGCGCACGATCCAGCCGCGCACCGGTGGTGGGTAGGCTTCGAGCACCGCCTCGGATGCTTCCGGCTCCGCATAGGTCCGGCCGCGCCGGTCGATCGAGCGCGCGGCGTGGAAGCCGAGCACGGCGCGCCGCGTCACGCAGATGCGATCGCCCGGCACCATCGAAAGCACCAGTGTGCAGGCCGACAGGCACGGCCCGTCGATCACCACGCGCTCGCCGGACTCCCGCACCTTGTCGAACAGTTCGATGAACGGGCCGACCTGCCCGCCGGGGCTGGCGAGGATGCGGACATCGGCTTGCGCGCCGGAGACACCTGCAAGCAGCGCTGCCATCCCCAAGATCGTCGAGATCGTCGACATCTTCCAGATCGCGCCGATGCGCATGCGGCGGTTCCTTCCGTTAGCGTCGCTCCGGCTCGCGCCATGCTCCAGTTTGTCTAGCGCATGCGGCGACAGTTTGTCAGCCCGCGCCGGAGACGCCGGCCTCGGCAAAGGTCGCCATGCCGCCATGACAGGCGAGCGCTGCGCGCAGCAGCAGGATCGCAACCCCCGCGCCGGAGGCTTCGCCGAGCCGCATCTCGAGATCGAGCAGGGGCGCGAGCTGCAGTTCGCGCAGCAGCTGGCGATGGCCGAGTTCGGCCGAGACATGCCCGGCGCGGCAATGCGCGAGGCTATCAGGCGCAAGCCGCGCCAGCGGCAGCACCGCCGATGTCGCGACGAAGCCGTCGAGCAGCACCGGGATCGATCGTGCCCGCGCTGCCAGCACGGCGCCCATGATGGCCGCGAGCTCGCGGCCGCCGAGCGCGACGGCGACGGCGAGCGGATCGTCGAGCAGGCTGCGATGCAGTTTCAGCGCGGTATCGATCACGGTGCGCTTGCGCAGCAGGCCGGCATCGTCGACGCCGGTGCCGCGGCCGGCCCAGCGCGTGCCGCGCCCGCCCATCAACGCTGCGCACAGCGTCGCGGCCACCGTGGTGTTGGCGATGCCCATCTCGCCGACCGCGAGCAGATCGCATTGCTCCGGCACCGTGCGCCAGCCGGTGTCGAAGGCGACGAGGAAATCGGCGCCGTCCATCGCCGGCGCCATCGTGAAATCGCGGGTCGGACGTGCGAGCTCGAGCGGCTCGACGCGCAGCTCGGCGCCGGCAAGCCTGGCGATCTGGTTGATCGCGGCACCCCCCGCGGCGAAATTCGCCACCATCTGCGCGGTGACTTCAGAGGGAAAGGCGGAGACGCCGCGCTCGGCGATGCCGTGATTGCCGGCGAACACGGCGATCGTGATCTGGTCGAGCCGGGGGATCTCGCGCCGCTGCCAGCGCGCCAGCCAGATCGCGACCTCTTCCAGCCGGCCGAGGCTGCCCGGCGGCTTGGTCAGGTTCTGCTGGCGCAGCGTGGCGGCCGCGTCGCTCGCCGCGTCGCCTTCGGGCAGGTCGCGACAAAAGCTGCGGATGTCGTCTAGAGTACTGAACTGCATGCGATTCCCTCGTCGAGCGGGCCGCAAACTAAAGCATGTTCCGGAGCGCTGTGAAGCGGTTTTCCCGCGCGACAAACGCGTAGCGTTTGCGCGGAGATCATGCCCTAACAGAGAGCTGAAGCGCGATGACGATCCAACCTGACCTCATCGCGTTTTAGAGCAAATTGAAGGCCAGGACTTTGAATACCAAGACCATGCGTGAGTTGCTCGACGATCTCAGGACCGCCATCGCCTTTCTGACCCGGCTGCCGATGCCGCATCCGGACGGCGCGCGGCCGGAGGGCTTTGCCCGGGCGCAGCGGCTGTTCCCCCTGGTCGGGGCCGGCATCGGGGCCGCGATCGGCCTGTTCTGTCTGCTGCTGCGGACGATCGGCGTGCCGGACCTTGCCGCGGCGGCGCTGGCGCTCGGCGGCGGCGCGCTGTTGACCGGCGCGCTGCACGAGGACGGGCTCGCTGACGTCGCCGACGGATTCGGCGGCGGCCGCGATGTAGCGGCCAAGCTCGAGATCATGCGCGACAGCCGGCTCGGCACCTATGGCGCGCTGGCGCTGGTGGTGAGCTTTGCCACCAGGCTTGCGGCGCTGGCCGCACTTCCCAACGGCATGGTGGTGCAGTGCCTGATATCAGCGCATGCGCTCGGCCGCGGCGTGTTGCCGTGGATCGCGATCAGCCTGCCTTACGCGCGCAAGGATGGGCTCGCGGCCAATGCCGGCCGCCCCGACGGCACGATTGCGGTGGTCGCAGCCGGCATCGCGCTGGTGATCGCACTCCTCGCTCTGCCCTTCGGCAGCGCGCTGCTGGCGGCGATCGCGGCCGGCGCGAGCGCGCTGATCATGGCGCTGCTGGCAAAGCGGCAGATCGGCGGCCAGACCGGCGACGTGCTTGGCGGGGCAGAGCAGGTTGCGGAGACCGCGATCCTGGTGTTGCTCGCAGCGCGGCTGGGTTAGAGCGTTTTCAAGCGAAGTGGAGACCGGCTCGCGTGAAGAAAACGCGTCGGAATAGAATGAGTGGCGATGGAAAGTGAAACGCATCTCTGGCTGATCCGCCACGCGCCGGTCGACGGTCCGCGCGGCGTGATCCATGCGCCGGATGCGCCCGCGGATATCAGCGATGCCGCGGCCTTCGCCGCGCTGCAGGCGCGGCTGCCGGCTGACGCTGTCGCGGTGTGCAGTCCGGCGCGGCGCACCAGCGAGACCGCAGCAAAGCTCGGCCTGACGGCAACGGCGGATGATGCCTTTCGCGAGCAGGATTTTGGCGACTGGACCGGCCGGCGCCACAGCGAGATCGAGGCCGAGCTCGGCGCGGAGGCCTATCGCGCGTTCTGGAATTCACCGGGGACCAACCGGCCGCCCGGCGGCGAAAGTTTTGCCGATCAGATCGCGCGGGCGCGGGCAGGGCTGGCTCGCCTGCCGGCCGGCAACGTCGTGCTGGTCGCGCACTCCGGCACCATCCGCGCGATCCTCGCAATCGCGCTCGACCTCGCGCCGGAATTGGCGCTGCGCTTCGTCATCGATCCGCTGTCGCTGACGCGGATCGACCGGCTGGCGAATGCCTGGCGCATGGTTGCGGTGAATGGGCGCTGATGAATCCCATCGCGCTGCCAGCTCCGTCACCCTGAGGTGCGAGCGGAGCGAGCCTCGAAGGGTGCACGGCCACCAGTCGGGCCGTCGACTCTTCGAGACGCGCTACGTGCTCCTCAGGGTGACAGTGATGGTGTTTGTCCTGCTTCGTGGAAGCCTCACCCATTCCGCCGCTGGCCGCGCAGCGTCGGCAGGCCGATGCCGGCGGCGTCGAAGCCGCCGTCGACGGCGAGGATCTGGCCGGTGATGTAGCTGGCGCGATCCGAGCACAGGAAGAAGATGGCTTCCGCCTGCTCCTCTTCCAGCCCGTAGCGGTTGAGCGGGATGGCGTCGTGATAGTCGGCGCGGATCTCGGGCGTATGCACGGCCTTGGCCATCGCGGTCTCGACCGGCCCGGGCGCGACGCCGTTGACGCGGAGGCCGAGCGGGGCGAGCTCGACCGCGAGCTGCTTGGTGAGATGGGCGAGGCCGGCCTTGCTGGTGCCGTAGGCCGAGCGCAGTGTCGAGGCGCGCACCGCCGAGATCGAGGTGATGTTGACGATCGCGCCGCCGCCATGCTCGCGCATCACAGGCGCAGCCGCCTTGGTGCACAGGAACGGGCCGGTGAGGTTGACCGCCATGATCCGGTTCCAGTCGGCGTCGGAAGTCTCCAGCACCGGCGTGAACACGGCAATGCCGGCGTTGTTGACCAGCGCGTCGAGCCGGCCGAAGCGGTCCGTGATCGCCGCGATCGCGGCTGTCACACCGGCGGCATCCGATACGTCGCAGGTCAGCGCCAGCGTCGTGTCGGGCTGCTTCAATGCCGCGACCGCGGCGCGCAGCAATTCGCCCTCGATGTCGAGCAGCGCGACGCGCCAGCCGTCGGCGAGAAAGCGCTTCGCTGCGGCAAGCCCGATGCCGCGCGCGGCGCCGGTCACGAGTGCGACTTTGGGGGAAGTGGAATTCATCGGATGGTCCGTCGGTTCGGGCAGCAAGTCCCGACCGTCTGCGACCTTTGTCCGGTGATGTCAACCGGACCTGTTTCCCGTCACCCTGAGGTGCGAGCGCAGCGAGCCTCGAAGGATGCACGGCCACCGGCCGGGCCGTGCATCCTTCGAGGCTCGCCTAGCGCCGCAAGTGCGCCGCTGAGCTCGCACCTCAGGACGACGGGACAAGTTTGAGTGGATCATGAGAGAACGGCTACTCCATTCTCCTCTTGACCACGATGTAGGTTGCTTCATCCTGCAGATGTGACAATGACGAGATCATCGCGATGGGCATCTACGTCTACATGCTTCGCTGTGCTGACGACTCGTTCTATGTCGGCAGTGCCACCGGCGATGATCTTGCACCTCGGATCGATGGGCACAATGCCGGCGCTTATCCAGGCTACACGTTCAACCGGCGACCTGTTGTCCTCGTCTGGTCCGAACATTTCGACCGCATTACAGATGGCATCGTGGCAGAGCGCCAGATCAAGGGTTAGGGCCGCGGGAAGAAGGAAGCTTTGCTGCGATCGGACTGGACGACCATCAGCCGGTTGTCGCGCCGACGTGGCGGCGCCGCGCGGATGATTCTCTCCCCGTCATCCTGAGGAGCCCGCACAGCGGGCGTCTCGAAGGATGCACGGCCCCCAGCCCGGGCCGTACACCCTTCGAGGCTCGCTCCGCTCGCATCTCAGGGTGACGGGGAGGAAGTTTCAGCTACGCCGCGAGCTCGGCGGAGGCGCGCTGCATGTTGGTCGACATGTCCTGCGTCACGATGCTCTGCTCCTCGACCGCGGCGGCGGTGGAGGTGATGTATTCGTTGACGCCGGCGATCGCCGCCTTGATCTCGGACAGCGAGGTGACCACTTCGGCGGCGATCGAGTTCAGCGCATCGATCTCCGAGGAGATCGTGTCGGTCGCCTGCTTGGCCTGGTTGGCGAGGCTCTTCACCTCGGAGGCCACCACCGCGAAGCCGCGTCCGGCTTCGCCCGCACGCGCCGATTCGATCGTGGCGTTGAGCGCGAGCAGGTTGATCTGGCCGGTGATGCTCGAGATCATCTCGACAATGCCGCTCATCGCCTGAGCTGCGGCATTGAGCTTCTGCGCCTGCCCGTCGGCAGCCTCGACGCGGCCGGTGGCGACCGTGGCGTTCTGCTTCGACTTGGTCATGGTCTCCGAGATCTCCCGGATCGAGGCGCTCATCTCCTCGCTGCCGGCGGCGACTGCCTCGATCAGGCCGCGCGCGCTGTCGGCTTTCTTGCGGCCGATCGCCTGCGCGGTGATGTCGGTGGCGTATTTCACCACCTTGTAGGGCTTGCCGTTGAGATCGAGGATCGGGTTGTAGGAAGCCTGGATCCAGATCTCGCGGCCGCCCTTGGCGATGCGCTTGTATTCGGCGGCCTGGAACTCGCCGCGGTTCAGCGCTCCCCAGAACTCGCGGTAGCCCGCCGAACTCGCCTCGACCGGCTCGACGAACATGCTGTGATGCTTGCCCTGAATCTCGGCGAGCAGATAGCCCATCGCGGCGAGGAAGTTCGGGTTCGCGGTGCGGATGGTGCCGTCCATGTTGAACTCGATCACGGCTTGCGACTTGCCGATCGCGTCGATCTGGCCGTCATTGTCGGCGGCCCTCAGCTTCTGCTGCGTGACGTCGGTCGCGAACTTGACGACCTTGAACGGCTTGCCGCGGTCGTCGAGGATCGGGTTGTAGCTGGCGAGGATCCAGATCTCCTTGGCGCCCTTGGCGAGCCGCTTGAACTCGCCGGTCGCGAACTCGCCGCGGTTCAGCCGCGCCCAGAATTCGCGATAGGCCGGGCTGTCGCAGTCGGCCGGCGGCATGAAGATGCTATGATGCTTGCCCTGGATCTCGGCGAACGAGTAACCCATCGCGCCGAGGAAGTTCTCGTTGGCGTTGACGATGGTGCCGTCCATGTTGAACTCAATCACCGCCTGCGCGCGGCCGATCGCGGCGATCTTGCCGGCGTCTTCCATGCTGTGGATCTTCTGCGCGGTGATGTCGGTGGCGAACTTGATGACACCGAACGGCTTGCCGTTCTTGTCCAGGATCGGATTGTAGGAGGCCTGGATCCAGACCTCGCGGCCGCCCTTGGCAATGCGCTTGTACTGCGCGGCCTGGAATTCGCCGCGGTTGAGGCTCGCCCAGAACGCGCGATAGTCGTGGCTGTCGCGATACGCCGGCTCGACGAACATGCTGTGGTGCTTGCCCCTGATCTCGTCGAGCGAGTAGCCCATCGTGTTCAGGAAGTTTTCGTTGGCGGTAACGATGGTGCCGTCGAGCTTGAACTCGATCACCGCCTGCGATTTGCCGATCGCTGCGGCTTGCGCCAGCGCATTGTCGATGTTTGCCTTGTTGCTGAAACTGAACATCAGGGCTCCGTGAGGGGTCAAATGAAACGGGATGGAAAAGCAGATCGCGGCAACTCACTGAAAGGTTGCAGCGAGCCGTTTAGCATCGGTAAAGCCTGCGGCTTGGCACGGACTGCATAATGCGGCGCGGCGCGCGCGCATCTATCTCAGATTGCGAAGTAATCTTCTGATCTGCACGTTATCATCCATAGTCGTGATGCGATGTTCACCGTAATCTTACGGGCGAAAATCGGTGACAACTTTGGTCTGATGCGGATGATCGCAACGCGTGCTCTTCAGCAACGCTGATAGACCCATTACGAAGGTTGATATTGCTGACCTGCTTCAAGCATCAATCCGGCACTTCGATTCGCGGCGCGCGACGAATGCGCGTCGCGTCGATGCCGGCTCTCGGCGCCTGGCGCCGGCCAAAATAATTGCCGCACGAGATGTCGGCAGGGCGGTCTCCGGTTCGTCCTCCGGTTACTGGTCCCATGATGGAGTTCTGATGTCACTGACCCTGCATTACCACCCGCTGTCCTCGTTCTGCTGGAAGGCGCTGGTCGCACTTTACGAGAACGGCGCGCCGTTCACGCCGAACATGGTCAATCTCGGCGATCCCGCCGAACGCGCGGCGCTGCTCGCGCTGTCGCCGATCGGCCGCTTTCCTGTCCTTCACGACGAAGCGCGCGGCGAGGCGGTGCCTGAATCGAGCATCGTTATCGAATATCTCGACCGGCACTATCCCGGCACCGTCAAGTTGATTCCTGACGACCCGGAGCTTGCGTTGCAGACCCGGCTGCGCGACCGCTTCCTCGATCTCTATGTCCATCTGCCGTTGCAGAGGATCGTCGGCGACCGGCTGCGTCCGGCGGACAGCAAGGATCCGCGTGGCGTCGCCGAGGCGCGGGCCCAACTCCGTACCTCCTATGCGATCCTGGATCAGCAGCTCGCGCATGGCGGCTGGATGATGGGCGAGCGCTTCTCGCTGGCCGATTGCGCCGCCGCGCCGGCGCTGTTCTACGGCAACAAGGTCGAGCCGATCGGGGAGGGCCATCCGCATCTGGCTGTTTATCTCGAGCGGCTGAAGGCGCGGCCGTCCTTCGCGCGCGTCCTCAAGGAAGCCGAGCCCTATTTCGGCATGTTCCCCAAGGAGGACTGAAAAGGAAACCTGAAAAGGAACCTGAGGTCCGATCAGGACCCCGAAAATAAATGCGGCGCGATGTCGTTTTCGCGCCGCCCCGTTCGTCATCTCCCTGAAGCCCGGGTTCTGGAGCGCCGGTCGCGCCGAGGGGCCCGGGCGACATCTGTGTGGAGACGACATGGCTGCAGCTGGCAACAGGGCCGAGATCACCCGCGGGATCTTCGCCGCCTATCTCGCCAATGACCGCGCGAGCGTCGAGGCCGCGTTCGCGGAGGATTTCCGCTTCTCGACGCCCTATGGCGAGAACATCGACAAGCCGCGCTATTTCGCCGAGTGCTGGCGCGACTCCGGCTGGATCGGCCGCCACGAGATCGAGCGCATCATGGTCGACGGCGTTGAGGCCTACGTCACCTATCGCTGCGTTGCCCGCGACGGCAAAAGCTTCCGCAACACCGAGTTCTTCGTGTTCGACGGCGACAAGGTGTCGCGCATTGACGTCTATTTCGGTCCGTCGCATCAGGACGGCGAACTCGTCAGGCAGGATCGATGAGGCAGCCTCGGTGATATCGCTCGCGCGATCGTTGCAGGCGAGCACGAATTCTGCGAAGGAAACCTGGAAAATGTCCATTGCGAGTGAAAGCAGCGGCCTGTCGCAGGCACGGCTCGGACGCATGCGCGAGGTGCTGGCGCGCGATGTCGATGCTGGCGACGTTCCAGGCCTCGTGGCGCTGGTCAGCCGTCGCGGCGAGATCCATGCCGATGTGCTTGGCCGCATGGCGGTGGACGGGCCGCCGATGCAGCGCGACACCATCTTCCGCATCGCCTCCATGACCAAGCCGGTGACGGCGGTTGCCGCGATGATCCTGGTCGAGGAATGCCGGCTCAAGCTCGACGATCCCCTCGATCGCTGGCTGCCCGAGCTCGCCGATCGCCGTGTGTTGCGCACTATCGAATCCGAGACCCACGACACGGTGCCAGCCAGGCGCGCGATCACGCTGCGCGACCTTCTGACCTTCCGTCTCGGGCTCGGGATGATCCCGGTGTTTCCGGCGCGCTATCCGATCCAGATGGCGATCGCGGATGCCGGCTTCGCGCCCGGGCCGGTGTTTCCGTCGTTTCCGCCGGACGAATTGCTGCGCCGCTACGGTACGCTGCCGCTGGCCTATCAGCCCGGCGAACGCTGGCTCTACGACGCGGGGAGCCAGATCCTCGGCGTCCTGATCGCGCGTGTTGCCGGAACCTCGTTCGCCGGCTTCCTGCAGGAGCGGATCTTCGGGCCGCTCGGCATGAACGATACGGCTTTCCACGTGCCGCAGCACAAGCTGTCGCGGTTTGCGACCTGCTATGCGCGCGATCATGCGACCGGCACGCTGAAAGTGTTCGACGCACCCGCGACCGGCAAATACGCGGCGGCGCCGGTGTTCGAGAACGGCAGTGCCGGGCTGGTGTCGACCGCGGATGATTTCAACGCCTTCGCACAGATGATGCTCAACGGCGGACGGCTCGGCACCGAGCGCATTCTGTCGCGTCCCTCGGTGGAACTGATGACCTCGAACCAGCTTACGCCGGAACAACAGCTTGGCTCCGAGCTGTTGCTCGGTGCGTCGCGCGGCTGGGGTTTCGGGCTGTCGGTCGCCACCGCGCGCGACGATCTTTGTCATGTGCCGGGCCGCTACGGCTGGGACGGCGGCTATGGCACCTCCTGGTATTCCGACCCGCGCGAAACGATGACCGGAATCCTGCTGACCCAGCGCATGATGGATTCGCCGCAGCCACCCGCGGTGTTCTCCGATTTCTGGACGCTCGCCTATCAGGCGATCGATGACTAGCCTGGAGCGTGCGTCAATGACCTCGAGAATAATTTCAAACGCCGTGTCGGAATCGCAAACTCTGCATCGTCGTTCAATCGAGCGCCGGTGCTGTAATCGGCTCAGAGACAACGGAGCAGGACGATGAAGTTCATGGTGATCGTGAAGGCGAACAAGGATACCGAGGCCGGTGTGATGCCGAGCACCGAGCTGCTTGCCGCGATGGGCAAGTTCAATGAGGAGATGGTCAAGGCCGGCGTGATGCAGGCCGGCGAGGGCCTGCATCCGACCAACAAGGGCGCGCGCGTTAAATATGCCGACGGGCAGAGCACGGTGAGCCACGGGCCGTTCAGCCCGACCGGCGATCTGGTCTGCGGCTTCTGGCTGATCGAGACCTCCTCGCTCGATGAAGCGATCGACTGGATGAAGCGCGCGCCGTTCGGCGGCGGCTCCGAGATCGAGATCCGCCAGGTGTTTGCCGCGGAGGATTTCGGCGAGGCGCTGACGCCCGAGCTGCGCGAGCAGGGAGAGCGCCTGCGTGCGCAGGCCGGAAAGAAGTAATGATTTCGTCATTCCGGGCCTGCGCATCCCGGAATGACGAGGGGAGTCACACGCGATTCAACAGACAGGGAAGTCCGACCAATGCGTTTCATGATGCTGATGATCCCGCTCGGCTACGAGTCCGCGCCGGCCAAACTCGAGCTCGACCCCGAACGGGTCGCCGCGATGATGCGATACAATCAGGCGCTGAAGGATGCCGGCGTGCTGATCACGCTGGAAGGCCTGCATCCGCCGGCCTCAGGCGCGCGGGTCAAGTTCGACACCGGCCTGCCGGTGGTGATCGACGGTCCGTTCACCGAGGCCAAGGAAGTGATCGGCGGCTTCTGGATGATCGAGGTCGCCTCGCGCGCCGAGGCGATCGCATGGGCGAAGCAGTGCCCGGCCTCCGCCAACGAGATGATCGAGATCCGCCAGGTGCAGGAGATGACGGATTTCTCCGAGGAAGTGCAGCAGGCGGCCGCGACCTTCGAACATCCGCAGGGCGGCTGGGGCAAGGCGCTCCGCTAGATCTCAAACGAGAAGCGATGCCGCTCCAAAGCGTCATCGTATCACCAACCGATCGTCAAACCACCACAACGGAGAAGCACGATGAGCAGCAACACCTTCCTTGCCGTCTATCTCGGCGGCGGCAAATCCGGTTCGCGCATGGCAGCCTGGAACGCGCTGCCGGAGGCCGAACGGCGTGCCAAGGAGCAGCAGGGCATGGCCGCGTGGGGCGCCTGGGTCGAGAAGCACCACGACGTGATCGTCGAGATGGGCGGGCCGCTCGGCAAGACCAAGCGGGTCGGGGCCGGCGGCACCACCGACATCGTCAATCTGATGACCGGCTTCACCGTGGTGCGCGCGCCCACCCATGAGGCGGCGGCAAAGCTGTTCGAGAACCACCCGCACTTTTCGATCTTCCCGGGCGAGGCCGTGGAGATCATGCCGGTGCTGCCGATCCCGGGAAGATAGCGCCCCAGGGGAGGCAAAGCCGCAAACTCAACGCACCTCTCCCGCTCGCAGCGGGAGAGGCGTTTTCTTCCGAACTTCGGTTCTCGGGTCGATGGAGATCGTGCGCCATGGCGAAGCTCGTCTTTGGATTGAACCAGTCGCTCGACGGCTATGTCGATCACGATCAGCCAATGCCGCGAGAACCCGGGCTGTTTCGTCATTTCATCGAGCAGGTGCGGGGCACGACCGGCATGCTGTACGGCCGCCGCATGTACGAGGTGATGCGTTATTGGGACGACGACCTCCCGGATTGGGATGCGGAGGAGCGCGACTATGCCGCCGTGTGGCGGAGCCAACCGAAGTGGGTGGTATCGCGCTCGCTGAAGTCCGTCGGACCCAACGCGACCCTGATCGATGGCGACCTCGAGGCCGCGGTGCGCGGGCTGAAGGCGCGGCTCGACGGCGAGATCGAAGTCGCCGGACCGGAACTGGCGGGACGCCTGACCGAGCTCGGCCTGATCGATGAATATCAGATCTACCTCCGGCCCGTCGTGCTCGGGCGCGGCAAGCCCTTCTTCGCCGGCCCCTGCGCCCCGCTGCGCCTCGTGGCAAGCGATCGGCTGGGCGCGAACACGATCAGGTTGACCTACGTCCCCGCCTAGTCGCGCGTTCAGCCTGCCGGTCCGTTAATCTTGATGACCCCGTGATCCCGCCGCTAGTGACCTTTACCGCCGGCTCATGTAAAAGCCGTTCACATGAGCTGGCGCAAGGACCAAGGCCGCGCCGAGCGCGGCTATCATCACGGCAATCTCAAAGAGGCGTTGCTGCAGGCAGCCCTCGACCTGATCTCGAAGAAGGGGCCGGCCGGCTTCACCTTCGCCGACGCCGCGCGGATGGCCGGCGTCAGCCCCGCCGCGCCCTACCGCCACTTCCGCGACCGTGACGAACTGATCGCCAGCATCGCGCAGCGCGGCTTCGAGCAGTTCGAGGCGCTCTTGACGCAGGCCTGGGACGACGGCCGCCCCGACACCATCTCGGCGTTCGAGCGGGTCGGCAAGGCCTATCTCGCCTTTGCGCGCGAGGAGCCCGCGTTCTACTCCGCGATGTTCGAATCCGGCCTGCCGGTCGATTCCAATCCGACCTTGATGGCGGCAAGCGAACGGGCATTTGCGATCATCCGCGCCGCCGCCGAGCGGCTCGCGGCGCTGGCGCCGCCCGGCACACCGCGCCCGCCGGCGATGATGATGGCGCTGCATATCTGGTCGATGTCGCACGGCGTCGCCTCGCTGTTCGGCCGCGGCGATGCCGCGCGGCGCAAGCTGCCGATGTCGCCGGAGGATCTGCTCGAAGCGGAAGTGCTGATCTATCTGCGCGGCCTTGGCTTCCTCACCGATCGGAGGCCGGGAACCGCGGCCGCCGACGAAGAGCCGGCCGGCGACAGATCCGGCCCGTGGGGCAAACCGAAATAAGGTTCAACGGCCAAGCCAAAAATAATCCGAGGGGTGCGTCATCTGCTCTGCTTGACTTTCCCGAGGGCTCGGCTATCTATGTAAATGTTATTTACATTCACAACGGCGTGATTGCCGTGATGGAGAAGGAAATGGCCTACACCGCAGATGTCAATCGCTGGCGCGGCCCCGTCGAAGAGCCCTACCGTCCACACTTCTACGCGACGCCGTGGCATCCCCTGAAGATCGCCGGGATCATCCTCGGCTTCATGATCTGGTGGCCGATCGGCCTCGCCCTTCTCTTTTTCACACTCGGGAGCAGAAAAATGGCCTGTTGGAGTCACTACGATCAGGATCGCTGGGCGAACAAGATGGAGCGCATGCAGGACAAGATGGAGCGGATGAAGAGCCGCATGGAGCGCCGCGGCTTCCCGTTCGGCGGCTTCGGCCCGCCCACCAGCGGCAACCGCGCCTTCGACGAATACCGCCAGGACACGCTGCGCCGGCTCGAGGAGGAGCAGGTCGAGTTCAAGAACTTCCTCGATCGCCTGCGCCACGCCAAGGACAAGGAAGAGTTCGACGCCTTCATGGCGCAGCACAAGACCCGTCCGACCCCGCCGAACGATCAGCCGCCGCAGAGCTGATCCCGCGAGGCAAGCACTGAGCCTTCAGGCGATGTGCCCCCATAGAACCTGATGGCCCGAGCCGCCCGTTTGCGACAAGCAAGCGGGCGGTTTGCATTGTGCGGTGGTCATGCCCACTCTATCGTCCTGAAGCGGGCGATGAGGTGATCATGGCGGCATTTGCGACGGCGAGTCCCGACGATCTCTGGTTTGCGATCCGGCGCGAGGCGGAAGCTGCCGTTGTCGCCGATCGCTTTCTCGAGGCGTCGGCTGCGTTCATCCTCGATCAGGGCGATCTCGGCGGCGCGCTTGCCTTTCTGATCGGGCGCCGCATCGGCCGTGCGGAGGCCGATCGCGCGCAGTTCATGCGGACCGCCCGCGAGGCGTTCGCGGCCGAGCCCGCGCTGGTCGATGCTGCGGCCACCGATCTGGTTGCCATCGTGCGCCGCGACCCGGCGATCACGGGCCTGCTGCCGCCGCTCCTCAACTTCAAGGGCTACGTCGCGCTGCAAGCCTGGCGCGTGTCGAACTGGCTGTGGCGCCACGATCGCCCCGATCTTGCGCTGTTGATGCAAAGTGCGGCGGCGGACCAGTTACAGATCAGCATTCACCCGTCGGCCCGGATCGGAACGGCGGTTTTCCTCGATCACGGCACCGGCATCATCATCGGCGCGTTGGCTTCCGTCGGCGACGAGGTCACGATCCTGCAGAACGTCACCATCGCGCGGCATCAGGATGACCCGCGCCACGCGCCGAGGATCGGCCGCGGCGTATTGCTCAGCGCCGGCGCAACGCTGATTGGAGATCTCACTGTCGGCGATTTCGCCAAGGTCGGCGCCGGCGCGCTGGTCACGTCCGATGTGCCGGCGGGCTGCACCGCGGTCGGCGTCCCGGCGCGGCTGACCAATTGCGCCGAGGCGGGTGCGCCTGGAGCATGATCCGGAAAAGTGGCCCCTCGCGTCGTTAGGTCGGCACGAGCATGTCGGCGAGTTGCGTAAGGCTGTCGGCGTGGAGGTCGATCCAGGATTCCGGCGCGACGTCGACCTTCGCCGCCGGCCCGAATTCCAGCGGACGGGCGACGAACGCAGTGCGCATGCCGAAGGCGCGCGCCGCCCTCAGGTCGTATTTGTGGCAGGCGACCATCAGGATCTTGTCGGCGGGAAAACCGAGGTAGTCGACGGCGAGTTGATACACCGACGGTGACGGCTTGTAGCTGCGTGCAAGCTCCGCGGTCAGCACGGCGTCAAAGGGCAGCTTGGCGTGCTTGACCACCGCCACCACCGCGGCCATGCCGGCATTCGACAAGGTCGAGGTCACGAACCGGTTGCGCAGGCGCGCAAGCCCTTCAACGCTGTCGGGCCATGCGTCGAGCTTGCTCCAGACCGTGTTCAGGTCGTCGCGCTCGTCGCGCGAGAAGGCCTCCGAGAGGCCGTGGCGATCGAGCAGCACATCCAGCGCCTCGCGATAGATGCGGTCGACCCGAATCCATGGGCGCTTGCCGGCGATCACGTCGTCGAGCGCGGCACGATAAAGATCGCGCCACTCGCTCGAGAGCTTGGCCCAGTCGAGCGCGAGCCCCTTCGCGGCGTTGACGGCCTGCCCCGCACGCAGGATCGGCTGATAGAAGTCGACGCACGTCCCCTGGACGTCGAACGCGACGGCGCGGATCTCGTCGCGCCATGGCGCGGCGCCCGCCGGCTGTATCCCCGTCATCGCGGCCATGATCGATAGTCCTCCAACGGTCATGAAGTGTCGTCTGGTCAGATCGGGTAGCACGGTTTGTTCCCCGGTTGCGGTATCGGAAGCAGGCGCGGCGATGCCTTCGTGAGGTGGGCACCTTGGTCAGGCTCCCTCTCCCCTTGCGGGAGAGGGTGGGGTGAGGGGTGGCCTGGGAGCGATGCGAGAGGTAAGCGAAGTTCAGTCAACTTGCTCGCCGGATCGTATGCAGTCCTCGTCACTAATTATCAGCGGAGCAAGTGCGCCCCTCTCCACAACCCTCCCCCGCAAGAGGGGAGGGAGCCCGACCAGCGTGCTCGCCTCACTGTGTGATGCGGCGAAGCTGCCGTCCCTCACACATTCGATCCGTGGATCGCGTCGATCACGGCGTCGGTCACTTCCTTGGTCGTCGCCTTGCCGCCGACGTCGGGTGTCAGCACGCCGGCCGCGCACACCTTCTCGACCGCGGCCATCAGGCGCGCGGCGGCGTCCTTTTCGCCGAGATGCTCCAGCATCTGCGCGCCGGTCCAGAAGGTCGCGACCGGGTTGGCGATGCCCTTGCCGGTGATGTCGAAGGCCGAGCCGTGGATCGGCTCGAACATCGAGGGGAAGCGGCGCTGCGGATCGATATTGCCAGTCGGCGCGACGCCGAGGCTGCCGGCCAGGGCACCTGCGAGATCCGACAGGATGTCGGCATGCAGGTTGGTCGCCACGATGGTGTCGAGGCTCTTCGGATGCAGCGTCATCCGCACCGTCATGGCGTCGACCAGCATCTTGTCCCAGGTGACATCGGGAAATTCCTTGGCCACTTCGGCGGCGATCTCGTCCCACATCACCATGCCGTGGCGCTGCGCGTTCGACTTGGTCACCACGGTGAGGAATTTGCGCGGCCGCGACTGCGCGAGCTGGAACGCGTAGCGCATGATCCGCGTCACGCCGACCCGGGTGAAGACAGCAACTTCCGTGCCGACCTCTTCCGGCAGGCCGCGGTGCGCACGTCCGCCCATCCCGGCATATTCGCCCTCGGAATTCTCGCGCACGATCACCCAGTCGAGATCGCCGACGCCGACATTGCGCAGCGGCGAGGCGACGCCGGGCAGGATCTTGGTCGGCCGCACATTGGCGTACTGGTCGAAGCCCTGGCAGATCGGCAGCCGAAGGCCCCACAGCGTGATGTGATCGGGCACGTCGGGCGCGCCGACCGCGCCGAAATAGATCGCGTCGAAGTTCTTCAGGTCGGCGAGGCCGTCGGCCGGCATCATCACGCCGTGCTTCTTGTAGTAGTCCGAGCCCCAGTCGAAGGTCTTGATGTTGAAGCTGAGGTCGCCGCTGCGCTTGGCCAGCGCCTGGAGCACGCGGACACCCGCGGAGATCACTTCGGGGCCGATGCCGTCGGCGGGGATGGCGGCGATGGAATGGGTACGCATGGGTTCTCTCCGATATGAGGTTAGCGGGTTCGCACGGGATTGGGTTGAGGTCCGGTTGGTGCGGGCGCGCTCTGCGCGCGCGACAGCAGCAGCGTGAGCACGGCTGACAGCACCAGCAGGCCAGCGACGAAATAGAGACCGCCCTCGAAACTGCCGGTGCGTTCCTTGATCCAGCCGATCATCGCCGGGCCGACGAAGCCGCCGAGATTGCCGATCGAGTTGATGGTGGCGATTCCGGCCGCGGCGGCCGAGCCCGACAGGAACATGGTCGGCATGCTCCACAGCGGCGGCTTCGAGGAGGAGATGCCGATATTGACCAGGGTCAGCGCCGCGATCACGGCGGCAAGGCCGGTCCACAATCCGGCAAGCGCAAGTCCCGCCGCCGCGATCAGGCAGGCGATCACGACGTGCCAGGTGCGTTCGCCGGTGCGGTCGGAATGCCGCGCCCACAGGATCATCGCGATCACGGCGATGGTTGCCGGCACCGCGTTGAGGAAGCCGACCTGCAGAGACGACAGGCCGAACGCCTTGATGATCTGCGGCGCCCACACGCCCAGTGTATAAAGCCCGGCCGAGGTACCGAAATAAACCAGCGCCAGCGCCAGCACGCGCGGGTCGGCCAGGCCGCGCCAGATGCTGTGGCTCGCGGTCGCGGCCTTGCCGTCGGTCTCGGCCTTCATGGTCTTGACCAGCCAGGCGCGCTCGTCATCCGCAAGCCATCGGGCCTGCTCCGGCCGGTCGGTCAGGAAGCCGAGCACGACAAAGCCGAGCAGCACGGCGGGCACGGCCTCCAGCACGAACAGCCATTGCCAGCCCTTGAAGCCGAACAGGCCGTCCATCTCCAGCAGCGCGCCCGACACCGGCGAGCCGAGCACGGTCGAGAGCGGCGCCGCGGCCATGAACAGCGCAGTGACGGCGGCGCGCTGCCGCGCCGGGAACCAGTAGGACAGGTAGAGGATGATGCCGGGAAAGAAGCCGGCCTCCGCGGCGCCGAGCAGGAAGCGCAGCACATAGAAGCTGGTCGCGCCCTGCACCAGCGCCATCGCCGCCGAGACCAGGCCCCAGGTGATCATCACCCGCGCGATCCAGATCCGCGCGCCGATCTTGTGCAGGATGATGTTGGAGGGCACCTCGAACAGGAAGTAGCCCCAGAAGAAGATACCGGCGCCGAAGCCATAGACGGTCGGCGACAGGCCGATGTCCTTGTTCATGGTCAGCGACGCGAATCCGATATTGACGCGGTCGATGAAGGCCACGAAGTACAGCAGCATGATGAACGGCACGATGCGCAGTGAGATCTTGCGCAACACGCGCGTGCCAAGCTCGCTTTCCATGGGCTTCCTCAGGGTTCGTCTTGTTTGTTGGGACGGCGCATGTCGCGCGCCATTGGGAAGCCTAGAAGCCGACGCCCTTCCAGTTCAATCCGCGACCGTTTATACAAAAAAATGATATAATCGCCGCAGCCGGCAACGGCGGATCGAAACGGACAGGAACCCGCTTTGGAACTGCACCAGCTGCGCTGCTTCGTGGCCGCTGCCGAGGAACTGCATTTCGGCCGTGCCGCGCAGCGCCTGCAGATGATGCCCTCGGCGCTCGGCCGCCACATCAAGCTGCTCGAGGAGGATCTCGGGGTGCGGCTGTTCGCACGCACCACGCGCGCGGTGTCGTTGACCGAGGACGGCGCTGTGCTGCTGCGCGAGGGACGCGCGCTGCTCGGCCGCGCCGGGGCGATCGAGGATGGCTTTCGCCGGCGGCTGCGCAAGCCGCAGGCGCGGCGCTTCCGGATCGGCGCGATCGACAGCGCCGCGGCCGGCCTCTTGCCGCCGCTGCTGCGCGACCTCCGCGCCGCCCATCCGGACGTCGCCGTGCAACTGCTGGAGGAGAAGACCATCCGGCTGCTTCCAAAACTGCTGTCGGGTGCGCTCGATCTCGCTTTCGTGCGCCCGCCGGAGCGCCCCGACCGGCGCATTGAATTTTTTCCGCTGCTGCAGGAGACCGCCGTGGTGGCGCTGTCGCACAAGCATAGACTGGCGCGGCGCAAGCAGATCGTGTTGCCCGACATCGCCGATCAGCCCTTGATCGTGCCGGAGCGCCGCTCGCGGCCGCACAGCCACGACCTCACGACAAAGCTGTTCGACGAGGCCGGGCTGACGCCGCGCATCCAGGAGATCGCCGACGAGAAGCAGACCATCGTCAACATGGTCGCAGCAAGGCTCGGCGTCGCCATCGTGCCGCGCTGGACCGCGCGAATGGCGATCCCGGGCGTGCGTTTCGTTCCCCTTAGGCTCAAGCGTGGGAGTGCTGCCGGCCGCCTGCCGCTCGCCGCCGCCTGGCTGAAAGGCTCCCGCGATCCGGTCCGTGACCAGGTGATCGCGGTGCTGGAGGCAAGATTAAAGAGCTACGCGCGCGAGGCTTGACGACGCTTGGTAGCCGTGTCCCGCTTCGCTGCAACAACGACCACTTCTGCGCAGGCGCAGCAGATGATACGATGGGCCAAAACGCGACCTCGGCTCAAGCCGAGAGCGTGTCTGTCCTTTAGAGAATTTGCAAAGCAGCTGTCATACTAGCCTGCTAGCGATTCCGTCGCGGTCGCCAGTGCGCTTCCCGCGCCGGAAGTCGCCCGACGCTTCGCCGGCATTCTTTGACCGGAGGGGACCATGCTCCGCATCGTCACGTGTCTGACGCTTTTGATTTCCCTTCAGGCGGCCGCGGCGCAAGACAGGGCGCCGGGCGTTTCTTCACAGCCCTATTTTGGGGGCTCCACTTCGCCGCCGACCGATCTGCCGTCCGGGATCGGCAGTTATTGCATCTACGAAAACCTCATCTTCTCGATTGGCTCGCCCATGTGCATTGGCAAGACGAGCTACGTATGTGCTCCCGCGACAAACGATGCGGAGCTCGGTCAGCGGGGATATTGGTCAGCAAGACCAGCTGACCCGAAACTGACCGCACCGGTGTGCCAGTAGACTGGCTCCAGTCTCTCCCTTGAATCGAGAAACATCCTCATCGTCGTCCCGGCGAGGGCGGGACCCATGACCCCAAACGCGTATTGCTGCGCGACGCTGGGGCCGCGATCCCGTTCATCACCGAATGCGGTGGTTATGGGGCCTGGCTTTCGCCACGACGACGCTGGAGAGAACTGCGCGCGAGCCCGCGTCCGCCTAGGTGGTGTGGACTCTAAGGATTCCCTTTTAAGCGCAAATCAGATTCAAGACTGCTTTTGGGGAGGCAGTCTTGGGTGTGATGGACCGTTTGGTATTGAGCGACGCGGCTTGGGAGCGGATGGCACCGCTGATTATAGGTCGCCCCGACCAGAAGGGCTCCACTGGGCGCGACAATCGGATGTTCGTGGAAGGTGTACTTTGGATTGTTCGCACGGGCTCTCCCTGGCGTGATCTCCCGGAGGCGTTCGGGGATTGGAACAGCGTGTTCCGGCGCTTCAGTCGATGGAGCATCAAGGGCGTCTGGTGGCGGATCTTCGAGGCGATGTCCGATGATCCGGACTTCGAATATCTGATCGTCGATTCAACCATCGTCCGGGCACATCAGCACGCCGCCGGCGCCAAAAAAGGGGGTCTGAAGATCAGGCGATCGGCCGCTCGCGCGGGGGGCTGAGCACCAAGATACATATGGCCGTTCGTGGCTTGGGATGTCCCGTACGGTTCGCGCTGACCGCAGGCCAGAAGGGCGATGCACCGCAAGCTGCCGCATTGATCGAGGGACTACCTGCCGAGGTCGTCATGGCCGATACGGCCTATGACGCCGATCATTTGCGTCAAGCCATCGCCGCCAAGGGCGCGCTCGCCGTCATCCCCAACAACCCGTCACGCGCACTCAAATACCCGCTGGACAAGCACCTCTATGCCCAGCGTCACCTCGTCGAATGCTGCTTCTCAAAGCTCAAGCAGTTCCGCCGCGTTGCAACCCGCTTCGAAAAGACCGCTCGAAATTATCGCGCCGTCGTCACTCTCGCAGCCATCGTCCTTTGGATGCGATAAGTGTCCACACGACCTAACCCACATAGACGAGGCTGTAGACATACGACTTCGCCCCCTTGCGGCTCACCCAGTCGCCTTCCGGCGGATGATCGCCCTGGGCGGCCGGCAGCACGTTCCAGGGGCGGCCGCTGCAGGATTGGCTCGCCGGATCCCAAGCCACCCAGCCCCAGCCCGGCCGGTGCTCGATCCAGAAATCCTGGTCCTCGCGCTGGTAGCCGGCGGTTCCATCGGGGCGGACTTTCCGGACAAAGCTGTAAACCAGGTTGTCACTCTGCCGGCGCAGCTCGAATCTCTCCCGGTTTTGCGGAGCGGCCATGAGTTCCTCGTTGGTAGACTCGCGTTATGTTATAATATAACAGTTTTCTCATGGCGCATACGCACACCCACGACCACCATCACGGCCACGGCCATCCCCACGGGCACAGCCACGGCCCGCACGCGCATCCGGCCCAGGCCGCGCCCTGGTCGATCCTGCGCATGCCGGTGCCGGCCCGGCTGGCCGCGGCGCTCGCGGTCTCCGCCTGCCTGTGGGGCGTCGTCTGGCTGGCGATGAGGTGACCATGAGCGCGCTTGTCACCTTCCGCGACGTCACGCTCGGCTATGACCGCCACCCGGCCGTGCATCATCTCAACGGCGCGGTCGAGGCGGGCGCGCTGCTCGCGGTGATCGGCCCGAACGGCGCCGGCAAGTCGACGCTGCTGCGCGGCATCGCCGGCGTGCTGAAGCCGCTGTCGGGCGTGATCGATCTCGACGGGCTCGAGCACCGCGACATCGCCTATCTGCCGCAATCCACCGACATCGACCGTACGTTTCCGATCTCGGTGTTCGATTTCGTCGGCACCGGGCTGTGGCGCTCGACCGGCTTCTTCGGCGGCATCGGCAAGGCGGCGCGCGACAAGATCCGGGCGGCGTTGGCCGCGGTCGGCCTCAACGGGTTCGAGAACCGCCCGATCGGCACGCTGTCCGGCGGCCAGATGCAGCGCACGCTGTTCGCGCGCGTGCTGTTGCAGGATGCCCGCCTGATCGTGCTCGACGAGCCGTTCAACGCCATCGATGCCAAGACCACCGCCGATCTCTTGGCGCTGGTGAAGCGCTGGAACGGCGAGGGGCGCACGGTGCTGGCGGCGCTGCACGACCTCGACATGGTGCGCAACAATTTCCCGGAAACGCTGCTCCTGGCGCGCGGCCCGGTCGAATGGGGCCCGACCGCGGAGACGCTGACGCCGGACAATCTGACGGTCGCGATGCGGATGTGCGAGGCGTTCGACGACAGTGCCGCGGCCTGCGCCACCGATCCGCGCTCACGGGCCGCCTGACGCCAATGCTGACCGACGCGCTGATCACGCCCTTCACCGAGTTCGAATTCATGCGCCGCGCGCTCGCGGCTGTCATCGCGCTGTCGCTCGGCGGTGCGCCGATCGGCGTATTCCTGATGCTGCGGCGGATGAGCCTGGTCGGCGACGCCATGGCGCATGCGATCCTGCCGGGCGCTGCGATCGGCTTCCTGCTGTCCGGGCTCAATCTGTTCGCGATGACGACCGGCGGCCTGATCGCGGGCTTTGCGGTGGCGCTGCTCGCGGGCCTCGTTGCCCGCACCACCGAGCTGAAGGAGGATGCTTCGCTCGCGACCTTCTACCTGGTCTCGCTCGCGCTCGGCGTCACCATCGTGTCCATCAAGGGTACCAATATCGACCTGCTGCACGTGCTGTTCGGAAATATCCTGGCGATGGACGACCAGACCCTGCTGGTGATCGCGTTCAACGCCACCATCACGCTGCTGGTGCTCGCAGTGATCTATCGCCCGCTGGTGATCGAATGCGTCGATCCGGTGTTCCTGCGCACCGTCAGCCGCGCCGGCGCGCCGGCGCATCTCGCTTTCCTCGCGCTGGTCGTGGTCAATCTGGTCAACGGATTCCATGCGCTCGGCACGCTGCTCGGTGTCGGGCTGATGATCCTGCCCGCCGGCATCGCGCGGTTCTGGTCGCGCGACATCACCACCATGATCTGCATCGCGGTCGCGAGCGCGATCGTTTCGGGTTATGCCGGGCTGGTGCTGTCGTACCAGACCCGGATTCCCTCCGGCCCCGCGATCATCCTGGTTGCGGCGGGGCTCTATATTGTGTCGCTGCTGTTCGGCAATGTCAGCGGCCTGGTGCGGCAGCTGTTCCCCGGCCGCCATCTCGAGGCATGAGGACGATGCGGCGGTTGATTGGTCTGATCGGTCTGGTGCTGCTGCTGGCGAGCGGCACGGCGCGCGCCGAGGAGCGCATCAAGGTCGTCGCGAGTTTCTCGATCCTGGCCGACATGGTGCGCAATGTCGGCGGCAACAGCGTCGACGTGGTGGCGCTGGTCGGGCCCGACGGCGACGCGCATGTCTATGCGCCGACGCCGGCGGACGCCAAGAAGGTCGCCGACGCCGGGCTGCTGGTCATCAACGGCCTCGGCTTCGAGGGCTGGTTGCCGCGGCTGCTGCAGGCCTCCGGCAGCAAGGCGCCGGTCGCGGTGGCAACCCAGGGGATCATGCCGCGCAAGATCGGCGGCCATGACGATCCGCATGCCTGGCAATCGGTGGCCAATGCGAAGATCTACGTCGTCAATATTCGCGACGGGCTGATTGCCGCAGCCCCTGACCATGCCGGCGTCTTCAAGGCCAATGCCGACGCCTATCTGGCGAGGCTGGAGGCGCTCGACCGCGAGGTGCACGAGGCGGTGGCGAAAATACCGGACGCGCGGCGCAAGGTGATCTCGACCCACGACGCCTTCGGCTATTTCGCCGACGCCTACGGAATTACGTTTTTCTCGCCGCTCAGCGTCTCGACCGATTCCGAGCCCAGCGCACGCGATATCGCCGCCATCATCGCCCAGATCAAGGTCGCGAAAATTCCGGCAGTTTTTCTCGAAAACATCAGCGATCCGCGCCTGATCGAGCGGATCGCGGCCGAGACCGGCGCGAGGGTCGGCGGGACCCTGTATTCGGACAGTTTGACGGGCGAAAAGGGCCAGGCACCCACTTACATTGATATGGTCAGGCACAATATAAAGGCCCTGACCAGCGCGCTCGCCGACTAGGGCAGGGGCCTCCCTGCCGGGGTTGAGCGCGGCCCCAAGTTCCTCGGAGTTGTTATGGCTGAAGCTTCGCAAAAAATTCCTGTGACCGTGCTGACGGGGTATCTCGGCGCCGGCAAGACCACGCTGTTGAACCGCATCCTGTCGGAAAACCACGGCAAGAAATACGCCGTCATCGTCAACGAATTCGGCGAGATCGGCATCGACAACGACCTCATCATCGGCGCCGATGAGGAAGTGTTCGAAATGAACAATGGCTGCGTCTGCTGCACGGTGCGCGGCGACCTCGTCCGCATCATGGACGGGTTGATGAAGCGTAAGGGCAAGTTCGACGCCATCATCGTCGAGACCACGGGCCTTGCCGATCCGGCACCGGTCGCACAGACCTTCTTCGTCGACGAGGACGTGCAGAAGAACGCCCGGCTCGATGCCGTGGTGACCGTCGCCGACGCCAAGTGGCTGAGCGACCGCCTCAAGGATGCGCCGGAAGCCAAGAACCAGATCGCGTTCGCCGACGTCATCGTGCTGAACAAGACCGACCTGGTCTCGAAGGCTGAGCTCGCCGAGGTCGAAGCCCGCATCCGCGGCATCAATCCGTACGCAAAACTGCATCGCACCGAGCGCTGCCAGGTCGGGATCGCCGACGTGCTGGAGCGCGGCGCATTCGACCTCGACCGCATCCTGGAGATCGAGCCGGATTTCCTCGAGGCCGGCGACGGTCACGACCATGACCACGATCACGATCATGACCATGATCACCATCACCATCACCACGATCACGGCCATGGGCTGAAGCACTATCACGACGAGGACATGCAATCGCTGTCGCTGCGTTCGGAGAAGCCGCTCGATCCGACCAAGTTCATGCCCTGGCTGCAGAACCTCGTCGCCACCGAGGGGCAGAAGATCCTGCGCTCGAAGGGCATCCTCGCCTTCACCGGCGATGATGACCGCTACGTGTTCCAGGGCGTCCACATGATGCTGGAAGGCGACCATCAGCGGAAGTGGAAGGACGGCGAGAAGCGCGAAAGCCGCGTCGTGTTCATCGGTCGCGAATTGCCGGAGCAGGCGATCCGCGACGGCTTCGAGCAGTGCATCACCACGTGATGAAAGAGTTCGACCCGGGCGAGGCCCCATCTTCCATCGTTTCGATCACCGACCGCGTCAAGCCGCTTCCGCTCGGCGCGGCGGTCGGTTCGGTGCACTTCCTCGGCGACCGCGCGTTCTTCGTCGGCGCCGAGGAGAGCGTCGCGATCGCGACCGCCGACGGCGAGATCACGCGGACAGAGACGCATTTCGGCGCCATCCTGTGCGCGGCCTCCGACGGCAAGCGGCTTGTCACCGGCGGTGACGACGGCAAGCTGATCGTAATCGACGCCAAGGGCGAGACCTCGACCATCGCGACCGACGCCAAGCGGCGCTGGATCGACAACGTCGCGCTGCACAGCGACGGCACGGTGGCGTGGTCGGCGGGCAAGACCGCGTTCGTGCGCAATCCCAAGGGCGAAGAGAAAACCTTCGAGGTACCGTCGACCGTCGGCGGGCTGGCGTTTGCACCGAAGGGCCTGCGGCTTGCGATCGCGCATTACAACGGCGTGACCTTGTGGTTTCCGAACATGGCCGCCAATCCGGAATTCCTGGAATGGGCAGGCTCGCATCTCGCGGTCTCTTTCAGCCCGGACAACAAATTCCTGGTCACGGCGATGCACGAGGCCGCGATGCATGGCTGGCGGCTCGCCGACAACCGGCACATGCGGATGAGCGGTTATCCCGGCCGCGTGCGCTCGATGTCGTGGAGCGCCGGCGGCAAGGGGCTCGCGACCTCGGGCGCCGATGCCGTGATCGTCTGGCCGTTCACCAGCAAGGACGGTCCGATGGGCAAGGAGCCGGCGATGCTGGCGCCGATGCCGGCGCGGGTCGCGGTGGTCGCCTGCCATCCGAAGAACGACATCATGGCGGTCGGCTATGCCGACGGCACCGTGCTGATGGTCCGGCTCGAGGACGGCGCCGAGATCCTGGTGCGCCGGAATACCGGCGCGGCGGTGTCCGCGCTAGGGTGGAATGCCAAGGGCACGCTGCTCGCCTACGGCACGGAAGATGGTGACGCGGGCATCCTGGAAATGTAAGAGATCGCTGCATCGTTCTCGGGCGAGGAAGAATCGGCAGCGTCATGCGATTTCTTACGACATTCCAGCTCGCCGACTTCATCGACACGCTGGTCAGCCTGACGTCAGCTTTTGTCCTCGGCACCCTGATCGGGGCCGAGCGGCAGTACCGGCAGCGCACCGCGGGGCTGCGCACCAATGTGCTGGTCGCGGTCGGCGCGGCCGCCTTCGTCGACCTCGCGATGCATCTGGCCGGAGCCGACGGCGCGGTGCGGGTGATCGCCTATGTGGTGTCGGGAATCGGCTTCCTCGGCGCCGGCGTCATCATGAAGCAGGGCATGGACGTGCGCGGCCTCAACACCGCGGCGACGCTGTGGGCCTCGGCCGCGGTCGGCTCCTGCGCCGGCGCCGATCTGGTGGCGCAGGCGGCTGCGCTGACCGTGTTCGTGATCGCCGGCAACACGCTGCTGCGCCCGCTGGTCAACGCCATCAACCGCATCCCGCTGAACGAGAAGGCCTCGGAGGCGACCTACTACTTCAAGCTCGTGGTGACCCCCGAGGCGCTGCCCGACATGCGCGACCGCCTGGTCGAGAAGCTCGAGGCCGCGAACTATCCGGTTGCCGATGTCAACGTGGTCGAGGCCGGCGACGACTTCCTGGAGATCGTGGCCGAGCTGGTCTCGACTGCGGTCGACCCCAACGAGCTGAATGCCGTCGTGGTCGACCTGCAGCATCAGCCCGGCGTGCGGCACGTGACCTGGGAAATCAGCACCACGGATTGAGGCGCGGTTCCCGCAGGCTCTGCTCAGGAACCATGCGGTGGCCGGATCGTTGACCTCGCTGACAATCGCGGGTGAACGAAATGGCTGCGGATCGGACCAGTCTGCGGAACGACGTGCTGATCGCCTCCACGCTGGTGGTGGCGGGCGTTGCGATCGCGGCGCTTTCGCTGCACGCGATCAACGCAGCGCCGCAAGAGATGGCGCAGGCGACCCAGCCGCTGCAGACGACGCCGTCACCCGAGCCAGAGAAGACAGCGCCGCCGGCCGAGTCGAAGCCAGGCGGCGAGCGGCCGACGACGCCGGCGCCGGAGCCTGCGCGCCCCGACGCTGAAGCGCAGAAGGCCGGCGCCAGGCCGGTGCTGCCGCCGGCGCCCGCCGAGAAGACCGCGCCGCCGATCGACAAGAAATAGGCGCGTTCGGCCGACGCATTGTGACGCGCATTTGACTGATGCTGCCGATTATACGGTCTCGCCTCGGCCGCCTGTGCCCGCCATAATCTGTCGTCTTGCCAACGACAGATGGGGCCTTTCATGAAGATCGAGGATATCAGGCGCACCGCCTATTCGATGCCGCTCACCAACCCGTCGTTTCCGCCGGGGCCGTATCGGTTCTTCGACCGCGAATATTTCATCATCACCTACAAGACCGACCCCGAAGCGCTGGCGGCCGTGGTGCCGGAGCCGCTCGAGGTCGCCGAGCCCGTGGTGAAGTACGAATTCATCCGCATGCCCGACTCGACCGGCTTCGGCGACTACACCGAAACCGGCCAGGTGATCCCGGTCCGCTTCAAGGGTGAGCTCGGGGCCTATACCCACGCGATGTATCTCGACGACGAGGCCCCGATCGCCGGCGGCCGCGAGCTGTGGGGATTTCCGAAGAAGCTGGCGCGGCCCAAGATCGCGATCGAGAGCGACGTGCTGGTCGGCTCGCTGCATTACGGCTCGGTGCTCTGCGCCTCCGCCACCATGGGCTACAAGTACCACAAGGTCGATCACGACACGGTCTTGAACGCGATGAAGGCGCCGAACTTCATCCTGAAGATCATTCCGCATGTCGACGGCACGCCGCGGATCTGCGAGTTGGTGCGCTTCCATCTCGACGACATTACCTTGAAGGAGGCCTGGACAGGGCCCTCCGCGCTCGGTCTGTTTCCGCACGCGCTGTGCGACGTCGCCCGCCTGCCGGTGCGCGAAGTGGTCTCGGCGTTGCATTACAAGGCGGACCTGACGCTCGGCCTCGGCTCGGTCGCGTTCGACTACATGGCGAAGTGAGCGGCGCCAGACAGCAAAATGCCCGGCGTGAGGCCGGGCATTTTCGTTCTCAACGTACGCTGTGCGGTCAGCGCACCAGGATGTTCTTGAACTGCCAGGGATCGCTGGTGTCGATATCTTCCGGGAACAGTCCCGGACGATCCGTCAGCGGTGTCCAGTCGGTGTAGAAACCCTTCACCGGGCCGAGATACGGCAGCTGGATTTCCAGCAGACGATCGAAGTCCATCTCGTCGGCTTCGACGATGCCTTCGTTCGGATTCTCCAGCGCCCATACCATGCCGCCGAGCACCGCGGAGGTCACCTGCAGGCCGGTGGCGTTCTGATAGGGCGCGAGCCTGCGGGTCTCCTCGATGGAGAGCTGCGAGCCGTACCAATAGGCATTGTTGTCGTGACCGAACAGCAGCACGCCGAGTTCGTCGATGCCGTCGACGATTTCGTTCTCATCGAGGATGTGGTGCTTCTCCTGCATCTTCGCTGCGCGGCCGAACATTTCATGCAGCGACAGCACGGCATCGTCAGCCGGATGATAGGCATAGTGGCAGGTCGGCCGATAGATCGCCTTCCCCGATGCGTCACGCACCGTGAAGTAATCGGAGATCGAGATCGACTCGTTGTGGGTGACGAGGAAGCCATACTGCGCGCCGCGGGTCGGGCACCAGGTCCGCACCCGCGTGTTGGCGCCGGGCTGCATCAGATAGATGGCCGCGCCGCAGCCGGCTTCGTGGGTGCGCGCATTCTCGGGCATCCATTTTTCATGGGTGCCCCAACCGAGTTCGGACGGCTGCACGCCTTCCGACAGGAAACCTTCCACCGACCAGGTGTTGACGAACACATCAGGCTCCTTCGGCGACTTGGAGCGCTGCGTGTCGCGTTCGGCGATGTGGATGCCCTTGATGCCGGCCTGCCGCATCAAGTCCGCCCATTCGGCCTTGGTCTTCGGCCTCGGGGCATTGAGCTTCAGATCGGCGGCGACATTGAGCAGCGCCTGCTTGACGAAAAACGAGACCATGCCGGGATTGGCGCCACAGCAGGAGACGGCCGTGGTCGAGCCCGCGGGGCGCGCCTTCTTGGCGGCCAGCGTCACTTCGCGCAGCGCGTAGTTGGAGCGCGCTTCCGGGCCCTTCGACGAATCGAAATAGAAGCCGAGCCAGGGCTCGTTGACGGTGTCGATGTAGAGAGCGCCAAGCTCGTTGCAGAGCTCCATGATGTCGGTGGAGCCGGTGTCGACCGACAGATTGACACAAAAGCCCTGGCCGCCGCCTTCAGTCAGCAGCGGGGTCAGCAACTCGCGATAATTATCCTTGGTGACGGCCTTCTGGATGAATTTGACGTTGTGCTTCTCGCAATGCGCCTTGCGGCCCTCGTCCTTCGGATCGATCACGGTGACGCGCGACTTGTCGTAGTCGAGATGCCGCTCGATCATCGGCAACGTGCCTTTGCCGATCGAGCCGAAGCCGATCATGACAATGGGGCCGGTGATTTTCGCGTAGATCTGCGAGGAGGGGCTCATCATTTTCTCCAGGAGAGCGCCGAGCGGCGGGTAGAGTGGATCAGGGGTTGCGTCGCTTTGCGGTAACTTCGATCTCGACCTTCATCTCGGGCTTGTAGAGCCCCGCGACGATCAGCATCGTTGCGGCCGGGCGGATGTTGCCGAGAACCTCGCCGCAGACCGCGAAATGGGCATCCACGTCACTGATGTCAGTGAGGTAGTAGGTCGCGCGGACGATGTCGGCCATCGCAAAGCCTCCCTCTTTCAGGGCAGCCTCGATGGTCTTGAAGCAGTTCCGTGACTGGCGCGTGACATCATCAGGCATGGTCATGGTGGTGTAGTCGTAGCCGGTGGTTCCGGCGACGAAGGCGAAGTCGCCGTCGATCACGGCACGGCTGTAGCCCGCGGTCTTCTCGAACGGCGAGCCGGTGGAAATCAGGCGACGGGACATGTCGGACCTCGACGGAAAAAGGTTCTGCGCGGGGTTTACGGGCATTTTTGGCGCCCGCGCAACCCCCAGATTCTGACCTGGGGTTCTGGACCTTACGGCCGGCGCTAGCGGGACTGCTGCGTGGTGTCCAACGGCGGCGTGCCGGTCCAGCGCCGGATCAGGATGTCCCGGACGATCATAACCGAGATCAGGAACAGCATGACCGTGGTGACGAGGCCGCGCCAACGCGGGCGCGCGCCATCGATTGCGGGAAGGTTCTCTGCCATGGCGCCCGCCTTACGCCGCGTGCGGCACGGCGAACGGTGCCTTCCGGTTGCGGGTTGCCTTGCTCTTGGGCAGCGGTGCGCCGGTCGGCGTGATCATGCCCCAGACGCCGTCCAGCGCGCCCTCGACGAGCTCGAGGCCGAGCAGCCGGTCGCGCTCGAATGCGCCGGGCAGCGACAATTCGCCGGTCCCGTCGGCGGTGAAGCCATAGCGGGCGTAATAGGGCGCATCGCCAAGCAGGATCACCGCGCCGTGGCCGCGGGCCTTCGCCACGGCCAGCGCGCGCTGCATCAGCGCGGCGCCGACGCCGAGGCCGCGGCAGTCGTCGTCGACTGCCAGCGGCCCCAGCATCAGCGCGCTGCGGCCCCCCGCGCTGACGTGCCACAACCGCACGGTTCCAACCAGCCGGCCGTCCTGGCGCACGGCCGCAAGGCTCAGGCCTTGGGCGGGCGCGCGTCCGTCGCGCAGGCGCTGGCAGGTGCGGGCATGGCGGTTCTCGCCAAAGCAGGCATCCAGCAGCGCTTCGCGCGCGACGACGTCCGAGGCACGCTCCGCACGGATCGCGAACGGGGCGGCTTTTCGGATGAGGGCAACGGGGGTGTTCCGTTTCGCAGTCATGGCACGTCAGTCCCCGCTTGCAACGGCAAGTCGCACGCCGCGCAAGCGTCGTTCAGAAAAATCAAAAATGATCGGGAAGGAGCCGGCGGGGCCGGCTCCCGGTTTATCAGGCCTCGAAAAGGAGGCGGCCTAGATGTGGTAGGTCTTCAGCGGCGGAATGCCGTTGAACGCCACCGACGAGTAGGTCGACGTATAGGCGCCGGTGCCTTCGATCAGCAGCTTGTCGCCGATCTCGAGCGTTACCGGGAGCGGATACGGCAGCTTCTCGTACAGCACGTCGGCAGAGTCGCAGGTCGGGCCCGCGAGCACGCACGGCGTCATGTCCGCACCGTCATGCGGCGTGCGGATGGCGTAGCGGATCGACTCGTCCATCGTCTCGGCGAGACCGCCGAACTTGCCGATGTCGAGATAGACCCAGCGAACCTCGTCCTCGTCGCTCTTCTTCGAGATCAGAACGACTTCGGTCTCGATGATGCCCGCATTGCCGACCATGCCGCGGCCCGGTTCGATGATCGTCTCCGGGATCTGGTTGCCGAAATGCTTGCGCAGCGCGCGGAAGATCGACCGGCCATACTGCAGGACCGGCGGAACGTCCTTGAGATACTTGGTCGGGAAGCCACCGCCCATGTTGACCATGGTGAGATTGATGCCGCGCTCGGCGCAGTCACGAAACACGGTCGAGGCCATCGCGAGCGCGCGGTCCCACGCCTTCACCTTGCGCTGCTGCGAGCCGACATGGAACGAGATGCCGCACGGCTCCAGCCCCAGCCGCTTGGCGAGGTCGAGCACGTCGACCGCCATCTCCGGATCGCACCCGAACTTGCGCGACAGCGGCCACTCGGCGCCGGCGCAGTCATAGAGGATGCGGCAGAACACCTTCGCGCCGGGAGCGGCGCGGGAAATCTTCTCGACCTCGGCGGCGCAGTCGACGGCGAACAGGCGAATGCCGAGCGCGAAGGCACGCGCGATGTCGCGCTCCTTCTTGATCGTGTTGCCATAGGAGATGCGGTCCGGCGTCGCACCGGCGGCCAGCGCCATCTCGATTTCCGCAACGGTCGCGGTGTCGAAGCAGGAGCCGAGCGAGGCGAGCAGCGCCAGCACTTCGGGCGCCGGGTTGGCCTTTACCGCGTAGAACACGCGGCTGTCCGGCAGCACCTTCGCGAAGGTCTGGTAATTGTCGCGCACGACTTCGAGGTCGACGACGAGGCACGGCTCGGTGTCGAGACCATCCTTCCGGCGGCTGCGCAGGAATTCCTGGATACGTTCAGTCATGGCACTCTCCAGCGGCCCCAGCGACGGGATCCGCATCAACATGACGTCTAGTCAGAGTGCTCCGGCCACATCGCGCGATGGAGGCGCAACGAAGCCAAAAGACTCAAACCAGACTGTGCTGCCGTGGATTGGTTGGGAGAGTTTCCCGCCCGCTCACCTGGCAATGAAGGACAAGCCTTTTCAGTAGCCCGCGCCGGCGTTGGACTGCCGGTAGAGACCAAAAAAGCCCGATCCGTCGTTGCTTTAAGTCGCGTCCCCCGTGGAGAGCGGGGTGCGCCGGTTCGCCTCCGGCTGCCAGTCACGGTTGCAAAGAGTGGTGAGACCTTCAACGGCATCCCTGGAGAGAGATGCTGGCCCCTCGCGTCCTGACGGACGTAAGCGACCCTCGGTTCTTCCACCCCTTGGCGGCTGTCCGGCCTCTTGTCCGGATACCTACCGACTGACACACGACCACAGGCACGTGCGAAATTGGGCAAGGCAGGAAATAAGTCTTTTGAATTCGCTTCGCAAGAATTTTTTTGCGATAGCGGCAAATTTCCCTAACGCGTGCTTGCGATGGCGCGCGCAGCAGGCGTTGAAGATGAACGGCTGTTAAGAATGACTAACGAAGCGTGTGTGCGTTTAAGCCCTGTGCCGCAGCGCTTTCCTGAATCGCTTCAGCTCACGCGCGACGCGTGAACGGCTCGACGCGTTGAGCTGCGCGGATGAAGGCGATCATGATCAGGACGCCGATGCCGAACAGCACGGCCTGCAGGATATGCGCGCCGAAATCACCGAGCCCGAGCGCGATCGCGAGCGCCCAGCCGCCGGCGAAGGCCGCGCCGAACACTTCCGCGCCGATCAGGATCGCCGCCGAAATCACGGTGATGACGCTCGGCCAGAGGATTCGGCTGGTGCCTGCGGTGGAGGGCTGCATGGTCATGGAATAGGTCCTGTTCAGGGGGCGCAATCTCTCCGAAAAGTGCCCATGTATCAAGCGCAAAAGGCCCAAAAATGCCGTAACGCGTGATATAGATTGGGCCGCATTTTCAAGGCGGAAAACGGGATATTCGATGTCAGAAACCAGCGCAGACGCTCACGCCAACCCCCTCTTGAAGGCATGGCAGACGCCGCTCGAGACGCCGCCCTTCGCCGAGATCAAGCCGGAGCATTTCCTCCCTGCCTTCGAGCAGGCCTTCGCCGACCATTCGGCCGAAGTGGCTGCGATTACCCATGATCCGGCGCTGCCGGACTTCGACAACACCATCACGGCGCTGGAGCGCTCCGGCAAGCTGCTGTCGAAGGTCTCGGCGGTGTTCTACGACCTGGTCTCGGCCCATTCGAGCCCTGCGATCCTGGAGATCGACAAGGAGGTGTCGCCCCGGATGGCGCGGCACTGGAATCCGATCATGATGAACGCTGTGCTGTTTGGCCGCATCGCGATGCTGCACGAGAAGCGCGCCTCGCTCGGCCTGACCGGCGAGCAGATGCGGCTCTTGGAGCGCACCTACACCCGCTTCCGCCGCTCCGGCGCCGGGCTCGACGACGCCGCCAAGGCCCGCATGGCCGCGATCAACGAGCGTCTCGCCCAGCTCGGCACCTCGTTCAGCCACCATCTGCTCGGCGATGAGCAGGAGTGGTTCATGGAGCTCGGCGAGGGCGACCGCGCCGGCCTCTCCGACACATATGTGGCGGCCGCCAAGGCTGCGGCGGAAGAGCGCGGCAAGCCCGGCAAGGCGATCGTGACGCTGTCACGCTCCTCGGTCGAACCGTTCCTGCAGAGCTCGTCGCGGCGCGACCTGCGCGAGAAGGTCTACAAGGCCTTCACGGCCCGCGGCGACAATGGCAACGCCAACGACAACAACGCGACCATCGTGGAGATCCTCTCGCTCCGTGAGGAGACGGCGAAGATCCTGGGCTTCCCGACCTACGCCGCCTATCGCCTCGAGGATTCCATGGCCAAGACGCCGGAGGCGGTGCGCGGCCTGCTGGAGCGGGTCTGGAAGCCGGCGCGGGCGCGGGCACTCGCCGACCGCGATGCGCTGCAGGCGCTGATCGCTGAAGAGGGCGGCAATTTCACCCTGGCGGCCTGGGACTGGCGCTATTACGCCGAGAAGCTGCGCCAGCGCCGCGCCAATTTCGACGATTCCGCGATCAAGCCCTATCTGGTGCTCGACCACATGATCGAGGCCGCCTTCGACTGCGCCACCCGCCTGTTCGGCGTCACCTTCGCCGAGCGCAAGGACGTGCCGGTCTGGCACTCGGACGTGCGGGTCTGGGAGGTCAAGGGCCGCGACGGCCAGCACAAGGCGCTGTTCTATGGCGACTACTTCGCGCGGCCCTCCAAGCGGTCCGGCGCCTGGATGACCTCGCTGCGCGACCAGCAGAAGCTCGACGGCGAGGTCGCGCCGCTGGTCATCAATGTCTGCAACTTCGCCAAGGGCGCCGACGGCGCGCCCTCGCTGCTGTCGCCAGACGATGCGCGGACCCTGTTCCACGAGTTCGGCCACGGCCTGCACGGCATGCTCTCCGACGTCACCTATCCGTCGCTCTCGGGGACATCTGTTTTCACCGACTTCGTCGAGCTGCCCTCGCAGCTCTACGAGCACTGGCAGGAGCGGCCCGAGGTGCTGCAGCGCTTCGCCCGCCACTACCAGACCGGCGAGGCGCTGCCGGACGACCTGCTCAAGCGCTTCCTCGCGGCGCGCAAGTTCAACCAGGGCTTTGCCACCGTGGAGTTCGTCTCCTCGGCGCTGGTCGACCTCGAATTCCACACCCAGCCGGCGGCGGCGAGCCGTGACGTCCGCGCCTTCGAGCAGAAGGAGCTGGAGAAGATCGGCATGCCCGCCGAAATCTCGCTGCGGCACCGGCCGACCCAGTTCGGCCACATCTTCTCCGGCGACCACTATGCGTCCGGCTATTACAGCTACATGTGGTCGGAGGTGATGGACGCCGACGCCTTCGGCGCCTTCGAGGAGGCCGGCGATATCTTCGATCCGGCGACCGCCAAGCGGCTGCATGACGACATCTACTCGTCGGGCGGCTCGCGCGATCCGGAGGAGGCCTATGTCGCCTTCCGCGGCCGCGAGCCCGAGCCGGACGCGCTGTTGCGCCGTCGCGGCCTGCTCGAGACGCCCGAGGCGGCCTGAAGGTGCCGTCTCTGAACCGCCTGATCGCCGGGCTCGTGCTCGCGGTGTCCGTCGTGCTCGGCACGGCGGCCGCCGAGGCCCATCCGCATGTCTGGATCGTGGCCAAAAGCGAGCTGATCTACGCGCCCGACGGCACCATCACCGCCGTCCGCCACGCCTGGACCTTCGACGACATGTTCTCGACCTATGCGCTGCAGGGCATCGAGACCAAGGTGAAGGGCGCCTACAGCCGCGAGGAGCTGGCGCCGCTGGCGCAGACCAACGTCGAGTCGCTGAAGGAATACGCCTACTTCACCTTCGCCAAGGGCGACGGCAAGAAGCAGAAGTTCACCGAGCCGGTCGACTACTTTCTCGAATACAAGGATTCGGCGCTGACGCTGCATTTCACGCTGCCGGTGAAGACGCCGTTCAAGGCCAGGCAGCTCGCGCTCGAAGTGTTCGACCCGACCTACTTCATCGACTTCCAGTTCGCTGAGAAGGAGCCGATCAAGCTGGTCGGGGCCGCTGCAGACTGCAAGATGCAGTTCGAGCGGCCGAACGATGGCACCGCCGCCGCACAGAAGCTCGGCGAGCAGAACTTCCTCGACGGAAGTGCCGGCAATTTCGCGATGATGTTCGCCAACAAGATCACGGTGGATTGCCCATGATGTCGATCGCCTCCCGCGCGATGCGTGGCCTCGCCGTGTCCGCCGTTGTGCTGGCGGCATTCGTGGTGCTGGATGGCGCGGTTCACGCGCTGCTGGCGCAGAATCCGTTCGGCGCGCCGCGTGCGGCGGAGCCGCAGGGCGGGATCGTCGGCTGGCTCTTGGCAAAGCAGTCGGAGTTCTACCGCGAGATCTCGGCTACCATCCGCGCCGCGAAATCCGACGGCTCGGCGGTCTGGACCCTGCTCGCGATCTCGTTTGCCTACGGGATCTTCCATGCCGCCGGCCCCGGCCACGGCAAGGCGGTGATCTCGTCCTACATGGTCGCCAATCGCGAGACCGCGCGGCGCGGCATCGTGCTGTCGTTCGCCTCGGCGCTGATGCAGTCGCTGGTCGCGGTTCTGATCGTCGGCGTCTGCGCCTGGCTGCTCAACGCGACCGCGAAGACCATGTGCGGGGCGGAGAAGGCGATCGAGATCGCAAGCTACGCGCTGATCGCGGCGTTCGGCGCCCGGCTGGTCTGGGTCAAAGGTGGCGGCTTCCTCCGCGCGCTCCAGCTGCCGCGGCCTGCGCTGGCGCTGGCCGGTGCGCATCAGCACGATCACGACCACCATGATCACGGTCACCACGACCATGGCCATGAGCACCATCATCGTCACGCGCATGACGATCATGGCCATCATCATGATCACGGCCACGATCACGGGCATGACGCGCAGCACGTCCATGACGAGCATTGCGGCCATTCGCACGGGCCGACGCCGGCTGAGCTCGCCGGTCCCGGCGGCTGGCGGCGCGGCTTGGGTGCGATCCTCACGGTCGGGATCCGGCCGTGCTCGGGCGCGATCCTGGTGCTTGTGTTCGCGCTGGCGCAGGGCCTGTTCTGGGCCGGCGTTGCCGCGACCTTCGTGATGGGGCTCGGCACCGCCATCACGGTGGCGGCGATCGCGCTGGTCGCAGTGTCGGCGCGCGGCGTGGCGGAGCGTCTGAGCGCGGCGCGTGACGGCGGCGGCATGGTGATCATGCGCGGCCTGGAGTTTGCTGCCGCAGGTCTGGTGCTGCTGTTCGGGCTCGGGCTGCTGTTCGGCTATGTCGCGGCCGAGCGGGCGACGTGCCTTTGACGCTCTTCGTCTGGCGAATCCCGATGGACCGTCATCCTGAGGAGCCTGCGAAGCAGGCGTCTCGAAGGATCGAGGGCCACCAGCCGGGCCGTGCATCCTTCGAGACGCCCGCAAGCGCGGACTCCTCAGGATGACGGGATAACTGGGCTGCGGCGTGCCTAGCTCGTCAGATATCCCCTGATCGCCGGCAGGCAGAAGATCGCGATGTTGATCGCAAAGCCGATGCTCCAGAGGATCGAGCGCAGCGTCGGGCGGTTACCGATATAGGTGAAGACGTAGGCGATCCGCACGATCAGGAACAGCACCGCCAGCTCGTCGATCAGCCGCAGCGGCCCGACGCGGAATTCAGCGAGCAGCACGGCGAAGGCGAAGAACGGGAAGGCCTCGATGCCGTTCTGGTGGGCGCCGAGCGCGCGCGAGCGGATCGGATCGTCGTAGAAATCGGGATCGCGCGGTTTCGAATTGTCAAAACCGCGGATGCCGGCCCATTTCACCGATACGATCGTCAGCAGCGAGAGCAGCAGCGTCCCGAAGACGCACCATTCGGCGATCGTCATGGTTCCTCCCGATTTACGGACCGGAACGTAGCCAACCCGCACTCGGCTTGACAAGGTTGGAGCAACGCGCGAAGCCCAAAGCCCCCAAGCGAAGGACTTTAGGCGCAACGCCATCATGAGGACGGTGATCCCCTTCGAGAGCGCGAAGCCCGCCGCGGCGCCGAAGCCGGAACGCGTCGGCGTGCTCCTGGTCAATCTCGGTACGCCGGATACGGCGGATGCCGCGGGCGTGCGGGTCTATCTAAGGGAATTCCTGTCCGATCCGCGGGTGATCGAGGACCAGGGTCTGCTCTGGAAGCTGATCCTCAACGGCATCATCCTGCGCGTCCGCCCGGCCCGCAAGGCGCGCGACTATCTGAAGATCTGGAACACCGCGAAGAACGAGTCGCCGCTGAAGACCATCACGCGCTCACAGGCCGACAAGCTCGCGGAGGCGATTGCCGATCACGATCATGTCGTGGTCGACTGGGCGATGCGCTATGGCAATCCGTCGATCAAGGAGCGCATCGAGGCGCTGGCGGCGCAAGGCTGCAGCCGGCTGCTGCTGGTGCCGCTCTATCCGCAATATTCCGCAGCGACGTCGGCGACGGTCTGCGACGAGGCGTTTCGCGTACTGGCCGGGATGCGTGCGCAACCGATCCTGCGGGTGACGCCGCCCTACTACGACGACCCTGACTACATCGAGGCGCTCGCGGTCTCGATCAATGACCATCTCGTGACGCTGCCGTTCCAGCCCGAGATCATCCTCGCATCGTTCCACGGCATGCCGAAGGAATACGTCGACAAGGGCGATCCCTATCAGGCGCAGTGCATTGCCACCACCAACGCGCTGCGCAAGCGGCTCGGGCTCGATGCCGGCAGGCTGATCCTCACCTTCCAGTCGCGCTTCGGCAATGCCGAGTGGCTGCAGCCCTATACCGACAAGACGGTTGAGAAGCTGGCCAAGGACGGCGTGCGGCGAATTGCCGTGGTCACGCCCGGCTTCTCCGCCGACTGCCTGGAGACACTGGAGGAGATCGCGCAGGAGAATGCCGAGATCTTCCGGCACAATGGCGGCGAGCAATTCGCGGCGATCCCCTGCCTCAACGACAGCGATGGCGGCATGGACGTGATCCGCCAGCTCGTGCTGCGCGAGCTCCAGGGCTGGATCTAGCAAGGCTTGATCCAGGCGGGCTGGATCTGATTGTTAACGATCCGTGACAGCGGCACAGCGCTTCGTTCAGCCTTGCTGCATCTCGTGTTCAGCTTGCGTGCATCTGGCAGTCCGACAACCGCTTTCTATGTGCTAGAGAGAACAACAGCCGGCTGAACCGGCGGAGCGGTCCTGCCGACCAATGCACGACCGTGCCTGGCGACGGTCTCGCGGGTCTCGCGGTGCCTTGGAGGACTTCATGACTGGCTTCGACATTTTCGCGATCGCGCTTGTTCTTCTCGTCATCGTCACGCTGTTCGCCGGGATCAAGACCGTCCCGCAGGGCTATGACTGGACCATCGAGCGGTTCGGCAAATACACCCGCACGCTGTCGCCGGGCCTCAATCTGATCGTGCCGTATTTCGATCGCATCGGGCGCAAGATGAACATGATGGAGCAGGTGATCAACATCCCCGAGCAGGAGGTGATCACCAAGGACAACGCCACCGTGACGGTGGACGGCGTCGCGTTCTTCCAGGTGTTCGATGCCGCGAAGGCGAGCTATGAGGTCGCCAATCTCAACCAGGCGATTATCGTGCTGACCATGACCAACATCCGCTCGGTGATGGGCTCGATGGATCTCGACCAAGTGCTGTCGCATCGCGACGAGATCAACGAGCGGCTGCTGCGCGTGGTCGACGCCGCGGTGTCGCCGTGGGGCCTCAAGGTCAATCGAATCGAGATCAAGGACATCGTGCCGCCGGCCGACCTCGTCGAGGCGATGGGCCGGCAGATGAAGGCCGAGCGCGTCAAGCGCGCCGACATCCTGCAGGCCGAGGGCCAGCGGCAGTCCGAGATCCTGCGCGCCGAGGGCGCCAAGCAGGGCCAGATCCTGCAGGCCGAAGGCCGCAAGGAGGCTGCGTTCCGCGACGCCGAGGCGCGCGAGCGCTCCGCCGAAGCCGAGGCGAGAGCCACCCAGATGGTCAGCGATGCCATCGCCAAGGGCGACGTCGCAGCGCTGAACTATTTCATCGCCGACAAGTACATCAAGGCGTTCGGGCAATTGGCCGATTCGCCGAACCAGAAAGTGCTGATGCTGCCGATCGAGGCGACCAGCATCCTCGGCTCGCTCGCCGGCATCGGCGAGATCGCCAAGGCCACCTTCGGCGAGAGTGCCGCATCCGCCGCGGCCGCCGCACGGCGCGGCGGATCGGTGCCGTCGGCCGGTCCGACGCCGCCACCGCCGGTGCCGCCGCAGCGGTAAAGGTGTGACGGCATCGCGCCTGCAATGGGAGAGGTTGTGTCATGGCCGAGATGTTTTCGACATTGGGTACCTGGAACTGGCTGATCTTCGGCTTCATCCTGATGGCGCTGGAGCTCGCGGCGCCCGGGGTGTTCCTGTTCTGGCTGGGGCTCGCGGCGCTGCTGGTGGGCCTGCTGTCGTTCGTCTTCACGCCGTCCTGGCAGACCCAGTTCCTGATGTTCGCGGTGTTCGCCGCGCTGGCGGTGCCGGTGTGGCGGCATTTTGCCAGGGGCGCGACCGAGGCGAGCAAGACCAATCCATTCCTCAATCGCCGCAACGAAGCTTTGGTCGGCCGCGAATTCACGCTGGAGAAGCCGATCGTCGATGGATCAGGCACGGTGCGGATCGACGACACGGTCTGGCGCGTCGCCGGCCCTGATGCGCCGGCCGGCAGCCGGGTGAAGGTGGTCCGCGCCGACGGCGCGAGCCTGACAGTGGCCGCGGTCTAGCTGCCACCGTGCTTGCTCCAGCGCTCGGCGAAGCGACTGAGCGGCGTGAAGGTTTGGAACAGCTCCCGGCCGAGCGCGGTGAGGCTGTAGCCATCCTCCGTCAGCTCGACGAAGCCGGCCTCGCGCAGTTCGGTCAATCGCGTCTGCAGGATCGTCGGTGAGGCCTCGTCGCAGGCGGTGCGCAGCGCGCGCGAGGTCAGTGCGCCCTCGCGCAGCTCCCAGACGATGCGCAAGGTCCAGCGCCGTCCGAGCAGATCGAGCAGCGCCATGATCGGGCGGCCGGTCCGTGAGCCGCGGACGCCGGGTTTGGCGGTCGGAACCTGCTTCGCCATATCGCGAATCCTTTTCGAATCTTTCTTGCATCTGTCGCTACAGATATTGTAGCGTGCGGCTACAATAAATGTAGCAACGAGATCAAGCCATGTCACGCATCGCGCCGCTCGACCCGCCCTATGTGGCGGACGTTCAACAGCATTTCGACCGCATCATGCGCGGCAAGCCGCCGCTGGTGCTGTTCCGCATGATGGCGGGGCACCCGCGCGCCTGGGAGAAATTTCGCGGCGGCAGCCTGCTCGACCGCGGGCCGCTGCCCTTGCGGGAGCGCGAGATCGTGATCGACCGCACCTGCGCGCTCAATGCATGCGAATATGAATGGGGCGTGCACGTCACCGCGTTCGGCGCTGCCGCCGGGCTGTCGGAGCAGCAGATCCACGCCACCGTGCGTGGTGCGGCCGATGCCGACTGCTGGTCGCCGGCCGAACAGGCGATGATCGCCGCGGTCGACGCGCTGCATGCGCGCGCGACGCTGAGCGACGCGGAGTACGCGGCACTGTCGGCGCATTATGATGACGATCAGGTGCTGGAGATCATCCTGCTGTGCGGCTTCTACCGCACGGTCTCCTACCTTGCCAACGCGCTGGCGCTGCCGCTGGAGGTGACCGCGGCAAGATTTCCGAGCTAACCGCCGTCATTGCGAGGAGCGAAGCGACGAAGCAATCCATGCCTCCGCAAGCGGAGAGATGGATTGCTTCGCTTCGCTCGCAATGACGGAAGGAAGCGTGACTCTTACGCCACGCCGGCGCGCAGCAGATCGTGCAGATGGATGATGCCGACCGGCTTCTTTGCATCGGTTACGATCAGCGTCGTGATCTTCGAGGCGTTGAGCAGCTCCAGCGCTTCGCCGGCCAGCGTGTCGCGGCCGATCGTCTTCGGGGTCATGGTCATCACTTCGTCGACCGACAGCGTCAAAAGGTCGGGGCGCGTCAGCTGCCGGCGCAAATCGCCGTCAGTGACGATGCCGACGAGATGGCCGTGGCGGTCGACGATGCCGACGCAGCCAAAGCCCTTCGAGGTCATCTCGACCAGCGCGTCCGACATCTTGGTGCCGAGCGGCTTCAGCGGCAGCGCGTCGCCGCTGTGCATCAGGTCACGGGCAAATTTCAGGAGCGCGCCGAGCTTGCCGCCCGGATGCAGCACGCTGAAATCGGTCGAGGTGAAGCCGCGGCCTTCGAGCAGCGCGATCGCCAGCGCATCGCCAAGCGCCAGCATCATCAGCGAGGACGTGGTCGGCGCCAGATTATGCGGGCAGGCCTCGCGCGCCTTCGGCAGCGTCAGCTGCACGTCGGCGGCCTTGCTCAGCGTGGAGTCCTTGTCGGCGGTCATCGCGATCAACGGGATGCCGAAGCGCGCGGCATAGGCGATCAGGTTGCGCATCTCCGGCTGCTCGCCGGACCATGACAGCGCCAGGATCGCGTCGTCGGCGGTGATCATGCCGAGATCGCCGTGGCTGGCTTCGGCAGTGTGCACGAAGAACGCGGGCGTGCCGGTCGAGGCGAAGGTCGCGGCGATCTTGCGGCCGATATGGCCCGACTTGCCGAGCCCGGTGACGATCAGCCGCCCCTTGGCCTTGCGGATCAGCTCGGCCGCCGCCGTGAACGCCGCGCCGAGGTCGGACTTGAGCGCCGCAGAGAGCGCAGCGACGCCGCTTGCTTCGGCATCGAGGGTGCGGAGCGCCGACTGAACGGCGCCGTCATCGGGGCCGGATGATTTGGTCATCAGCGGTTTCGGTTTGGCCATTTCGGATTCCAGGGGGAGGGTTTTGCACCCGGGCGTATCCCTTAGCACGTTCGATTCCGCGATGCGACGCGCGGCGGCGGATCCTCAACGGCTCATTAACCATAATTGTTTTAACTCCATTAACGACGTTTTTCGCCGCCCGGCGGGATGCGTATGTCAAGTGCATGGATTCGTTGGGGTATTTCCATCGTGTGGCGGCGGCCAGCAAGCGGCCCAAATCGGCGCGGATGCTGCATTCGCGTGGTTTTGCCATGCCTTTTGCTGACTCTTGCGCTGACCGCGACCACCGGGCTCGCCAACGCCCAGACCGTGACGCCCGATTTGTTCAGCCCGAACCGGCAGAGCCAGGTCATCACCCAGGATTCGCCGCTGCGCCGGACCACCGCCGATGCCATGGATCCGCTCAACGGCTTGAGGCTGCCCGACGCCGATCCCGGCCGGCGCGCCTCGTCGTCGTCATCAACGTCGGAGCGCGTCGGACAGGTCCCGACCTACGGTCTTCCTGCCGCCAACGGCGCCGCGACATCAGGCTATGACTCGCTCAACCGGAAGCGGCTGAAGCCGAAATATTATCCGGGCCAGGCCAAGCCGAAGCCGCCGCCGGGACCCGGCTCGCCGGTGCCCACGCCACAGCCGTTGACGGCAGCCGGGCAATTGCGGCTATCGATCCCGCCGTCGGAGACCGCCAGCAAGCCGCCGCTGCCGCCGGCGATGGCCGGCACCATCGTCGGCCAGCCGCCGCGCAGGCGGCTCAAGATCGACGATGATCCGTTCGGCGCGGTCGGCGACTACGCCGGCTCGTTCATGGTCAAGACCGCGGTCGAGGTAATGGCCGGCTACGATACCAATCCGGGCCGCTTGAATTCGCCGCAAGGCAAGGCGTTCTACATGGTCGCGCCGGAATTCGTCGCGATGTCGGACTGGGAGCGTCACGCCGTCGTCGCCGATCTGCGCGGCTCCTTCACCGGCTACGGCTCCCAGCTGACGCCGATCGACGGCACGCCGCTGTCGGCGCCGCTCGATATCGACCGTCCGAATTTCACTGGCCATATCGACGGCCGTCTCGACGTCTCCAGAGACACGCATCTCTTGGCGCAGGCCCGCATGCTGGTCTCGACCGACAATCCCGGCAGCCCGAACGTGCAGGCCGGCCTCGCCAAATATCCGCTCTACTCTACGGTCGGCGGCACCTTCGGCATCGACCAGCATTTCAACCGCATGCAGGTCTCGCTTGGCGCCACCGTCGACCGCACCGATTACCAGTGGTCGAAGCTGACCGACGGCACCTCGTCGTCGAACGACGACCGCAACTTCACGCAATATGGCGGCATCGGCCGCCTCAGCTACGAGCTCAATCCGGCCGTGAAGCCGTTCATCGAGGTGCAGGGCGACAGCCGCGTCCACGATCTCTATCTCGACCGCGCCGGCTATGCACGCGATTCATCGGGCGGTTACGCCAAGGTCGGCACCTCGTTCGAGTTCACGCGCATACTGTTCGGCGAGGTCTCGATCGGCTACGCGATGCGTGATTACGCCGACACCCGGCTCAACCGGCTCGAGGGCCTGCTGACCACGGCCTCGCTGACCTGGACCGCGACGCCGCTGACCACGGCCAAATTCTATTCCGACACCCAGCTCGGCGAGACCACGCTGCCCGGCACCTCCGGCGTGCTGTCGCGCACCTACACCGTCGAGGTCGACCACGACTTCCGCCGCTGGCTGACCGCGATCGGCAAGTTCACCTACGGCACGCTCGAGTACCAGGGCGACAATCGCAACGACACCATCTACTCGGTGTCCGCCGACCTGATCTACAAGATGACCCGCAGCCTCTGGATCAAGGGCACCGTGCGCCGCGACTGGCTGGATTCGAACCTGGCGGGACAAAGCTCGGCATCGACAGTTGTGATGCTGGGCGTGCGGGTGCAGAACTAGTTTTGTCACTTATGCAAGTGAGAGACTAAGTCCGTGACATTTTCATGTAAAATACGCAATGATTTTCAATGGGATGGTCTGATTAAGCGTTCTTTATCTAACTGCTGATCCCAACAAAGCTCACTCGCTTCGCGTCGACGCTGAGGTGCGTAAGGTGAAGGAAGCGATTCGAGCATCCGAGTACCGCGATAATGTGATCGTCGAGTATTCACCCGCCGCGGGCCTCAAGACGCTATTGAACGGGCTCAATGATTTTCGGCCTCAGATCATACATTTCTCGGGACACGGGAGCGCAGGTGGAATAGCCATGGACAACGGGAGGGTCGGAGCAAAAGCTGACGAGAGCATTTCATTTTCGCTTCTTGCTAAAGCCCTTGCGGCAACCGACAACCCACCTCAGATCGTTGTACTAAATTCATGCGATAGCTCGGGCGCGCGTAGAGCATTGCTGAAATTGGGATTGATTGTGGTTTCCATGAGAACCTCGATCTCTGACCTCGCCGCGATTACATTCGCTCCTCGCTTTTATGCTGCAATTGCCAGCGGTCAGTCGATCAGATCGGCGTTTTCGCAGGGAGCGGTTGCAGTTGAGGCTGCTTCAATTACCGAGGCAGATACACCTCAACTCTTCCACCCGAAGGACATCAATCCGGGAAAGGTGATTCTAGCCTGACGCTCGCATTGGGCGCTGACGACGAGTGTCGGCACCTCAATCTGGCTAGCATAGCGATCAGGGAACTCGTTACCGCCGTCCCCCGCGGCCGGAGCACTTCACCCGCGCAGGCGGGGCATCCAGTACGCCGCGGCCTGTCCGTTCAAGCTCTGACGTCTCTGGAATACTGGATCGCCCGCTTTCGCGGGCGATGACAGTCGAGTTTAGAGATGCAGTCCGGCGTGACGGCCGGGGTTCTTACCCCGGCAGGTCGGTCTTCCCCATCAGGAAGCTGTCGATCGAGCGTGCGCACTGGCGGCCTTCGCGGATTGCCCAGACCACGAGCGACTGGCCGCGGCGCATGTCGCCGGCGGAGAAGATTTTCGCGCGCGAGGTCTGGTAGTCCTGCAGGGAGGCGCGGACATTGCCGCGCTGGTCGATCTCGACGCCCAGCGTCTTGAGCAGGCCCTCGTGCACCGGATGGACGAAGCCCATCGCCAGCAGCACCAGCTCGGCGTCGAGCGTGAACTCGGTGCCGGGCAGCGGCTTGAACTTGTCGTCGACCCTGACGCAATGCAGCTTGGTGACCTTGCCGTCCTTGCCTTCGAACTTCGTGGTCAGCACGGCGTATTCGCGCACCGCGCCTTCGGCCTGGCTCGAGGAGGTCCGCATCTTCAGCGGCCAGTTCGGCCAGGTCACGCCCTTGTTCTCGTGCTCGGGCGGCGCCGGCATGATCTCGAGCTGGGTCACCGACTTCGCGCCTTGCCGGAACGAGGTGCCGATGCAGTCCGAGCCGGTGTCGCCGCCGCCGATCACGACGACATGCTTGCCGCCGGCCAGGATGTCGGCGGCGCCGTTCAGCGGCTCGCCGGAGACGCGGCGGTTCTGCTGCGGCAGGAAGTCCATCGCGAAGTGGATGCCGGCGAGGTCGCGACCGGGGATCGGCAGGTCGCGCGGGGCTTCCGCGCCGCCGGTCAGCGCCACCGCGTCATATTGCTTGGCGAGCTCCTGCGGGTCGATCGCGCCGGGCGTCGAGCCGCCCACGGCCTTGCCGTAGTGGAAGGTGACGCCTTCGGCTTCCATCTGCGCCACGCGGCGGTCGATGATGTTCTTCTCCATCTTGAAGTCGGGAATGCCATAGCGCAGCAGGCCGCCGGCCTTGGCGAACTTCTCGTAGACATGCACTTCGTGGCCGGCACGCGCGAGCTGCTGCGCGGCGGCGAGGCCAGCGGGGCCGGAGCCGATCACGGCGACCTTCTTGCCGGTCTTCTGCGCCGCGATCTCCGGCTTCACCCAGCCATTGTCCCAGGCGCGGTCGACGATCGCGCATTCGATGGTCTTGATGGTGACCGGGTTGTCGTCGATGTTGAGCGTGCAGGACGCCTCGCACGGCGCCGGGCAGATCCGGCCGGTGAACTCGGGGAAATTGTTGGTCGAGTGCAGGTTACGCGAGGCCTCTTCCCAGTTGCCCTGATAGACGAGGTCGTTGAAATCGGGGATCTGGTTGTTGACCGGGCAGCCCGGCGTGCCTGGCGCGGTCGAGCCGGTGCCGTGGCAATAGGGGATGCCGCAGTTCATGCAGCGCGCGGCCTGGTCGCGCGTGTCCTTCTCGCTCAGCGGAATAACGAACTCGTTGAAGTTCTTGAGCCGCTCGGCGACCGGCTCGTACTTGCGGTCATGCCGCTCGATCTCGAGAAAACCTGTGATCTTACCCATTGAAACCCGATGCCCCTGCATCTCAGTTGTCCGTCATTCCGGGCTGCGCCGCGAGGCGCAGACCCGGAGGTCTCGAAGTGGTCTGGCGAGATTCCGGGCTCGCGCCAATGGCGCGCCCCGGAATGACGCCCGGTGATATTACGCGCCGATCGCGATTTTCGGCTCGGCGTCGGCGTTGGCCTTCATTTCCTTCAGCGCGCGGCGGTACTCCACCGGCATCACCTTGCGGAATTTCGGCAGCCAGCTCTTCCAGTCAGCGAGGATCTCGGCCGCCTTCTTCGAAGAGGTCAGCTTGGCGTGACGCGTGATCAGGACGTGCAGCCGCTCCACGTCGGACTCGAGCAGGTTCTGGAACACGTCGACCCGGCCATGCGCCTCGAGATCGCCGGAGTGATGGTAGGTGTCGGCGTTGATCATCTCCTCCGACAGCACCGGCTCCAGCTCGACCATCGAAAGATTGCAGAGCTTGTTGAAGTCGCCGCTCTCGTCCAGCACGTAGGCGATGCCGCCCGACATGCCGGCCGCGAAGTTGCGTCCGGTCTTGCCGAGCACCACCACGATGCCGCCGGTCATGTATTCGCAGCAATGATCGCCGGCGCCTTCGACGACCGCGACCGCGCCGGAGTTACGCACCGCGAAGCGCTCGCCGGCGATGCCGCGGAAGTAGCACTCACCCGCGATCGCGCCGTACATCACGGTGTTGCCGACGATGATCGATTCCTCCGGCACGATGCCGGAGTTCTTCGGCGGCTTGACGATGATGCAGCCGCCCGAGAGACCCTTGCCGACATAGTCGTTGCCTTCACCCTCGAGCTCGAAGGTGACGCCCTTGGCGAGCCAGGCGCCGAACGCCTGTCCCGCCGTGCCCTTCAGGCCGACATGAATGGTGTCGAGCGGCAGGCCGGCATGGCCGTAGATCTTGGCCACCGCGCCCGACAGCATCGCGCCGGCGGAACGGTCGGTGTTGTTGATCTCCTCCTCGATCTTGACCGGCGCGCCGCGATCGAGCGCGGCCTGCGCCTTCTCGATCAGCCGGCGGTCGAGCACGGCGTCCAGATGGTGGTTCTGGCCCTCCGAGTGATAGATCGTCTGGCCCTTCTCCTCCTTCTGCCGCACGAACAGCTTGGAGAAATCGAGGCCCTTGGCCTTCCAGTGCGAGACCAGCGCGGTCTGGTCCAGCATCTGGACCTGGCCGACCATCTCGTCGAACGTCTTGTAGCCGAGCTGCGCCATGATCTCGCGCACTTCCTCGGCGACGAAGAAGAAGTAGTTGATGACGTGCTCGGGCTGGCCGGTGAAGCGCTTGCGCAGCACCGGATCCTGGGTCGCAACCCCGACCGGGCAGGTGTTGAGGTGGCACTTGCGCATCATGATGCAGCCCGCCGCGATCAAGGGCGCGGTGGCGAAGCCGAACTCGTCGGCCCCGAGCAGCGCGCCGATCACGACGTCACGGCCGGTACGGAAACCGCCGTCGACCTGGACCGCGATGCGGCTGCGCAACCGCTGGCGCACCAGCGTCTGATGGGTTTCGGCGAGGCCGATCTCCCACGGCGAGCCGGCATGCTTGATCGAGGTCAGGGGCGAGGCACCGGTGCCGCCCTCGAAGCCCGCGATGGTGACATGGTCGGCGCGCGCCTTGGCGACGCCGGCGGCAACCGTGCCGACGCCGACTTCGGACACCAGCTTGACCGAGACCTGGCCGTCCGGATTGACGTTCTTGAGGTCGTAGATCAGCTGGGCGAGGTCTTCGATCGAGTAGATGTCGTGATGCGGCGGCGGCGAGATCAGGCCGACGCCCGGCGTCGAATGCCGGACGCGCGCGATCGTCGCGTCGACCTTGTGGCCGGGCAACTGGCCGCCTTCGCCGGGCTTGGCACCCTGCGCCATCTTGATCTGCATCATGTCGGAGTTGACGAGATATTCCGTCGTCACGCCGAACCGGCCCGATGCGACCTGCTTGATCGCCGAGCGCATGCTGTCGCCATTGGGCAGCGGCTTGAAGCGGTCGGATTCCTCGCCGCCTTCACCGGTGTTCGACTTGCCGCCGATCCGGTTCATCGCGATCGCAAGCGTAGTGTGTGCCTCGCGCGAGATCGAGCCGAACGACATCGCACCGGTCGAGAACCGCTTGACGATGTCCTTGGCCGGCTCGACGTCCTCGAGCTTGACCGGCTTGCGCTTGTCGTCCTCGGCGCTCTTGATCCGGAACAGGCCGCGCAGCGTCAACAGACGCTCGGACTGCTCGTTGAGGATCTTGGCGAACGCCCGGTAACGCTCCAGCGAGTTGCCGCGCGCCGCATGCTGCAGTGTCGAGACTGATTCAGCGGTCCATGCATGATCCTCGCCGCGGGTGCGGTAGGCATATTCGCCGCCGACGTCGAGCGCGCTCTTGTAGATCTGGCCGTCACCGAACGCATCGGTGTGGCGCCGCACGGTCTCCTCGGCGATCTCGCCGAGGCCGACGCCCTCGATCCTTGTGTGGGTGCCGGCGAAATACTTGGCGACGAAGTCCGCCTTGAGGCCGACCGCGTCGAAGATCTGCGCGCCGCAATAGGACTGGTAGGTCGAGATGCCCATCTTGGACATCACCTTGAGCAGGCCCTTGCCGATCGACTTGATGTAGCGCTTGACGATCTCGTAGTCGTCGAGCGCGCCGGGCAGCCGGTCCTTCATCGCGAGGATGGTTTCGAACGCGAGATAGGGGTTGATCGCTTCGGCGCCATAGCCGGCGAGGCAGGCGAAGTGATGCACTTCGCGCGGCTCACCCGACTCCACGACAAGGCCGACCGAGGTGCGCAGGCCGGTGCGGATCAGATGATGATGCACGGCGGCGCAGGCCAGCAGCGACGGGATTGGAATCCGGTCGGTGCCGGTCATGCGGTCCGACAGGATGATGATGTTGATGCCCTCGCGCACCGCGCCCTCGGCGCGCGCGCAGAGCTCGTCGAGCACCTGCTCCATGCCCGCCGCGCCGAAGCCGGCGTGGAAGGTGGTGTCGAGCGTGCGCGACTTGAAGTGGGTCTCGGGAACGTCGGAGATCGAGCGGATCTTTTCCAGATCCGCGTCGGTCAGGATCGGCTGCCGCACTTCGAGGCGCTTGGTCGAGGCGACGCCCTGCAGGTCGAACAGGTTCGGCCGCGGCCCGATGATCGAGACGAGGCTCATCACGATTTCCTCGCGGATCGGGTCGATCGGCGGGTTGGTGACCTGCGCGAAGTTCTGCTTGAAGTAGGTGAACAGCTGCTTCGGCTTGTCCGACAGCGCCGAGATCGGCGTGTCGTTGCCCATCGAGCCGGCAGCCTCCTCACCGGTGGCCGCCATCGGGGTCATCAGGATCGTGATGTCTTCCTGGCTGTAGCCGAACGCCTGCTGGCGATCGAGCAGCGGCAGGTTGGAGCGCACGCCCTTGGCCGGCGCATCCGGCAACTCCTCGAGCTGGATCTGGGTGCGGTGCAGCCAGTCGCTGTAAGGATGGCTCTTGGCGAGGTCGGCTTTGATCTCGTCGTCGGGAATCAGGCGGCCCTGCTCGAGGTCGACGAGCAGCATCTTGCCGGGCTGCAGCCGCCACTTGGTGACGATCTGGTCCTCCGGAATCTTCAGCACGCCCATTTCGGACGCCATCACGATACGGTCGTCCTTGGTGACGAGGTAGCGCGCGGGGCGCAGGCCGTTGCGGTCGAGCGTCGCGCCGATCTTGCGGCCGTCGGTGAAGGCGATCGCGGCCGGGCCATCCCACGGCTCCATCAGCGCGGCGTGATATTCGTAGAAGGCGCGGCGCTGCTCATCCATCAGGGGATTGCCGGCCCACGCTTCCGGAATCATCATCATCACGGCATGCGGCAGCGAGTAGCCGCCCTGCACCAGGAATTCGAGCGCGTTGTCGAAGCAAGCGGTGTCGCTCTGGCCTTCATAGGAGATCGGCCACAGGCGGCTGATGTCCTTGCCGTAGAGCTCCGAATGCACGGAAGCCTGCCGCGCCGCCATCCAGTTGACGTTGCCGCGCAGCGTATTGATTTCGCCATTATGGGCGATCATCCGGTAGGGATGCGCCAGCGACCAGGTCGGGAAGGTGTTGGTCGAGAAGCGCTGATGCACCAGCGCCAGCGCGCTGTCGAAATCCGCTTCATGCAGGTCGGGATAGTACTTGCCAAGCTGGTCGGCGAGGAACATGCCCTTGTAGATCACGGTGCGGCACGACAGCGAGCACGGGTAATAGCCCGCCATGCCGCGGTCGCGGCGCTGATAGATCGCCTGCGAGATCGACTTGCGCAGGATATAGAGCCGGCGCTCGAAATCGTCCTCGGTCTTGACCGCATTGTTGCGGCCGATGAAGACCTGCATGTGATAGGGCTCGGTCGGCTTCACCGTGACGCCGAGCGAGGAATTGTCCGACGGCACGTCGCGCCAGCCGAGCAGCTTGAAGCCCTCGTTCTTGATCTCGTCGGCGATGATGCTCTTGATCACGTTCCGCCACGCGGCATCGCGCGGCATGAACAGCGCGCCGATGGCGTATTCGCCGGGCTTCGGCAGCTTGAAGCCGAGCTCGGAGGTCTTGCGCGCGAAGAAGGCGTGCGGGATCTGCACCAGGATGCCGGCGCCGTCACCGGCGCGCGGGTCGGCGCCGACGGCGCCGCGATGCTCGAGGTTGCACAGGATGCTCAGCGCGTCGGAGACGATCTGATGCGACTTCTGGCCCTTGATGTTGGCGATGAAGCCGACGCCGCAGGAGTCCTTTTCCAGGCTCAGGTCGTACAGGCCTTCGGCCTGCGGGCGCCAGGTGTGAAGCTCGGGGGTATGCGGTCCATAGGACGCATCATGCGCGGCATCGGCGGCTTTCGAGTCCGCGGTCGCCGACAGCATGCCTGTCACGATGGTTTCGCGCTCGAATTCCGACCCGCTCATGTGTCCTCTCCCTTTCGTAAGGGGCCTCACCGTGTTTGGCGCACCTTGAACGTTGCGGCACCCACCGGGCCACCGCTCGTCCGCCGCGAGCCGCATTTTCCTAAATTCAGGCGATGGGCGTTTCAACGTCCCCTGGGGGACGGCCCTGCCTGCAGCATTCTCGGAGCCCGGGGCGCCGAGGTTTCGTTGCAATCCCTATGCCGGAATGGCCTCGAAATTGAGACAGCTTTGCTGTCCTAACCTCGACCTTGCCAAATTTTTGTCTATCACACAAGCGCGAGGAAGTCCTCGCCCGCATACTTGGATCGGACAGCTCGGCGGGCGCTCAGGCGCCCCTGATTCGAAGCAAACACGCCGTGATCTGGCCCAAGGAGGGACCAAGGACCGCCGGAATTCAAACCGAAGTTTTGCCCGGCACGCCGGCAAGAGAGCGGGAAGCTCCGAGAGGCGGGCCAGACAGGAGTTACGGCGATGAAGTTGTTCACAGGTTCGGTTGCAGCCGCCGCGCTCGCGCTCAGCGCAGCCTCGGCCCAGGCGCAGCTGGTGACATCAGCACGGATCGGCAGCCCGTCTTTCGTCAGGGTATCCGACATGGACGGGCCCTACGCCGCGATGCCCGAGGTTCCGCCCCCGCCGCGCTTCGGCCGCGTCCCGAGCCTGCTGCCGCCGGTCGAGGTCTACACCGTGCTGCGCGAGAACGGCTATCTGCCGCTCGGTGCGCCCCAGCAGCGCGGCTTCGTCTACACGATTTCGGTGATCGACCAGGGCGGCGACGACGGCCGGCTGGTGATTGACGCCCGCGACGGGCACATCGTCCGCTTCACCCCGGCCTACCGGCTCGGCGACAACTACGAGGAGGAGATGAGCGCGACCTACGGCCCGGTCGGCCCGATGCCGCGGGCGATCCAGGCGAGGGTGCCGCGGCCGCCGCTCCCGATCCCGCATGTCGCCAGCCGCGTGCCGGTGCCGAAGCGGAGCCCGCTCGCGGCCAAGGCAGCGCCCGGTCCGGCGCCGGTGTCTGCCCCGGCGGCGGCCCAGGCTCCCGCGCCGGCGGCTCAGGCCGCCGTCGCCCCGACCACTGCGCCGAGCCCGGCAGCTGCACCCGAGCCGGCCGCGGCCGCACCGAAGCCGGCCGAAGCCCAGGCGGCCGCACCGCAGGCCGTTCAGCAAGCCGAAGCTCCGACCGTCGGTCAGGCCGCTCCACCGCCGCCGGCGCCCGCGATCCTGCCGACCCAGGAAATGCCGAAGGTGCAGGGGCTGGAGTGACCAGCGTCGCTGCGTAGCCCGGATGGAGCGAAGCGTAATCCGGGACGGTCGCGCCAGGACAGAGGTCCCCGGATTTCGCTGCGCTCCATCCGGGCTACGGCACCGACAGAAAAAACGCCCCGGTTTCCCGGGGCGTTTTCGCGTTCAGCCAATATCTGCTGACGCGGGGGGGGGGGCATTGCTTAGGCCGCGACCTTGCTGGCCGAGCCGTCAACCACCTGCGGGGCCTTCTCGCCGCCGCCGATCGGAATGCTGCGGGGCTTCTTGGCCTCGGGAATCTCGCGGACGAGATCGACATGGAGCAGGCCGTTCTCGAGCGAAGCGTTCTTCACCTGCACGAAGTCGGCAAGCTGGAAGACGCGCTCGAAGGCGCGTGAGGCGATGCCGCGATAGAGCACTTCGGCGCTGTTGCCGGAGTTCTCGTTGGCGGTTTTCTCGCCCTTGATCGTCAGCGTGTTCTCTTTCGCGACGATCGAAAGCTCGGCCTGTGAGAAGCCGGAGACCGCAACGCTGATCCGGTAAGCATTCTCGCCGGTGCGCTCGATGTTGTAGGGGGGATAGCCGGGGCTGCCGTCCGAGGTCACCTGATCGAGCAGGCTGAAGAGGCGGTCGAAGCCGACGGTGGAACGATAGAACGGAGTGAGGTCGTAGGTACGCATAGGGGTAGTCCTCCAATGAGCGACTGTTTCAGTTACCCGCCCGCCATCGGGCCGGGCTTAGATGTGTGCAGCCTGATGTTCCGGTTCCGAAACACTGGTAGCGGCCTGCACTGAGGTGATATGGGAGGGGTCACGTCGCGTTCAAGAGGCGGAAACCGCGTCGCTTTTTTCGGCGCCGGCGTCCTTGATCTGCACCCTGTCCCTCCACGCCGGTCTTCTGCATGACGCTCGTCTCGATCCCCGCCAACCCGGTTCCGGACGACGTTGTCAGTGGCAGCATCAAGACTCCCGACGGGGCCGAGCTGCGCTTCGCGCGCTGGGCACCGCCGCCCGGCCGCAAGGGCACGGTCTGCGTATTCGGCGGGCGCGGTGAGATGATCGAAAAATATTTCGAGACCGTGCGCGACCTGCGCGACCGCGGCTTTGCGGTGGCGATGATCGACTGGCGCGGGCAGGGCCATTCGTCGCGGCGGCTGCGCGATCCACGCAAGGGCTACGTCCGCGACTTCGCCGACTACGAGGTCGACGTCGAGACCTTCGTGCAGCAGGTGGTGCTGCCGGATTGCCCGCCGCCCTATTTCGCGCTGGCGCATTCGATGGGCGGCGCGGTGATGCTGCGGATCGCGCATGCCGGCAAGCGCTGGTTCGACCGCATGGTGCTGTCGGCGCCGATGATCGACCTGCCGCGCCGGCGCGTGTCGTTCTTTCCAAGCGCGCTGCTCCGGATCATGCGACTGGCCGGGCAGGGCGGCCGTTACGTTCCGGGCAGCAGCGACGAACTGGTCGGCCTCGCGCCCTTCATTGGTAATCCCGTGACCAGCGACCCGGTGCGCCATGCCCGCAATGCGGCGATCCTGGAAGAAGACCCGACGCTCGGCATCGCGGCGCCGACGATTGCCTGGGCCGACACTGCGTTCACTGCGATGCGCACCTTCCGCGGCATGTCGTATCCGACCGAAATCCGCCAGCCGATCCTGATGCTGGCGGCGAGCAATGACGAGGTGGTGTCGACGGCGGCGATCGAGGAGTTCGCCTACCATTTGCGCGCCGGCTCGCATCTCGTGATCGCCGGCTCCAAGCACGAGATCCTGCAGGAGCAGGATCGCTATCGCGCGCAGTTCTGGGCGGCGTTCGACGCCTTCGTGCCCGGCACGCCGCTGTTCAAGTGAACGATAGCGTTTTCGAGCGAAGTGGATACCGTTTCGCGTGAAGAAAACGTGTCAAAAAGAAATCTAGCCCTGTAGCAGCGCGACGATCCGGTCGGGAAAGCGCTTTTCGACGAACAAGGTCCTGACCTCGGCGACGCTGAGATAGCGGTCCTTGCCTTCGCCCTTGCCCATGATGTCGAGCAGCACCGGCCACTCGCCGAGCATCAGCAGCGGATAGTAGCAGTGCAGGATCGCGTAGGACGGCGGATGCTCGTCCTTGGCGCGCTGGAAGTTCGCCGCCATGAACGTCTTGATCTCGGAGGCCGACAGCCCGCGTTCGACGCTGCCGTCGGGGGCCTTGTAGTCTGTGCCGAAGGTGGCGAGCCGCGCGATCTCGTCCTCATGCACGACGGCATGCTGGTCGAGGATGCGCGAGCCGGCGCCGTGCTTGTCGAGCGGGCCGTTGCGCAACTCGTCGAGGATCGCGCCCTGCAACAGGCTGCGAATCTGGCTGAACGGACCGATGCCGTTGGCCATCTGCGCGACCATGAAGATCTTGGCGCTGGCGCTGAGTGCGGGGAGGCCGGTCTTGCCGGTGGCGCGGTCGATGGTTTCGGTCAGTGTCGGCAGCGGCACGATATGGCCGCCGACATAGGCGCCGGCGACCAGCGCACGCAGGAACGGGCAGGGATTGTCAGGGGAAACCTGCGGGGCGGGTGCCGCGTTTGCAGCCGTATCGGACATCGATCCACATCCTGAAAAGCTTCAGCTTAAAAAGCATCCATTACCGGTGGATGAATTCGCTCAGGAATCAGTGGCGAATTTCGAGTTGGATGCAACCAGAGCGAGTTTGCCGAACGGGAGGCCGGCTTTCAAGAGGCCTTCGCGATAGAGCGCGATGTCGGCCGGGTTCTTCCAGTGGAAATTGCGCAAATGACGTTCGACCGTGAGGTCGGGATGATTGGCGAGCAGCGCCCCGGCGGCCTGCGCGGCTTCGTCGGCGCGGCCGAGCTGGGCGAGCGCCGCGGCGCGCACCGCAAGACCCTGCAGGTGGTTCGGGTTGAGATAGAGCGTTTCGCGCGACCATGACAGCGATGCGTCGTATTGTCCGAGCAGGTAATGGCTGAACGCGTTCAAAGCTCCCCATTGGTAGCGCGGGTCGCTGTTGCCGCGCTGGACCGCCGTCGAGAACAGATCGACCGCCTTGCGATGATCGCCGATCACCATGTGGCAGATTCCAAGCACGCCGCGGGCGCCCATATCGTAGGGGTTGAGCTCGATCGCCCGCTTGATGGCGTCCATCGCGGCTTCGTAGTGGCCCTGCATCGCATGCAGATAGGCCAGCAGCGAAAATGCGAACGAGGAGCGCGGGTCGAGCCGGACGCTGCTCTCGGCCAGGCTGACCGACGAGGCCCACAATTCGCGCGTACTCGGAATCCAGCCGAACTGGATACTCTGGATCTGGATCAGCGCGAGATAGGCGCGCGCGATCGACAACGCGGGGTCGAGCTCGATCGCCTCCTTGAACAGCGCGATCGCGGTTTCGCAATCGTCCTTGGTCTGGTGATAGTAGTGCGAAAGACCTTTCAGGAAGCGATCCCACGCGGTCAGTTCGGCGTTCGGCGAGCGCGCAGGTGCCGAGGCTTCGGCACGGTAGATCTCCTGGGCCACCGCGGCGGAGAGGTTGGCGGTGATCTCGTCCTGCATCGCGAACAGGTCGCCCATGTCGCGGTCGTAGCGGCCGGTCCACAGCTGCTCGCCCTTCTCGGGCGCGATCAGCTCGGCGGAGACGCGGATCTTGTTGCCGGCGCGGCGCACCGAGCCCTGGATCAGATAGGTCGCGTCGATTTCGCGCGCGATCAGGCGGGTCGAGACGTTCTTGCCCTTGTAGGCGAAGGTCGAGTTGCGGCTCAGCACGCGGTAGAAGGATTGCAGCGACAGCGCGTGGATCAGATCCTCGGTCAGGCCGTCGGAGAAATATTCGTCGGCGCCGCCGCTCAGATTATCGAACGGCAGCACGCCGACGATCGCGGTCCGGTATTGCCCCGGCAGATGCGGGCCGTCATCCGGCGTCTTCTCCTGGAGATCGGATCCGGCCGGCGCCCAGGTCCAGACATGGACCGGTTCGGCGATGTTCTTGAAGCGGTGCGGGCCGGCATCGACCAGGGTGACGGCAAGCCGCCGCCCTGACTCGGTGCGGGCCTTGTCCGACACCGCGATGCCGCCCGGCACGGCGACGGTCTCGAGGCGGACCGCGATGTTGACGTCGTCCCCGAACACCTCGTCCTCGTCGGCCATGACGTCGCCCATGTGGACGCCCATCCGGAAGTGCATGGCGCGGTCGGCCGGCAGATGTTCGTTGCGCTCGGCCATCAGGGTCTGCATCGCGACGGCAGCCTCGATCGCGCCGATGATGCTCGGAAATTCCAGCAGGAAGCCGTCGCCGGTGTTTTTGACGATTCGGCCGCCATGGTTGAGGATGATCGGGTAGATCGCGCTGCGATGCGCCTTGAACGAGGCATGCGTCCCCGCCTCGTCGACACCCATCATGCGGGAATAACCGGCGATATCAGCGCAAAGAATGGCAGCGAGCCGTCTTTCCATGTCTCCTGTGCCCTGGAATTGGCCACTTAGCCGAGGTGACCGAATCCGATACTTACAAGACAGGCCGGGTCCGGCGGAAGCTCGGTTTAAGGGCACCTATAATGCATAGTAGCAGGAATTGGCATGCGACCAACGGATCGTACAGTCCGTTTCTCTACTGAATTCGTGTGTCGCTGGGATGGCGCAGGTTGGCTGACCGTCCTTTCGGGTTCGTTACTTACATAGGTTAATGTGATCGAGATGCTGGGAATTCACGAGCTTTGGCTGTTTGTCCTGTCCGGGCTGCTGCTCAACGTCACGCCCGGGCCGGATACCGCTTATATCATAGGGCGCACGATTCAGCACGGATGGCGCGGCGGAGCCGCTGCGGCGATCGGTATCAGCTGCGGCTGCCTGGTTCACGTGCTGGGCGCGGCGATCGGGCTGTCGGCGCTGCTGATGGCGTCCTCGACCGCGTTCCTGGCCGTCAAGTTGATCGGCGCAGCCTATCTGGTGCTGACCGGGCTGCAGATGCTGCTCTCGCGCGCCAAGCCGATCGCTGACATCGCCGGGCAGGGCGGCGAGACCTCGATCTCGCGTGTGTTCTGGCAGGGGGCGCTGACCAACATCCTCAACCCCAAGGTGGCGCTGTTCTTCCTGGCATTCCTGCCCCAATTCGTGGCGGCGGACTCGGCCCACAAGACGCTCGCCTTCCTGGTGCTCGGGCTGATCTTCATCACCGGCGGCACGCTGTGGTGCCTCGGCCTCGCGGCCTTTGCGGCGCGGGCTGCCGGCCGCATCCGGCAATCGACCGGCGTGATCGCCTGGATCAACCGTTCGCTCGGCGCGCTCTTCATCTATCTCGGCGTCCGCGTCGCCATGCTGGAGGCGCGCTAGGTTCTCAGCCGTGGATCTTGAGCAGCGCGCTGCCGGCCAGATAGATGCCGAGCAGGATCATCGAGATCAGGAACCAGCGGCGGAAGACGTCCGGCTGCATCCGTGTGCGGACCGCCTGGCCGATGAGCATGCCGATGAACGATGCGACCATCGCCACCGCGCCGGGCAGCGCGGTGGCCGCGGTCAGCAGGCCCGAGGCCGTGAGATTGAAGGCGAGTGCGATGGTCGCGGTGGTGAAGAAGACGCCGAGCGCCTGCACCAGTTCGTCCTTGTCCATGCCGATCGCCTGCATGAACGGCATCGAGGGAATGACCTGGACGCCGGTTGCCGCCGAGATCAGCCCGGTGATGACGCCGACGATGCCGCCGATCCATTTCTCGTGGCGCCGCGCGACCTTGAAGTTGAATCTGCTCAGGCCGACGATCGCGTAGATCACCAGCAGCGCGCCGAGCACGACGGTGCCGTAGGCTGCGTACGGCCCGGTCAATAGCCCGGCATTGATCCAGATTCCGACCACGGTGCCGAGCATCAGCGGCCACAGCCGCTTGAGGATGTCGCGCAGATAGGGGCCGACGAAGGTCTGCCAGATATTGGTGACGATCGCCGGCACGATCACGATCGCGATCGCCTGGCCCGGCGCCATCGTGGTTGCCAGCAGTCCCGTCGCGACCGTCGGCAGACCGAGGCCGAGTGTCCCCTTGACGAAGCCGGCGAGCAGGAAGGCGAAGGCGATGAAGATCAGGAGATGGTCGACCATCGCTGCACATTGACCGATCGAGCCGATCGGCACAATCTGGAGGTTACGGAGTTAGCCTTCGGATCACCCGAAGGGCGGGGCGGGAAACGTCATGCGGTTCGACCTGATCGACTTGCAATTGTTCATCGCGGTTTCGGATGCACGCAGTATCACCCAAGGCGCCGCGCGCGCAAACCTTGCCCTAGCCTCGGCAAGCGAGCGGATCAAGGGCCTCGAGGAGGCGCTCGGCGTCGCGCTGCTCAAGCGCGGCCGCCGCGGCGTCGAACTGACGGCGGCGGGCGAGAGCCTGCTCGGTCACGCGCGGATCGTGATGCATAATGTCGAGGCCCTGCAGAGCGATCTCGCCGCCTATGCCAGCGGCGTCCGCGCCAACGTGCTGTTGCTCGCCAACACCTCGGGTCTGTCCGAGCATCTGCCGCGGGCGCTGGCGGCGTTCCTGCACGAACATCCCGATATCAGCGTCGACGTCGAGGAGCGCGAGAGCACCGATATCGCGACCGCGATCGCGAGCGGCGCCGCCGATCTCGGCTTCGCCGCCGAACATGCGCTGCCCGACAGCGTCGAGCGCTTCCTGTTCAGCGAGGACCGCCTGATGCTGGTGGCGTCGCGCCGCAGTGATCTCGGCGGCCGCCGCCAGATCGACTTCCAGGAGGTGGTCGGCCGCGATTTCGTCGGCCTCACGGCAACGTCGGCGCTGCAGGTCCATATTTCGCGGCACGCGGCAAAACTTGGTGCGCGGTTGCGCTTCCGCGCCCGCCTGCGCGGCTTCGATGCCATCTGCCAGATGGTCGCCGCCGATGTCGGCATCGCGGTGATCCCGGAAACCGCGGCGCGACGCTGCGCGGCCGCGATGCCGATCACGACGATCCGGATCCGTGACGCCTGGGCCAACCGCCGGCTGACGATCTGCGCGCGCAGCTTCAAGGCATTGCCGCGCGCAGCCAAGCAGCTGGTGGAGTATCTGCGGGCCGAAGCGCAACGCTGACCAAGGCTGGGAGGGCGCAATGCTCAGGGTCTGGGGACGGCGCAGTTCGTTCAACGTGCAGAAGGTGATGTGGCTGATCGGCGAACTCGATCTGGCGCACGAGCACGTCGATGCCGGCGGCGCATTCGGCTGGCTCGACTATTGGTCTTGCTTCGCCGTCACCACGCCGGCGTCCTGAATCACCTTTGCCCATTTCTTGATGTCGGCGGCGATGAAGCCGCGAAAGTGCTCCGGCGTGTCGCCGACCAGCGTCAGGCCCTGCTCGGCGAGTTTCGCTTTGACCGTCGGATCAGCCATCGCTTCGGTGGCGATCTGGTTCAGCCTGGTGACGATCGCCAGCGGTGTTCCGGCGGGCGCGACCATGCCGTACCAGTTCTCGATGATCAGGTCGGGCATGCCGGCCTCTGTTGTGGTCGGCACGTCGGGCGCGGTCGGGGCGCGCTCGCGGCCGCCGAGTGCGATTGGCCGCAGTGAGCCCGCCTTGATCTGCGGCAGGATCACCGGCAGGTCGAGGAAGGTCATCTGCACCTGCTGACCCAACAGATCGTTCACCGCCGGCGCCGCGCCGCGATAGGGCACGTGGACGATGTCGATCTTTGCCGTCAGCTTGAACAATTCGCAGGCCAGGTGCGGCAGGCTGCCGGGGCCGGAGGAGGCGAAGTTGAGCTTGCCCGGCTGCGCCTTGGCGAGCGCGACCAGCTCGCTCATGTTCCTTGCCGGTACGTCGGTCGCGACAACCAGCATCTCCGGCACGGTCGCGACCAGTGTCACCGGCGCGAGATCCTTCGGCGTGTCGTAGGCGACCTCTTCCATGCTCGGGCTGATCGCCAGCGCGCCGGCGCTCGCGATCGCAACCGTGTAGCCGTCGGGTGCGGCCTTCGCGACCGCATCGGTGCCGAGCACGCCGCCCTGGCCGGCGCGGTTGTCGACGATGATCGGCTGCTTCACCAGTTCCGACATCTTTTGCCCGATCACCCGTGCGATGATGTCGTTCGGCCCGCCGGGCGGGAACGGCACGATCAGCCGGATCGGCTTGGCAGGGAACTGTTGGGCGCTGGCGGTGACGGGCGCGAGAAGCAGGAGAATGGCTGCCAGCAGCCTGCCGCACATCGTCATGTCGCCCGTCCGTGACTTTTCTCGTTGCCGTCAGGATGGGCGCAGATCAATCGTCGGGCAATTCAAGAAATCAGGCGGAGCAAGGATCAGGCGTTGAGCAGCTTCATCGCGGCTTCGTGCACGCGCGGGTCACCGGCTGCGATGATGCGGCCGCCGCCTTGCGCCGGCTTGCCGTCCCAGGTGGTGACGACGCCGCCGGCGCCGGTCACGATCGGGATCAGGCCGGCAATGTCGTAGGGTTTCAGCTCGGTTTCGATCACGAGGTCGAGATGGCCGGCCGCGAGCATGCAATATGAGTAGCAGTCGCCGCCATAGCGCGACAGGCGCGCCGCTTGCTCGACGCGGCCGAAGCGGGCGCGGTCATCCGGATTCATCAGCAGCGGGCTGGTGGTGAAGACGGTCGCTTCCTTCAGCGACGCGCAGCGCCGCACCGAGAGCCGCCGCGCGCCCGACGGCCCGGAGTAATTCGCCGAGCCGTTGTCGCCGGAGAAGCGCTCGCCGATATAGGGCTGGTGCATCATGCCGAATACCGGCGTACCTTTGTGCAGCAGCGCGATCAGCGTGCCCCAGATCGGAAAGCCGGCGATGAACGACTTCGTGCCGTCGATCGGGTCGAGCACCCAGACATAGTCGGCGTCCTGGCGTTCATTGCCGAACTCCTCGCCGACGATGCCGTGCTGGGGGAAGTTCGCCTTGATCAGCCGCCGCATCACGGCTTCGGCGGCCCGGTCCGCCTCGGTCACCGGATCGAAATCGCTCGAGCTCTTGTTGTCGACCGAGAGCGAGGTGCGGAAGAACGGCAGGATGGTTTCGCCGGATGCGGTCGCGAGGCGGCCGATGAAGGCGGTAAAGTCGATGACCGTCACGGCATGTCCCTGAAATGCGCAAACGACGCGATAGATACCGGATGTGCTCTTGCCTAGCTCAATCCACCGTGGCGCGCACGATTAACGGAGTGTTATCCCAGCCTGATGACCCGATTCCGGACTTTCGATTTGGCTTCGATTCGAAAGTCTCCCTGGCTTCGGGGCGGATCACGAAGTTGCGAGTTCTGGTATACAAGCTATGCGCTGAACGCTTCCCGATCGCGATTTTATGTGTAAGATATTGATATTAAACATCTTAATTCGGACCGCTGGTCGTGTTGCAGTTTCGCCAGACTTACCAACATTACAGAAGAAATGTTTCGAAAGTTCTTGCGTTTTGTGCAGCGCGGTCGCATATTGTTGCGGTGCGGTAGCGCCTCGCGCTATCGCTGCCCTCCTTGGGCGTTTCCTCCCTAGACTTGGGCCGCTTGTTCATTCAAGCGGCCCTTTTTTCTTTGGGCCGTCATTTCCGCGAGTGAACTGAGAATCCAATTCGGCGCATGGCGTGTCGCCAACTTGAATTCTGGGTTCATGACTTCATCGGCACACGGGTGGCCGACGAACGATTTACTCCGCGGCCGCCTGGAACGGGCCGAGATCCCCAAACGGAATTTTCGCGAGCGCATCCGCAAGCGACGCAAGGTCGGCCGCCACCTGGGCGAAGCGCGGTCCGCGCTCGCGTTGGCGCTCATCCATGTAGACCGCGCGGTTGAGCTCGATCTGCACGGTGTGCAGGCCGCTCGCCGGGTTGCCATAATGCTCGGTGATGAAGCCGCCGGCATAGGGCTTGTTGCGGCCGACCGAATAGCCGAGCGAGCTCATCATCTCCTCGACCAGGTCGGGCAGCAGCGGCGCGCAGCTCGTGCCGTAGCGGTCGCCGATCACGACGTCTGGCCGGCGCGGCTCGTCGCGCGATACCCCGACCGACGGCATCGAATGGCAATCGACCAAGATCACGGCACCGAACGCCTGGTGCGCCTTGTTGATCAGCCGGCGCAGTGCGCGGTGATAGGGCTTGTAGAGCACCTCGATCCGCCGCAGCGCCTCGTCGACATCGAGCCGCTCGCGGTAGATCTCCTGCCCGTCGCCGACCACGCGCGGGATGGTGCCGAGGCCGCCGGCCACCCGCATCGAGCGCGTGTTGGCAAAGCTCGGCAGCCGCCCGGTGAACATGCGCGGGTCGAGCTCATAGGGCTCGCGGTTCACGTCGACATAGGAACGCGGGAAGTTGACCCGGATGATCGGAAAGCCGCGATCGCTCAATCCGGCGATCAATTCGTCCATGAAGGAGTCTTCGGAGCGGCGCAGCGACGCCACGTCGATTCGCGACGCCTCGAGGAACTCGGCCGGGTAGACCGAGCCCGAATGCGGGGAATTGAAGATGATCGGCGCACGCCAGGCCTGCGGCTCAACGATCTCGAACGGGGGCGACAACTCGCCAGCAAATTCGGTCATTCCCTTGGCGCCGTCCCTTGCGTCCGCCTCGCCCCGCAAGAACTGATTCTGCCGGAAAAGCGGAGATTTATGGGCGGGCATTGTCGGTAATCGCGATCATTCTGCCAAGTGAAAAGAGTGTGGCGCGGGCTGGAACGCGTCTTAAAGGCGGGAAATGCCGCACAAGGTTGATTCGATGCGTGGTTCGGTCCACAAATGGCTGGCGCGCATTTGCCGCTGGCTTGACACAAATTTCACCCGAAATTTACCGTCTGTCGGGCTTACTGTTCGGACTGCTCCTCAAGCCGGATTCGACGATCCCTGCCATGCCGAAAATTCTTCTCGCCGAAGACGACACCGATATGCGCCGCTTTCTGGTCAAGGCACTGGAAAATGCGGGTTTCAAGGTCTCGCCGCACGACAACGGCATGTCGGCCTATCAGCGGCTGCGTGAGGAGCCGTTCGAAATGCTGCTCACCGACATCGTGATGCCCGAGATGGACGGCATCGAGCTGGCGCGCCGCGCCTCGGAACTCGATCCCGATATCAAGATCATGTTCATCACCGGCTTTGCCGCGGTGGCCCTCAATTCCGATTCGGAGGCGCCGAAAAACGCCAAGGTGCTGTCCAAGCCCGTGCACCTCCGGGAATTGGTTAGCGAAGTGAATAAGTTGCTGGCGGCCTGATTCGCCAAAAAACCTTCACTTTGTATCCTTGCCTGCCCCGCCGCCGTCCGTTATAGGGACCCGATCCAAACACGGCTTTGGGTGCGTAGCTCAGCGGGAGAGCACTACCTTGACATGGTAGGGGTCACAGGTTCGATCCCTGTCGCACCCACCACGCTTCGCCCTGACGGGCTTCGCGTGGCGCAGCCACGCGGAGACCATCAGGTCGAAGCGTGTCCGGCGTAGCTTGAGCTTGCGAAAGCGAAGACGGACTGTCGCCGCGAGCTACGGCTCGGCAAGCCACGCTTCGCCATGACGGCGGGCTTCTGATTCAGCTTGTTCGACGCCACGCGGGCCCCCACGTCGTCGTCCTGGCGAAAGCCAGGACCCATAAACCACCGCATTCAGTGATGAACCGGATCGTGGCCCCGGCGTCGCGCAACAATTGACATTTGGGGTAATGGGTCCTGGCTTTCGCCAGGACGACACCGAGTGTGTTGCGCGATCTGTGAGTCATACATCCACGTTCTCGCGACACTCCTTGTCCGAGCTTTGCATCCCGTCTCGCCCTTTCTCTTGAAGAGGGCGCAGGGAAAGCCGGCTGCCGATCGCACCCACAAGGCCGGTCAGTGCTGCAGGTTCCTGCCGCTCCAGGGTGAGGGCCGCGCCGGCGCGGCCGCGGCGCCGACCAGCGGACGCCGATTCCAGTCCAGCACGGAGTCGCTGTGCAGCTGCTCGACGACCCAGAGGAAATAAACCGAGGCGGGAATGCCGATCAGGTCGAACACGAGCATCGATCCGCTGCCGTGAGTCGTCGCGTCAATGAGATGGATCAGCGCGCAGGAGAAGAAGACGCCCGCCAATGCCGCCCCCGACAGCGACCACACACCGGTCGCCAGATAGCGGCGCACCTGATGGTCAGCCAGATACCAGCCGACCAGGCCGTAGGCCACGGTGACGAACACATTGGCGTAGAACGTCGCGGAGGCGACGTCGATCCAGGCGCTTGAATCCGCTCCGCGCGCGGCAAGATCAGCCGACGTGCAAAGGAACGGGATGTTTGCGCCGGGCTGGGCCATCGCCCAGGCCGCCAGCCAGCCTGCCGTGATGGCGAAGCCGCCGACCAGCAACATCGCGCGATGCGGCGAGAGGGCGATCAATCGCTCGCCCTGGCCACCCAATATCGTCTCGAACCGCAGGAACACAAATGTCAAACCTGCCGGCAGCCCGAGCAGGGTCACGGCGAGCATCGACCAGGACACGCCTTCGCCCTGCAGCACCTGGAAGCCGTGCACCAGATGATGCGGGCCGCAGCTTGCCGCCATCATCGAAAATCCGATGCCGAAACGGGACCAGCCCCGGTATCGATGCAGGCTGACCGTTTCCCAGGCCGACAATACGCCGAGGCCAGCGTAAGCCAGTCCGATCGCCAGATTGCTGAGACCGATGACGAGATACATCATCGCGAGACCGTCGCCTTGGTGCCCATGGGAGCCCCGATGTGATCGAGGAATTCGTCGATGAAATAATGATGGCCGCGCCGCACCGGTCCTTCCACGGGCTGCGCGGCGTGCAGCGCGCGTCCCGAACTCGGGTGCCAGAGTGCCCTGGTCAGCATCGGCGCGATCTGTTCGGCGGCAACCGGCCGCGAAAAGAAATAGCCCTGGGCAACGTCGCAACCCATGCGGAGCAGCATTGCGGCCTGCTCACTCCGTTCGACGCCCTCGGCGATGGTGTGCTTGCCCATCGCGTAGGCCAGGCTCAGGATCGACGATACGATCGCCGTATCGCCGGGCTCGCTGCTGAGTCCGTCGATGAAGCTGCGGTCGATCTTCAGGACCTCGGCCGGCATGTCGCGCAGGCGCGACAGCGATGAGTGCTCGGTGCCGAAATCGTCGATCGCGACGAACACGCCGAGCTGCCGGATCTGATCGAGCACCTGGACGACCTCCTCAGGGGCGCTCATCATGACGCTTTCGGTGATTTCGAGACACAGGGCAGTCGGATCGACATTGGTGCTGGCGAGAGTCTGGCGGAGCTCCTGGATGAAGGTCGGCTCCGCGATCTCGCGCGGCGACACGTTCACGGTCATGGCGAGCGGGCAGCCCGGCATCAGCCTCGTCCACTCGGCGAGCTGGCGACAGGATTCCTGCAGCACCTGCCGTCCGATCTTGACGATGAGCCCGCATTCCTCGGCGACAGGGATGAAGTCGGCGGGCGAGATGATGCCACGCTCGGGATGCCGCCAGCGCACCAGCGCCTCGACGCCGACGACGCGTCCATCCTTCAGGCGGACCTGCGGCTGATACTCCACGAACAGCTCCGATTCCCGCAGCGCCGCCCGCAAATCGGATTCGATTTGAACACGCTTCTCGGCGCGGGCATGCAGCTCGTCGTTGAACTCCGCCAATCGGGCACGGCCACGGACCTTGGCCGCATAGAGGGCGGTGTCCGCCTCGCGCAGCAATTGTTCGGCGCCCTTGGCGCCGGGCTTGCAGTGCGCGAGCCCCACGCTTGCCGATACCACGACTTCCTTGCCGGAGAGCAGGATCGGCTCCGCCAGCGCTGCAAGGATCCGCCTGCCGAGTTCCGCTCCGGAGGAGTCCGAGGCGCGCGGATGAAGAACGACCATCTCGTCGCCGCCGAATCGGCTCGCCGTATCTTCCGGTCCGAGACAGCCAAGGATGCGCCGGGCCATCTCGGACAGCACCTCGTCGCCGCTGCTATGGCCGAGTGAATCGTTGACGAGCTTGAAGTTGTCGAGATCGACGAACAGAACCGCGATCCGCGCGCCGTCATCGGCCTCGCGCGCCAGTTCAAGGTCCAGCCGCTCGAGCAGCAGGCTGCGCGTCGGAAGTCCGGTCAGCTGGTCATGCGCGGCCGTGTGCATCAGGCGTGCAATGACGCCGCGCAGGCGCTCGACCTCCGAGCTTGTTCCGACCGATGGAACGGCGGAATCGCGCTCGACGCCCGAATGCTGTTCCCTGAATGCAGTCCCGAGTCGTATTGGGATATTCGGCCGCAGCCCAGCCATTCCCGTCCCCACTATCACTATAATATCCGGTGAAATATCCGGTGACGGTAGGCAGTTTGGAGTTTGCAAAAGGTTGCGTGAAGGCTGCTCGCGACTTTTGCGCGATAACGATTTGCAAGATGGTTACAAATCTACGACAGGCGCGCGGCCCATTTGTTGCGACTTTCGTCGAGGGTCAGATTGCCGTGCCGACGCATGGCTTCCGGCTCCCGAGGCGGGCGGCCTCCCAGCTCAATTCGGCGGGCTTCGTCCGATCATTGTGCGCGGCCGAGGGTCCCTGGAAGGCCGCTCGGACCAGTGGGCTTGCGCCGTCGCGCAAATCAGTGATCCGCATCTCGACGATCACGGCGCCCCGGGCAATAAAGGGCGCGGAACACAGGTTGCACAGGGCTCCTGGCGCGATCACGGAAGGTCGAAGGAGGCATCGCAGTGCTCGATCATATCCTGAAGTTCATGACGCTCGGGACCATCATCGTCGGCATCACCGCGATCTACACGGCGCTGCACACCAACAACCGGCGTCTGGGAGCCGACATCTTTCTGAGATATTCCGAGCGCATATCCGATTTGCGGCGTCGCCTGCCAACGGCGGCGTTCCATGACGAGGGCGCCGGCGGCGCCATTGAGATGACGCCGGACGAGCGCCGAATTGTGCATGAAGTCATCTTCTCGATCTTTGAGCTCTACGAGCTCAAGGTGCATGGCTTCGTTCCGCCGGGAATCTGGAAGATCAGGGAGCCCGACATCGAACGGGTGCTCTCGCTGCCGGTGTTCCAGCAGGAGTTGGCGATCGTGCAAGGTAGGTTCGCGAAGCATCCGCGCTTTGCGGCATGGCTCGATCGGATCGGGCAAGGCAAGGCATAGCATAGCCGGGCGGCGCCCGATCGAGGGCCGCATGCTCGGTCGCTGGTGTTGCAGGTGCCGGCGATCAGGTTCGCTCCGCCGGCATAGCGGGCGTGTTCACCGACGAATATGATGAGCCATTGTTACTTTCGTCATCTCGACGTTCATATGAAAATGCCGCAGCGTTGCCACAACATGTGCGCCTCGTGCGGCGCGCGTGTTCCGTTCCCATCGATCGCATTCACGTCGCAGGTGGAATGCCGCATGATTAGGCAAGCGTCTTCAGGCGCGGTCGACGCGAATCCCGTGCGCGGGATTCACGATGTGTCATGTACCGTGCTTAAGTTGCTCCGCTCTCGCGACATTCATTTCGTCTCAGCGCGAAGATCGAGAAAATTTTCCGGAGACTCGGCGATGATGCGTTGCCCGATCGCATCGCACGAACGCAATTTTCTATTTCTGCACGGCGCGCGTTGCCGCGCCTCTGGTTCTCGCACAGATTGTTCTCTAGATCAGTCAGGCCGACTCGGTGACGGAGCTTCCGGGCCGGAATCCGGCAACGACGCGACGATGATGAATGCCATGTGTGAGCACGACTGCCGCAGGACCCGTCGGCACTATCAGGAGCGGCCGGTGTAAGCGGGTGATGTCCGCATCCAAAAATGCTGCTTGCTTGTCCGCCAGAAATTCGCCTGCCCGCCAGAGGCCGGCGACGCAACCTTGAGAATGCGCCCCCGTTGAGACGACGTTCGTCGTTTGCGACAACGGGGCACGGAATCACATGCCAGAAGACGACAATGCGCCGGCGAGCGCCGCCAAGTTCCTCGAACAAGTTCCCCTGCCACGCGAGCCCCGGAACATCAGGGACATAATCCCGTCGGTACCACGGTTCTTCACGACACGGCTCTATCCGCCGTCTGAGCAGTTCGAGGTCTGGAAGACGCGCATGGCCTCGCTGGTCGATGTGGCGCCGTCGGAAGGCCATAGCCCTGCGCAGGGATTCGAGGTGGAGTATCTGACCTGCAACATGGCCGACGTCATCTTCACGTCAGGACGCGTTGCCGCTCAAACATTCGCGCGTGCCGTCGAGCCGTCACAAGGCGCGCCGGTCGATATCTGGTGGCTGTTCCGGGTGCGCTCCGGCGAGGCCCGCTTCGAAACCGCAGAGCGGCGCGTTCACGCCGGGCCAGGCGCGATGTTCCTGATCTCGCTCGACGACGATTTCCGCGGCAGCATCACCGACTATGATGGCCTGGTGCTGACTTTGCCGCGCCGGTCATTCGCGGATGTGGCCGATCAGCTTAACGACGCTTGCAACATTCTCCTCTCGGGCAATCTGATTGAACTGCTGTCCGACTATCTCGACAGACTCGAAACGCGCCTGGTCCTGATGTCGCCGGAGGAATTGCGGCAGGCAGGGCGAGCGACCGCGCAGATGATCGCCGCATGCATTCAGCTGTCTTCTGATCGGCTGGAGCAGGCGCGCGGCGCAATCGAATCGGTGCTGTTCGAGCGTGCACGTCTTTATATTGAGACACATCTCGGCGACTTCGATCTGACGCCGGACCGCATTGCGCAGCAATTGCGGATCTCGCGCTCTGCCCTCTACCGTGCATTCGAGAGCGTCGGCGGCGTCGCCGGATATATCCTGCGCAAGCGGCTGCGCGCAGCACATGCCGAACTCGTCGCGTCCACCGACAGGCAGGTGCAGGAGATCGCCTATCGTCACGGCTTCAAGCTGGCGTCGGATTTCACCCGCGCGTTCCGCCGCGAATTCGGCGTCAGTCCGCGCGAGATGCGTGAACGCGTGCGCCGCAGGTCAACTGCCGGTTGAGGATTTGCGGATTACCCCACGGTGCATCGAGCAAATCATTCAACTTGTGAGACGATCTGCGCGCTATTTGGACGGCCTGCTGAGTGACGCTGGCGAAATTGTGTCTATCATTTTTCGCATGACGACTCGGGGCAACGGTGATGGGGAAGTCGGGCGAGCGCTGGGTGGCAAGACGCGCTCGCTGAACTCGACAGATCATCAACCAAGACCGGAAGACGGGCGCGCATCGCGCGCTCTTGATTTCTCCATATGCGTGCCCGGCGGGCCCGCATTCGGTCTGCAGCGGCGCGGTGCCTCCGACGTCTGGGCAAGATGTCATAAAAGGGGCACACCATGGCCGTCGCACAGATTCCAACCGTATCGCTGAAGCGTCGGGGCCGAACCGGCTTCGTGCGGAGCTGGGTCGCATCGGGCGACGCGGAAAGCCATTCGCTGCGGCGCCGGCTGCTGGCGGTGTTGCGTCAGGCGCACCGGGCGCTCGGCATGAAGCGTGACCGGCTGGGGCTCGGGTCGCTGGACGCCGGCGGCGCGGTCGGTGCGCTGCTTGCTGTGATGGCGATCATGGACCCGCAGACGGCATTCGCGCAGGTTGCCATTGGCAATGGGGTCTTTAGCAACCCTGCCAACTGCACCAATCCCACTGCTGCAACTGCAGGCAGCACTGCGATGGGGTGCGGCGCCCACGCCGCCGGTGTCAGCGCAACCGCCATTGGTACTGGCACCAATGCGAACGGCCAGAACTCGCTGGCGATCGGCGATTCGAACAGCGCGACCGGCGATGGTTCGATCATCGTGGGCTATGCCAACTCCGTGAACGGCCTCAATGCGATCGGCATGGGTGTCTTTGCCAATGCGACCGGCACCAACGCTCTCGCCGTAGGTGGGAACGCGCACGCTACTGGCGACGGATCGAGCGCCTTCGGCGTCAACACCACGGCAAATGGTGCAGGCTCAACCGTCATCGGCAACGGCTCGACCGCCACCGGCACCGGCGTGATGGCGATGGGATTGGGCGCCACTGCGTCATCATCAAATGGTGCAGCCATGGCCTTGGGGTCTGGCGCCAAGGCAATTGCTGGGACAGGCGGTGGCTCGCCCATTGCCATCGGCGTGAATGCCAATGCCAGTGGGACCGCACCGTCCGGCTTCACGTTCGAGGCCGTTGCGCTCGGCACCACTGCAACTGCCACGGGGGCATGGTCGAGCAGCGTGGGGCCGAGTTCATCCGCTACGGGGACGGGCGCCAGTGCCTTCGGAACATCAGCTACGGCGTCGGCAAATCAGGCCACCGCCCTTGGCAATGGAGCGAAAGCTTCCGGTGTAGGCAGCGCGTCGCTGGGATACCTTGCCAATGCAAGCGGCGGCAACGCCGCAGCGATCGGCATCCAGTCGGTCGCGTCGGGTACCAGCTCTTTGGCGGCCGGCAATCTCGCCACGGCGTCGGGAAATTTCGGCGTTGCCCTGGGTAACCAAGCGCAGGCGCTGAGCTCCGGCGGCTCGGTCGCGATCGGATCGGGCGCGGTCGTCAACAATGCGGCGACAGGCGGCATCGCACTCGGTAACAATGCGGCATCCGCCGGCATCAGTTCGATTGCGACCGGCGTCGGGGCCAGTGCCGCCGGCACAAGTTCGCTGGCGATCGGCACGACCTCAAATGCGAGTGCCGCCGCCAGCACGGCGGTTGGCAACACGGCCGTTGCCAGCGGCCAAAACTCCTCATCATTCGGATCCGGAGCGAACGCGACAGGAGACAATTCTCTCGCGGCCGGCGTCAGCGCCAAGGCCAGCGGAATCGGCAGTACCGCACTCGGCATCGGCGCCAATGCGTCGGCTACGAGCGCCATCGCCGTCGGCAACAATGCCGCGGCCAGTTCCGCCAATGCCGTCGCGCTGGGCACCAACTCGGTGGCCACCGGCGGGCAGGCCGTCTCCATCGGCGCGAACAACACCGCCTTTGGCAACGGCGCGGTGGCAATCGGCGATCCCAGCTATGCCAGCGGCACCGGCGCTTTCACCGGCGGCGCGAACAACATCGCCAACAGCGACGGGACGGCCAGCGCCACCGCCGCCAACCAGGCCAACGGCGCCGTCGCGATCGGCAACAACAACAAGGCGATCGGTCAGGGCTCCGTGGCGCTCGGCAATGGCTCCACCGCTGGCGCGGCCGGTCTTGCGGGCAACGTGGCGCTGGGTGACGGCGCAACAGCGGCGGCAAAATCCGGCGACGTCGCGCTCGGCTCCGGCAGCGTCACCGCCGTGGCCGTCGGCACGCCGAACACGGTGATCAACGGCACCACCTACAGCTTCGCCGGCACGACGCCGAACTCGACCGTCAGCGTCGGTGCACCCGGTGCCGAGCGCACCATTACGAATGTCGCCGCCGGGCGGCTCAACAACGGGTCGACGGATGCGGTCAACGGGTCGCAGCTGTTTGCCACCAACCAGGCGATCAACAACATCAACACCGGCGGCGGCATCAAGTATTTCCACGCCAATTCGACGCTGGCCGATTCGTCCGCGGTGGGGACCGACTCGGTTGCGGTCGGCCCGGTGTCGACCGCGACCGGCACCAACGCGATCTCGGTTGGCAACGCCTCCGCCGCCAGCGCCGACAATACCATCGCCGCCGGCTACCAATCCACTGCATCGGCGCTCGACGCAGTGGCGTTGGGATACATATCCAAGGCGACAGGCCAATACAGCACCGCTGTCGGCCCCAACGCCCAGGCCTCGGCCACGTCCAGCACCGCGATTGGCCAGAACACGGTGGCGGCCGGCGTTCAGGCGACCGCGCTCGGCGTCAATGCGAATGCCGGCTTCTCGAATGCGCTCGCGCTTGGCGCCAATGCCAACGCGTCGAACGCAAATGCGGTCGCGCTCGGCTCCGGCAGCGTCACCGCCGCCGCCGTCAACACGCCGAACACGGTGATCAACGGCACCACCTACAGTTTCGCCGGCACGACGGCGACCTCGACCGTCAGCGTCGGTGCGCCTGGCGCCGAGCGCACGATCACCAATGTTGCCGCCGGGCGGCTCAACAACGGGTCGACGGATGCGGTCAACGGGTCGCAGCTGTTTGCCACCAACCAGGCGGTCGACGGCCTTGCCACCACCGTCAACAACATCAACACCGGCGGTGGCATCAAGTATTTCCACGCCAATTCGACGCTGGCGGATTCCTCCGCCGTCGGGACCAACTCGGTTGCGATCGGACCGGTGTCGACCGCGACCGGCAGCGGCTCGGTGTCGATCGGCAACGGCGCGACCGCTGCCAACGCCAACGACATCGCGCTCGGCTCCGGCAGCCAGACCACCACGGCGGTCGGCACGTCAGGCATCACCATCGGCACTACCAACTACGCCTTCGCCGGCACCAATCCGCTCTCGACGGTCAGCGTCGGCTCGGTCGGCAGCGAGCGCACCATCACCAATGTCGCGGCGGGCCGGATCAGCAATGGTTCGACCGATGCGATCAACGGCTCGCAGCTGTGGGCTGCCACCTCGGCGATCGACAGCCTGTCGACCGTGGTCAGCAACGGCCTGACGCACTATTATAGCGTCAACGACGGCGGCACCCAGCTGGCGAACTACACCAACAACGGTGCGACCGGTGCAAATTCGATGGCCGCCGGCATCGCCGCGTCGGCAACGGCGGCGAATTCCACGGCGCTCGGCTTCAACACCCAGGCCACGGTCGCCGATGGCGTTGCGATCGGCTCGGGATCGATCTCCAACCGGGCGATCGCGCCGGCGTCCGGCACGATCGGCGGCACCATCATCCCCTACAACACCACCGATCTCGCGCTGCTCGGCGCGGTGTCGGTCGGCAATGCGACGAGCTATCGCCAGATCACCAATGTCGCCGACGGCACCCAGTCGAGCGACGCCGTCACCGTGCGGCAGCTGACCGGCGCACTGTCGTCGTTCGCGACCACGACGACGAAATACTTCCACGCCAATTCGACGCTCGCCGACTCGCTCGCGGTCGGTAACAATTCCGTCGCGGTGGGGCCGCAGACCGTGGTCAATGGCGACAACGGCATCGGTATGGGGTTTGGCGCAACCGTGGCGCAGACCGCGCCCGGCGGCATCGCGATCGGCCAGAATTCGGTATCCAACTTCGCCGATTCGATCGCGTTCGGAACCAATGCACAGGCCAGCGGCATCCAGTCGGTGTCGATCGGCGCCGGAGCCCAGACCACCAACCCGACCAGCGTCGCGCTCGGCCCGAATGCCAAGGCGACGGCGCAGGCCGGCGACGTCGCGATCGGCGCCAATTCGACCACACAGGCGGTGGTCAAGACCACCAGCACCACGATCGGCGGCACCACCTACGCCTTCGCCGGCACCAATCCAACCTCGACCGTCAGCGTCGGCAGCGCCGGCAACGAGCGCACCATCACCAATGTCGCGGCGGGCCAAATCACCTCGACCTCGACGGACGCGATCAACGGCTCGCAGCTCTGGGCCACCAACACCTCGCTCGCCGCTCTCTATACCACCGTCAGCAACATCAGCACCGGCGGTGGCGGCGTGAAATATTTCCACGCCAATTCGACGGCGGCGGATTCCTCCGCCGTCGGTGCGGAGAGCGTCGCAATCGGACCGCAGTCGGTCGCAAGCGGGGCGAACGCGATCTCGATGGGCAACGGCTCGGCTGCGTCGGGCGATAATTCGGTCGCGATCGGCGCCGGCGCCAAGGCGACTTCGGCCAACTCGCTGGCGCTCGGTGCGAACTCGACCACCACGGCCAATCTGAGCGATGCGGCCTATACGCCTGTGGTCGGCAAGAGCGTCGCAGGGGTTGCGACCGGCGAAGTGTCGGTCGGCTCATCCGGGGCCGAACGCCGCGTCACCAATGTCGCCGCGGGGTCGGCCGCCACCGACGCGGTCAATGTGAGCCAGCTGCAGGCGGTCGCGTCGAGCTCGATCCGCTACGACACCGATGCCTCAGGGAACACCACCAACAAGGTGACGCTGAACAGTGGCAGCGGCGGGCCGGTCACCATCAGCAACGTGGCGGCGGGCGTCGCCGGCACCGATGCGGTCAACGTCAACCAGCTCAACAGCGCGTTCCGGCAGCTCAACGGCCAGATCGGCGAGGTGCGGCAGGACGCCTGGCGCGCGGCGGCGATCGGCATGGCCGCCGCATCGCTGCGCTATGACGACAGGCCGGGCAAGATCAGCGCATCGGCCGGCGGCGGCGTCTGGCGCAGCCAGGGCGCGCTCGCCTTCGGCATCGGCTACACCAGCGAGAACGGCCGGTTGCGCACCAACGCGGCGGCGACCACCGCCGGCAGCGAGTGGGGCGTCAGCGCCGGCGTGAGCCTGACGCTCAATTGACCCTGACGTCGACGAGGCGGCTGGCGTGTCTGGCTTTGGCGATCTGGCTGGCGGAGGCGGCGAGCGCTACCGCGCAGCCTGCGCCGCCACCCGCCTATGCCGTGAAGCCATCGGACGTCGTGGTGCCGGAAGGCGAGACGCTCGGCGAGTTCAGGCGGATGATCCAGCCGTTCAAGAACTGGACCTTGATCTGCGACGAGAGCCTGAAATCGAAGCGCCGCGTCTGCAACATCACGCAATCGATCGTCAACGCGCAGGGCGCGGTCGCCTTCAACTGGTCGCTGATTGCGACCGCCGACGGCAAGCCGCTGATGGCGATGCGGATTCCCGCAGCCGCCGGCGTCGGCGCGCAGATCGAGCTTGCAATGGGCGATAGTCCCGATCGGATCGTCGCGCAGACCGATCGCTGCGACGCCAGTTTCTGCTTTGCCACGATCGCGATCGGCAATGTGCTGAGGCGGCACATCCGCGCGGCGACGCCGTGCCTGGTGTCGTATCCGCTGCCGCAAGGCGGGCCGGTCGTGCTGGAGGCGCCTCTCGACGGACTGTCCGGCGTGCTGGCGAAACTGAAATAAGCCGGGGTCGGACATGCGGATGTGGCGTTCCGGTATTCGGCTCGAGACTGACACGCGAAGTGAAAAGGACGGATGGTCGATGCGGCGCACCCTGGGATTGATCTTTGTTGCGGTCGTCGTGGCCGCGCTCGGTGCCGCCGGCGTCGTGGTCTATGCGCAGCAGACCCAGCCGGTACCATTGCAGCCGGCCGCGCCCGCACCGGCCAAGAGGCCTGCTGTCGCTGCGAAGCCGCAGCCGCACAAACAGCGTCCGCAGGAGGCACAGACGCCACCGGCGGCCGCCGCATCCGTTCCGCCCCAGCAGGTGGGGCAGCAACCGACCGTGTTCGACGAGCATGCACGGCAGGGCAACGTCGTGACCTGCGCCAATCTGTTCGGAACGCTCGGCCGCGGTCTGGCGACCAACTCCAACTACACCGCGCAGTCGCAGTGGGATGCCAAGGCCGGCAATTCGCATTCGGTGCAGTCGCTGGTTGCGCTCGCGCCAAATCAGGCGCCCCAGAGCAGCGCTGCCCAGCGCGCCGCCGGCATCGTCTTCGCCGCGCCGGTCGGGTCGTCCTGCGAAGGCAATCTGGTGCGGGTGACGCCAAGCGCGGAAAGCTGCCCCACAGTTGCTGCGGAGCTCGCCAAGCTCAACGGGCAGAACGGCACGCTCGGTGATCTCGCGACGATCGCGCTGCCGAACGGCGCGCAGGTGGTGCTGATTCCGTTCGGCAATGCCTGCGTCGCGGTGACCGCGCTACGGGTCGCCGGATAACGCGGCCGCTGGCGCCAGCTGCGCCGGGCGCGTGTCTCCTCGCATCCACCTCTCCTCCGCAAGGCGCTTTTTTCCTCCGCAAGGCACTTGGCAATCGCGGCGCCGATCCCCCGCGAGCCACCGAATATCAAGGCGGCACGCGGTCTCTCGCGTGCACTGACCTCCGAACCTGCCGCTAACATCTTGGCGATCAGCCATCAAAGGGCTGGATTTCCGGCTCCGGATCATCAATTCTGATTTGGAACTTACCATCCGTGCCAAACGGAGGAGATGTCCGATGGAGGAAGCGCGTCCGCGGTTTGTCCGCGAGGTCGGCGGTGAGCTGGTGTCGTCCGTCATCGCGCGGTCAGAGCCGATCAGGGTCGAGCTGCTCAGCCGGACCTCGCGGCCCCGCATGAACTGGCACTTCCGCCAGCCCGAACTGACATTGTTCTGGTTCCGCAACGGCTGCTCGCGGTTGCAGGCCACGATCAACGGCCGTCCGGTCGAATATGAATTCTCCAGCGCGGCCAATCTCGCGCTGTTTCCCGCCGGTACCGAGATCGAGGGGGAGTGGTCGGTCGGTCCGGCGTTCGACTACGTCGTCGTCTTCCTCGACCCAAAGTTCGTGCAGAGCCGCCTCAATGGCTTGATCGAAACGCCCGCGATTGCGTTCGGCCATGACCAGCTCTGTCGTGGTCTCTCCGAACTTTGCCAGGAAGCGACCGCGCCGGACAATCTGTTCGATCTGTTCGCCGAAGGCTGGGCCAGCCAGGCGCTGGCCCATATGGCGCGGCTGTCGCGCGGCGCGGGACCGGCAAAAGCGCCGAGCCGCGGCGGTTTGCCGGCGCTCAAGCTGCGGAGGATCGAGGAATTCGTCCGGGCCAATCTTGGCGAGACGATCTCGTTGTCGGCACTGTCAGATGTTGCCGGCCTGAGCAAGCGGCATTTCCTGCGCGCGTTCCAGGAGAGCATGCGCACCAGCCCGCATCGCTATGTGCTCGGCCTGCGCATCGAGGTGGCCAAGCGCCGCCTCAGCGACACCGATGAGAGCCTGACCAGCATCGCGCTGGCGTCGGGATTCAGCCACGCCCAGCATTTCTCGTCGACGTTCAGGCAAGTCACGGGTGTCAGCCCGTCGGTGTTCCGGCAGCAGCAGGGCCGGGTGTGAGTTTCGGCGCTTTTTCGCAAGTCGAGGCGCTTTCCCGCAAGCGTCGGCGCACGGTCCATCGTATGCCGGGGTTGCGCTCAAGGTTGGGTCGCGACCGCGCATTGGAGAAGGAAGCAAAGCATGCCAGGGCCATTGGCGGGAGTTCGCGTACTTGATCTGACCGGTGTCGTTTCGGGCCCGTTCGCGACGATGTTTCTGGCCGATCAGGGCGCGGATGTCCTGAAGGTCGAACCGATCGGCGGCGACATCACCCGCCGCAGCCGGGCCAATGTCGACAAGACCGGCGAGTTCTCGGCGCTGTTCATCTCGTCGAACCGCGGCAAGCGTTCGCTCGCGATCGACATGAAGACCGATGCCGGCCGGGACGTGCTGGGCAGACTGGTCCTGCAGTCTGACGTGCTGGTGCAGAATTTCCGGCCCGGCACGATGGAGCGTCTCGGGCTCGGTCCGGACGAGGTGCGCAAGAAGAATCCACGGCTGATCTATGTCTCGATCAGCGGGGTCGGCGAAGACGGGCCTTACGCCAAGAAGCGCGTCTACGACCCCATCGTGCAGGCCCTGTCGGGCTTCTGCGACATCCAGGCGCAGCCGGTGACCAACCGTCCGCAGATGATCCGGACCATCGTGGCCGACAAGACGACGGCGGTCTATGCCGCGCAGGCGATCACGGCGGCGCTCTACGCGCGGGAAAAATCCGGCAGCGGCCAGCATATCCAGGTGGCGATGCTCGACGCGATGATCGCCTATCTCTGGCCGGAAGGCATGATGCAATACACCGTGGTCGGCCGCGAGCAGGCGACGGCGGATCCGAACGATCGTCCCGATCTGGTCTTTCAGACCTCGGACGGTTATCTCACCTGTGGCACGATCTCCGATTCCGAGTGGCTGGGCTTCTGCAAGGCGACCGGTGATCCAGAGCTGGCCAACGATGCGCGCTTCGCCACGCCGGCCTCGCGTTCGGTCAATGCAACGGCGCGCATAAACAAGATGCAGGATTATATCGGCAGGCACACCACCGCCGAATGGCTCGCCCGGCTTGATGCAGCCGACGTGCCCTGTGCGCCGATCCTCCGGCGCGGCGAGATCATCGCCAACGAGCAGGTGGTCGCCCGCGGGCTGATCGCCGAGCTCGAGCAGCCCGGGGTCGGCACGGTGCGGCAGCCGAAGCCTGCGGCGCGCTTCGACGTGGATAGCGCCGCGATCGGCGGCCCGGCGCCGCGCATCGGCCAGCACACCAGGCAGGTGCTGTCCGACCTCGGCTATGGCGATGCTGCCATCGCAGAGATGATCGAACAGAAGGCCGTGCGCGCGGTCTGAGCGGCCGCGCCGCGCAACGTCAGCATTGCTGAACTGAACAACTGCCGTCGGTGGGAGATGTCCTATGGCCGAGACGAACCAGACTGCCTTGCTGGTGGGCGCGGGCGATGCGATCGGCGCCGCGGTGGCGCGACGCTTCGCTGCCGGCGGCTACACCGTCTGCATCGCGCGGCGCGATGCGGCGAAATCGAGCGCCCTGGTGGAGGAACTGACCGGCGCCGGAAGCCGGGTGCATGCGCTCAGTGTCGACGCCCGGCGCGAGACCGAGGTGCAGGAACTTTGCGAGCGGGTCGAGCGCGAGATCGGGCCGATCGAGGTCTGCCTGTTCAATGCCGGCTCGAACGTCAAGAAGGAGCTGCACGAGACCAGCGAAAAGCTGTTCTTCAAGGCATGGGAGCTCGCCTGCTTCGCCGGCTTCCTGGTCGGACGCGAGGCGACCCGGCACATGCTGCGGCATGGCCGCGGCACCATGCTGTTCACCGGCGCGACCGCGAGCGTGCGCGGCAGCAGCGGCTTTGCGGCATTCGCATCCGCCAAGTTCGGCCTGCGCGCGGTTGCCCAGGCGATGGCGCGCGAGCTCGGACCGAAGAACATCCATGTCGCGCATCTCCTGATCGATGCCGGCGTCGACAGCCCGGCCATTCACCAGCGGATGAAGGCCGCCACCGGCGTTGATGCGTCGGCGATCCCGCCGGATTCCTTGACACGGACGTCCTCGATCGCGGAGGCCTACTGGTTCGTGCATCAGCAGAGCCGCGACGGATGGAGCCATGAACTCGATCTGCGTCCCTCCGTCGAGAAATGGTGACGTCATGCCGGAGACGCTGACGCTATGGGGGGTGGGGACATCGCGGACGATCCGGGCCCACTGGGCACTGCACGAATTGGGGCTGGACTATCACTGCAAGCCGATCCTGCCGCGTTCCGGTGAGACCAAGACGCCGGAATACACGCTGCTCAATCCGCGGCAGAAGATTCCCCTGCTGCAGGATGGCGACTTCACGATCGGGGAGAGTGCCGCCATCGTCGCCTATCTGGCACGCCATTACTCCAACCCGAACGTTTCGCTCGTTCCCGTCGAAGAGCGCGACTTTGCACGATGGCTGGAATGGTGCTTCTTCATCGTGGCCGAGCTCGACTCGACCAGCCTTTACGTGATGCGTCGCCATGACGTCCAAGGCCTCGCCCATATCTACGGCCATGCTCCGGATGTCGTCGTGAAAGCGGCGGAGTATTTTCGCCAGCAGCTACGCCATGTCGAAGTCGCCCTGTCGGATGGCCGCCAGTATCTGATGGGCGATCAGTTCACCAGCGCGGATATCCTGCTCGCGACCTGCCTGGTATGGGCGATCGACTATGGCGTCGGGGTCTGCGACGTTGCGACGCCCTATCTCGATCGAGTCACGGCGCGGCCGGCCTACAAGAAAAGCGTCGCGGTCAACACTGTGAATATCTGATCGGTGACACGCGTCAGAGCCTGAGGCGTGTACTCATTGGGCGGCTGGCTGACTGATGTCCGCTCGCCCCCCACAGCGGCGGAAGCACGCCTCGCACGAGGTCGCAGAAGGGTCCATGAGCGGACCAGGAATCCCCGACCGCTCTAAGCGAGCCAACGCTTGCGCCGCTTGTAGTGCTTCACGTCGCGATATGATTTTCGCTTGTCGCCGGCGATGCCAAGATAGAACTCCTTGACGTCCTCGTTGGCGGCGAGGGCGCGCGCTTCGCCATCCATCACCACGCGGCCGTTCTCGAGGATGTAGCCGTGGCTCGCATATCTGAGCGCCATATTGGTGTTCTGCTCGGCGAGAAGAAACGAAACACCTTCCTTGACGTTGAGATCCTTCACGATCTCGAAGATTTCCTCGACGATCTGCGGCGCGAGCCCCATCGAAGGTTCGTCGAGAAGGATCATCTTCGGGCGCGACATCAGCGCGCGCCCGATCACGCACATCTGCTGTTCGCCGCCCGACGTATAGCCGGCAGTGGAGCCGCGCCGCTCCCTGAGACGGGGGAAATAGGCGTAGACCCGTTCAAGGTCCTGCGTGATCGCGAACTTGCCATCCGTCCGCGTAAAGGCGCCGGTCAGGAGATTCTCCTCGACCGTAAGATGAGGGAAGGCGCGCCGCCCCTCCATCACCTGAATGCAGCCGCGTCGCACCACGTCGTTTGGCGACAGGGACTTCACCTCGACGCCGTTGAACAGGATCGAGCCTTTGGTGACCTCGCCGCGCTCGGCGTGCAGCAGATTGGAGATCGCCTTCAGCGTCGTCGTCTTGCCGGCGCCGTTTGCGCCGAGAAGCGCGACAATGCCGCCTCGCGGGACCTCCAGCGAGACGCCCTTCAACACGAGGATGACGTGATCGTAGACAACCTCGATATTGTTGACCGATAGAATCAGAGCTGCCGCTTCCGTCGCAGCGGTGACGACCTTGGCGATTGACACGCGCAGACCTCCAAACTGGGGAATCCGGGAAGCAGGCAAACCTGCCTCCCGGATCACGTGCACGGGCTCAGGTTTCTTTCGCGCAGTCGCGCGGCTTGATCTTCTTCTCCGCGGCATACTTCGCGGACACATCGGCGACGAGCGGCTCGATGAGCGATTCGTCAGCCGTGTACCAGTCGGAGATCACTCTCCAACCCTTGCCATCCCATTGCTGGACGCGCCCGTAGCGCGCGCCCTCGTGGTCGGAGCAGGAAATGCTGACCGGCTTCAACATCCCCTCAAAGCCGAGTTCCTTGATACGTGCATCGGTGAGGATGAGGTTCTCAAGCCCCCAACGGACCTGCTCGCCCGTCAGCGGTTTCTTGCCGAACTTTTCCTGCGCCTTGCGGATCGCCTCCACGCCGAGCATGGCATTCGTCATGCCGCGGTTGTAGAGAACTTCACCGATCTTGCCAGGTTCCGTCGAACCCTTGCCCTTGGCGTAGACGTACTTCTCTATGTCCGTGTGCGCGGGATATTTTCCTGCACCATGCTGAAGCATCAGCGACTTGTAGCCGGCGGCCTGATCACCTGCCGGCGTCACATCCGGCTCTGCGCCCGACCACCAAACACCGATCATCTTGTCGCGCGGATAGGCGACGGCCGCCGCTTCCTTGATTGCCGTGCTGTTCATGACGCCCCAGCCCCAGACCAGGACATAGTCCGGCCGATTCTGGCGGATCGCCAGCCATTGCGATTTCTGCTCGACACCCGGGTGCGTGACCGGTATCGGCGTGAACTCAAAGCCGTATTTCTGCGCCAGCACCTGCAGCATCGGAATCGGCTCCTTGCCATACGGGCTGTCGTGATACAGCAGAGAAATCTTCCTGCCTTTCAGCTTGTCGAACCCGCCGAGTTCCTTGGCGACGTGCTGGATCGCGATATCCGCCGCGGACCAGTAGGTGCCAAGCAGCGGGAAGTTGTACGGGAATACCGCGCCGTTCTTGGAATCGGCACGGCCGTACCCCATCGTGATGATCGGGATCTTGTCGGTCGCGGTCTTTTCGGTGAGCGCGAAGGTGATGCCGGTCGACAGCGGATTGATGAAGGCCGCGCCGGTTGGACCCTTGCTCTTGAGACGCTCATAGCACTCGACGCCTTTGTCGGTCGCGTAGGCGGTTTCGCACTCCTCGACCAGAAGCTTGACGCCGTTGATGCCGCCGTCGCGCTCGTTGATCAGGTTGTAGTAGTCGGCAACGCCGTTTGCGTAGGGCGCGCCGTTCACGGCGTACGGTCCAGTCCGGTAGGACAGAATTGGAATGAACTGCTCGTTTTGCGCTGCGGCCGGTGGGCCAAACGCCGCGCCGGCCAAGGCGGTCGCTAGTATCAGTAAACTGCGTGCAATACTTGCCATATTGATATCCTCCTCCTTAGAATCCCTCTTTCCCGTCCGCGGTGCTTCCTTCCTTTTCGTTGTCAGCGGCCGCCATCCGCGTTGCGATCGCTCTTTCAATAGGGAAACGGCCAAAGTCTGAGCTTCTCCTTGCCGATCGATATCAGCCGGGCGAAGCCATGGGGTTCCTTGATCAGCAGATAACAGATCAAAGATCCGAAGGTGATGAACTGGAGGTGCGTGATTGTTTGTGTCGACAGTGGCAGGCCGAGTTCGGTTGGAATCACATTCAGCATGATCGGCACGATGAGGATGAAAGCCGCCCCGATGAACGAACCCATGATCGATCCAAGCCCGCCGATGATGACCATGAACAGAAGCTCCAGCGAGCGGTCGATCGAGAACGCAAGCGGCTCCCATGAACCGAGGTAGACGAACGCCCACAGCGCACCCGCCACCCCGATGATGAATGAAGAGACTGCGAAGGCCGTAAGCTTGGCATAGAGCGGCCGGATACCGATCAGTTCGGCGGCGATATCCATGTCGCGGATCGCCATCCACTGCCTGCCGAGATTGCCGCGAACGAGATTCTTCGCCAACACCGCCATCAAGGTCACGAAGAGCAGGCACAGCAGGTAGCGCTCGACCGGCGTGCGAACGACCATGCCGAAGAAATCCAGCGCCGGTGCATTGACCGATCCCGACGGGGCGTAGTTGGTGAACCACGGAATTCGCAGGAACGCCCAATCGAAGAAGAACTGCGCGGCGAGCGTTGCGACCGCCAGGTAGAGACCCTTGATCCGCAGACTGGGAATGCCGAACAGGATTCCGGCACCCGCCGCCATGAACCCACCAAGCAGAATGGATGCCAGCACGGGCAACGGCGGCATCGAGATCGCGAAGCCAAGCCAGGCAAGCGGGATATGGACGCCTGTCGCCAGCTTGTAGGCGGAATAGGCGCCGATGGCCATGAACGCGCCGCTGCCGAGCGAAATCTGGCCGCAATAGCCGACAAGTATGTTCGTGCCGATGGCGGCGAGCGCAAGGATAAGGAAGGGCAGCAAGATCGCCCACAACAGATAGTCGGTGCTGAACGGCCAGATACGGAAGGTGGCCAACAGCGGCACGCCAACGAAAGCGATCGCGAGCAAGACGGCGAGCGCGATACGGTCCTGACGGATCGGAAAGATCGCCATGTCCTCTGCGTAGCTCGTCTTGAACTGGCCGGCCTCGCGATAAAGCACGACGAACTCCTTGTTTCAGATACGTTCGATGATCCGCTCGCCGAACAGCCCCTGCGGCCGCACGAGCAGCACCGCCAACGCCAGCACAAACGCAAACCAATATTCGATACCGCCACCGATGGATGGCCCTAGATACGCCTCGGCAAGCTTCTCGCCCGCCCCCACGATGAGCCCGCCGACGATGGCTCCCGGAATCGAGGTGAGGCCTCCAATGATCAGAACCGGCAGCGCCTTCAGCGCGAGAAAAGTGATGGAGAACTGCACGCCGAGCTTGGTCCCCCATACGGTCGCCGCGACCAGCGCAACGAGGCCGGCGGCAAGCCAGACGACGAACCAGATCCAGCTGATCGGGATACCGACTGAATGCGCGGCCAAATGGTCGTCGGCCACGGCCCTGAGTGCGCGACCGGTCTTGGTACGCTGAAAGAAAATTGCGAGGCCGACGACCAGGATGCCTGCGATCAATGCGCCCCAGACATCCAGCTTGTTGACCAGAATGCCACCCGGGAACAGGCCTTCAAACAAGAACCAGGCATCGGTCGGGAACAGCCGCAACGGGTAGACATCCGATCCGAAGATCATCTCCGCGGCGCCCTCGATGACGAATGTCACGCCGATCGTCGACATGAACAGCGTCAGGCCGTCCTGGTTGACAAGAGGTCCGATCACGAACCGCTCGATGAGCCAGGCCGTTGCCGCCATGATCACGGCGGCAAAGCCGACAGCGAGGACGACCGCGACCCAAAGCGGAAAGCCGTTGGCGACCAGGAGGTCGAGGGAGCGAACCAGCGCCAATCCCGCGAGCAATACCATTGCTCCCTGGGCATAATTGAATACGCCGGATGCCTTGAAGATCAGCACGAAGCCGAGCGCGACCAGCGAATAGAGTACGCCGGACATCAATCCGCCGATAAGGACCTCGAGAAACTGACCCAGTGCGATCATGGACGCACCTCAATGCGCGACGCCAAGATATGCGTCGATGACGGCTTGACTTTTCTTCACTTCATCAGGCGTGCCGTCGGCGATCTTTACGCCGTGATCAAGCACCGCTACGCGATCCGACAGATCCATCACCACGGCCATGTCGTGCTCGATCAGGGCGATTGTCGTGCCGTAATGGTTGTTCACATCAACGATGAACCGCGACATGTCTTCCTTCTCCTCGAGGTTCATGCCTGCCATCGGCTCGTCGAGGAGAAGAAGGTCGGGCTCCATCGCCAGAGCGCGACCGAGTTCGACACGCTTCTGCAAGCCGTATGGCAAACGCCCAACCGGTACCTTGCGGATTGTCTCGATCTCCAGAAAGTCGATGATCTCCTCGACCTTGCGCCGATGCTCGACCTCCTCTGCGAGGGCAGGGCCATAACGCAGCACCTGCCACAACAGCCCCCGGCGCACCTTCAGGCTGCGGCCTGCCATGATGTTGTCGAGCGCGCTCATGCCCTTGAACAGGGCGACATTCTGAAAGGTGCGTGCGATTCCGCCGCGCGCCGCCTCGAAAGGCTGCATTCTGGCCCGAGTGCGCCCCTTGAAGGTGATGGCGCCATGATTGGGGTGATAGAAGCCGTTGACGACGTTCAGCATCGAGGTCTTGCCGGCGCCGTTGGGGCCGATGATGGCTCGAATTTCACCCTTTCTGACGTCGAACGAAACGTCCCGCAGCGCCTTGACGCCGCCGAAGGCCAGTGCCACGCCCTCGACCTGCAGCAGGATTTCGTTGGTGTCCGGCGCTCTCATGCTGCTCTTCCCAGCGATTCTGCCGGACCGATGACTTGCATGTCGCGAACCTTGACCCGTGCCGCGATCGTACCTTTGCGACCGTCCTCCAACGTGACCTCGGTGGAAATGTCGGCTTCCTGCGAGCCGTTGTAGAGCGCCGAGACCAGCGGCGCATAGCGCTCGGCAATGAACCGGCGGCGTACCTTCTGCGTACGGGTCAACTCACCGTCATCCGCGTCGAGCTCCTTGTGCAGGATGAGGAAGCGGCGAACCTGCGCGCCCGCCAGCACCGTTTCCTTGGCAAGCGAGCGGTTCACCTCGGCAACGTCTTTCGCCACCATGTCGTAGACCAGCGGATGCCCGGCCAGTTCCTGATACGACCCGTAGGCAACGTTGTTGCGTTCCGCCCAATTTGCGACGGCGACCGGGTCGATGTTGAGCATCGCGCAAACAAAATCCCGGGAGTCACCGAAAGTGACCGCTTCCTTGATATTGGGATAGAACTTCAGTCTGTTCTCGAGATATTTCGGGGCAAACATCGTGCCGTCCGCCAACCGACCGACGTCCTTGGCGCGGTCGATGATCTTCAGATGCCCGGTCTTCTCGTCGAAAAAGCCCGCATCACCAGTCCTGACGTATCCGTCGGACGTCATGGCTTCCGCGGTCTTTGCCTGATCCTTGAAATACCCGAGGAACATGCCGGGTGATCGAAACTGCACTTCGCCCGATTCCGCAATGCGAATGTCAACATTGGGCGCCCGCGGACCAACCGTATCCGAGTAGATCTCGCCATCCGGCTGGCACGTTACATAAAGGAACGCTTCGGTCTGGCCGTAGAGCTGTTTCAGATTCAGTCCGATCGAACGGTAGAACGCGAACAGTTCCGGACCGATCGCTTCGCCTCCAGTGTATGCAACGCGCACCAGCGACAGGCCAAGAACGTTCTTGAGAGGCTCGTAGACCAGCCAGCGCCCGAGCGCATAGAGCAATCGGCCTGACAGCGGCACCGGACGTCCCGTCAAGACTTGCTCGCCATACCGCCGCGCGACGTCTAGAAAGTAGCTGAACAATCGCCGCTTGAGCGGCGCTGCGTCCTCCATCCGGACCATCAGCCGCGTCAGCATGGCCTCGAAACCGCGCGGTGGGGCCAAGTAGAAGGTTGGTCCGATCTCACGCCGATCCTGCTCAATCGTGTCGCCGCTCTCGGGACACGCCATGCAGAATCCGGCCACGAGGCCTTGCACATAGCTGACGTAATGATCGCCGGCCCAGGCCAGCGGCAGATAGGCGAGCACTACGTCCCTGTCGGTCAGTCTGTCGAACCGCGTGGTGTCGGTCGCAGCATCGATGCAGCCCCGCGCCGACAGCATGACGCCCTTCGGCGCGCCGGTCGTTCCCGAGGTGTAGAGGATGACTGCAATGTCCGAACCGTTGCCCGCCTGAACGTATTCATCGATCCGTTCGCCAAGCGCCGTGTCAGCCGCAAGCGCTGCGCGGCCGTCTTCGATGACATCGCCGATTGCGATCAGTCGACCGTCATCATAGCCATCAAGGCCGCGCGGCTCGTCGTAGACAATCTTGTCGAGTTGCAGCAGCCGGTCGGCCACAGACAAGACCTTGTCGACCTGCTCCTGGTCTTGCGCTGCGACGAGCTTCACCTCCGCGTGAGCGAGCACAAAAGCAAGTTCGTCGGCCACCGCATCCGAGTAAACCGGAACAGGAATCGCGCGCAGCATCTGCGCTGCCATCATGGTCCAGTAAAGCTTCGGCCGATTGGAGCCGACGACCGCGATTATCTCACCCTGCCGCAAACCAAGCCGATGCAAGCCCGCGGCATAGGCACGCACGATCTCGGCAACTTCGGCCCAAGTCCAGGTTTGCCAGATGCCACGATCCTTATGACGAAACGCCGGACGCGTGCCAAACCGCGAAGCATTTCGCAGCAGCAATTTGGGGAACGTGTCAAACGATCCGCCGCCGGCCATGTCGGTCTCGATCCCAAAAACCGGCGCGTTGGTTCGCCCCTGCTTATGGTGATGCCGTCCTTTTTTGGGCGGCAGCCATGCGAGTTCCGCATGCTCCAACATGACAGCGGATCGAGGGCCCTACAAGTCCCAGATTGCTAGATCTTCAGCGGGGCCACGCTTCGGGGATGCGGACTGGCCGCCAATTCCCGAAGCTGATCTTACGGCCAAACCAATCAAAGAAGTTTCCGCCGGCAAGCGGACGCTGACCGGCTCAGAAGGGGTAATCCCAATGCCCGGCAAGCCTCACGTTTGGCGGGCTGAGCGCGAGAGCGGATTCTCCGTCGTTCGATCTGCGAGCCCCAGGTTCGAGCGTGCTGCCGCCAAATCGAGTTCTTGCCGTGCGGGCGTGCCGGCTCGACGAGCAAAATTCATGGGTTGGTAGATAGCAAAGGCCTGACGGTTCGCTTGTTCGGACCGCCGACGTCGCATCGCGGCGCCAGACCGTAGCGGCCATGCAGACCGCGCCAGAGGCCGTCGCACAGGGCACTCAAAAGTTTGCGCACCGAACATCCCCTCGACATTAGCTTTGGCGTGATCCTGCTGATGTCACCGGCGAAATGACAGAGCCATTTCTGGGCAGGCCTGCGTAGTTTTTGAGCAAACGGCCATTGCTGCGACGCGACCCGCGCCAAAGAATCTCATGAGATTCAAATACCGGCGCTGTGGCACGCCTCGTGCATCAATGGCGCTGAGTTGGCCGCTAGGGTTCCGATCTTGCGAAGCAAGGTGCTGGTCCGAGAGCAGCCGCTTGCGGGGGAGACATCCCCGCAGGTGCACGGCGGGATAAAAGCCCGGGAGACCTCGTTAGCCAAGGGATTGGCGGAGCGATGGTCTTTTCGCCAGTCCCTTTTTGTGAAGTTTCGCAAGAGGGATCGGCAATGAACAAATTCGTCTTCTTCCTCCGCTCTGTTGTCACCGGCTGCGCGATCGTGCTCGCGGCCGCATCCGTCGCTGACGCCGCACCGAAGAAAAGCTTCAAGGTTGCCTGGTCGATCTATGTCGGGTGGATGCCGTGGGGCTATGCGGCCGACACCGGCATCGTCAAGAAGTGGGCCGACAAATACGGCATCACGATCGAGGTCAAGCAGTTCAACGACTACGTCGAATCGATCAACCAGTACACTGCCGGCGGCTATGATGCCGTCACCATCACCAACATGGACGCGCTGTCGATTCCGGCGGCAGGCGGCGTCGACACCACCGCGATCGTGATGGGCGATTTCTCCAACGGCAACGACGCCGTGATCCTCAAGAACAAGTCGGATCTCGCCGCGATCAAGGGCCAGACGGTCAACCTGGTCGAATTCTCGGTGTCGCACTATCTGTTGGCACGCGCGCTCGAGACCAGCAAGCTGAGCGAGAAGGACGTCAAGGTCGTCAACACCTCCGATGCCGATATCGCCGCCGCCTACAAGACGCCCGACGTCAACGCGGTCGTGACCTGGAATCCGATCGTGACGGAAATCCTCGGCTCGCCCGATGCAAAGAAGGTGTTCGACTCCTCGCAGATCCCCGGCGAGATCATGGACCTGATGGTGGTCAACACCGCCGTCGCCAAGGACAATCCGGATTTCGCCAAGGCGCTGGTCGGCATCTGGTACGAGACGCTGTCCAAGATGACGGCGAACGATCCGGCCGCGAAGGCCGCCAAGGAGGCGATGGCGAAGGCGTCCGGCACCGACCTTGCCGGCTTCGACAGCCAGCTCTCGACCACAAAACTGTTCGACAAGGCAACCGACGCCGAAGCGTTTACGCGCAGCCAGACCATCGGCGTGACCATGGACCGCGTCCGCAAGTTCCTGTTCGAGAAGGACCTGCTCGGCAAGGGCGCGAAGTCGGTCGACGCGGTCGGGATCGAGCTCGCCGACAAGTCGGTGCTGGGCGACAAGTCGAACGTCAAGCTGCGCTTCGATCCGACTTACATGGACGAAGCCGCTAAAGGCAAGCTTTGACGTCAAGCTCTGACGCCAAGCCTTGACGCGCATCGCGTTGCCTCAAGCAGGAGCGAACATGCGACTTGTGAACATACGGCCGGGACGGCAGACGCGATTCTATCTGCTCGCGCTGCCGTTCGTATTGGTCGCAATCGCCTACTTCGCTGGCTCCAGCGCGCGGCTCACGCAAAACCCGAACGACAAGCTGCTGCCGGCGCTGCCCAGCATGGTCCAGGCCGTCAAGCAGATGGCGTTCGAGGTCGACCCGCGCACCGGCGGCTATCTGATGGCCTCCGACACCGTCGCCAGCCTGGGGCGACTGGGGTCGGCGCTGGCGATCTCGACGGTGGCGGCGCTCGTCCTCGGCATCGTGATCGGACTGCTGCCGGGCGCCAATGCCCTGCTCGGGCCGTTCGTGTCGGTGACCTCGATGGTGCCGCCGCTGGCGCTGTTGCCGATCCTGTTCATCGTGATGGGGTTAGGTGAGAACTCGAAGATCGCGCTGATCGTGATCGGGACGCTGCCCTGCATGATCCGCGACCTCGCCATGAAGGTGCAGGAGCTGCCGCGCGAGCAGATCGTCAAGGCGCAGACGCTCGGCGCCTCGACCTGGCAGATCGCGCTGCGCGTCGCGATGCCGCAAACCCTGCCGCGGCTGATCGACGTGCTGCGCCTGCAACTCGGCCCGGCGTGGCTGTTCCTGATCGCGGCCGAGGCGATCGCCTCGGATTCCGGGCTCGGCTACCGGATCTTCCTGGTGCGCCGCTATCTCGCGATGGACGTCATCATCCCTTACGTCGCCTGGATCACGCTGCTGGCGTTCCTGATCGATGCCGGCCTGCGCGTCACGCAGCGCAGGCTGTTCCCCTGGTTTGCCTCGGTGAGGGCGGAATGAGCGCGATCCGGTTCGACGACGTCTGGAAGGAATACGGCGACCACATCGTGCTCGAGCGCATCACGATGGAGGTCGAGCCGCGTGCCTTCATTGCGCTGGTCGGCCCGTCCGGCTGCGGCAAGACCACGCTGCTGCGGATGCTGCTCGGCGAGGAGCAGCCGAGCCGCGGCCAGATCTTGGTCGATGGCAAGCCGTTGCGCGCCGAGCCGGATGCCGACCGCGGCGTGGTGTTCCAGCGCTACTCGGTGTTTCCGCATCTGACCGTCCTGCAAAACGTCATGCTCGGCCGCGAGTTGCGCGACGCCAAATTCACGGCCCGGCTGTTCGGCGCCGCGCGCCGCGCCGCCGCCGACGAGGCCATGGCGTTGCTCGCCGAAGTCGGGCTCGCCGGCCAGGAGAGCAAATATCCATCGGCGCTGTCGGGCGGCATGCAGCAGCGCCTCGCGCTTGCGCAAGCGATCATGCGCGGACCGAAAATCCTGCTGCTCGACGAGCCGTTCGGCGCGCTCGATCCGGGGATTCGCGCCGACATCCACCTGTTGATGAAGCGGCTCTGGAACGAGACCCATCTCACGGTCGTGATGGTCACGCATGACCTCAGCGAGGCGTTCGGGCTCGCGACCCGCGTGATCGCGCTGGAGCGGCAGCGCAACCGGCCGGAGGAGCGCGAGCGCTACGGCGCCACCGTGTCGCGCGACCTCGAGATCTTCCCACGCCGCAGCGCCGAGCTGCGGTCATCAGTTCAACCGGCTCCGATCGGGACGACCCGGTCAGGCACGGAGCATCAGCCGGGACGGCCCGGCGCTCTCGTCTTGAAGGAGCAACGATGATCCTGTCAGAGGAACAGAAGGCCGAGATCGCGGCGCATACCCGACGTTACAACGAGTTGAAAGCAGCGGGGCAGGAGCATGCGCCGCGGGCGCTGCCGGCGCCGACCGCGCGCGACGCTGCGCCGATCGCCACTGATGCCATCATCCATCGCGAGGTGATTCCGGCCGGCTGGTACTGGACCACCCGGCTGAACCGCGGCGATACGTTGCGCATCGTCAACAATTCGGGGACTTCGACCGTCAGCCTTCTCGCCTGGAACAGTGCTGACACCACCGAGCGGCTCAACCACGCCGACACCATCAAGGTGCAGTGGGCGGCGCGGCTGCAGAAGGGGCGCGTGCTGCTCTCGGACATGGGGCGCGCGCTGCTCGGCATCACCGAGGACAGCAGTGCCGCGCATGATGCGGTGGTCGGTGGCTCGACCGCGGCGACCAACCTGGCGAAATACGGCGAAGGGAATTTCCGCAATACGCGCGACAATTTCGTCCTCGCCGCGGCGAAGCTCGGACTCGATCGCCGCGACGTTCATCCCTGCGTCAGCTTTTTTGCGCCGGTTGCGATCGACGCGGGCGGCAAGTTTTTCTGGTCTGAGGCGCGCCGGCAAAAGGGTGATTTCGTCGATCTGCGCGCGGAGATGGACCTGCTGATCGCGCTGTCGAACTGTCCGCATCCGCTCGATCCCGCGGAAAGCTATCCGCAGGCGAGCGTGGAGATCGTGCGCTACCGCGCCGATGCGATTGCGGCTGACGATTTGTGTCGTACCGCGACCGCCGAGGCGATCCTCGCCTATCAGAACAATGCGCTGTATTTCGGCGAGACCTGCGAAGGAGCCGCGCGATGACCACGCAATCCGCTGAGACCCGTGGCCGCGTCGTTCTCGACGTCGAAATTCCCGCGCGCAAGCCGTGGTCGGCCATCATCCGCAAAGGGCAGACGCTGCGGATCACGGACACTCATGGCCAGCAGGCGGTCGATACGCTGTTCTATCGCGCCGACGACTATCAGGAGCGCTACAGCGGCCAGGACACGCTGCGCGCACAGGGCTCGGCCTATGTCGGGCTCGGCACCAGGATCATGTCCAATGAAGGCCGGGTGATGCTGCGCGTCACCGCTGATAGTTGCGGCCTGCACGATACGTCGGCGGGCGCCTGCTCCTGCGAAAGCAACACGGTGCGGTTCGGGAACCAGGCCCGCTACCAGCACGCCTGCCGCGAGAATTTCGTGCTCGAGGCTGCGAAGTACGGCATGTCGAAGCGCGACATCGTGCCGAACCTGAACTTCTTCATGAACGTACCGATCGATCCCGCCGGAAATTTCACCGTGGTCGACGGCGTCTCCAAACCGGGTGACGCGATCGAGCTGGTGGCGGAGATGGACGTGCTGTGCCTGATCTCGAACTGCCCGCAGATCAACAATCCCTGCAACGGCTTCTTCCCGACGCCGGTACAGGTCACGATCTTCGAGCCGGAGGCGTGAGGCATGTTCAGCAAGGTCCTGATTGCCAACCGCGGCGAGATCGCCGGGCGGATTGGCAGAACATTGCACCGCATGGGTATCGGCTCGGTCGCGGTCTATTCCGACGCCGACCGCTTCACGCGGCCGGTGCTCGAGGCCGACGAGGCGGTGCGCATTGGCCCGGCGCCGGCGGCTGAGAGTTATCTCAACGTCGATGCGATCATGGCGGCGTGTCTTGCGACCGGCGCGCAGGCGGTGCATCCCGGCTACGGCTTCCTGTCGGAGAACCGCCGCTTTGCCGAGCGGCTCGCCGAGCATGGCATTGCGTTCATCGGGCCGCGGCCGGAGCATCTTGACGCTTTCGGACTCAAGCATCGGGCGCGCGAGATCGCCGAGAACAGCGGCGTGCCGCTGTTGCCGGGCTCCGGCCTGCTGGAGACTATCGACGAGGCGGTGCGAGAGGCTGACAGAATCGGCTTTCCGGTGATGCTGAAAAGCACGGCGGGCGGCGGCGGCATCGGCATGCAGCTCTGCCACGACATGGCGACGCTGCGCGAGCGGTTTGAATCCGTGCAGCGCACAGCGCGCGCAAGCTTCGGCGATGCCCGGGTCTATCTCGAACGATTCGTCGCGCGGGCGCGCCACATCGAGGTGCAGATCTTCGGCAACGGCAGGGGCGATGTGGTCGCGCTCGGCGAACGCGATTGCTCGCTGCAGCGGCGCAACCAGAAGGTTTTTGAGGAGACCCCCGCGCCGGGGCTCTCCGCCGAGATCAGGCAACGGCTGCACGCGGCCGCGGTGTCGCTCGGCAAGGCGGTGGCTTACGAATCCGCCGGGACGGTGGAGTTCATCTATGACGTCGAGCGCGAGGATTTCTACTTCCTCGAGGTCAACACCCGTCTCCAGGTCGAGCATCCGGTCACCGAACAGGTCACTGGCGCCGACCTCGTGGAATGGATGATCCGGCAGGCGGCCGGCGAGGATGTGCTGGGCAAGGCAGGCGCACTCGCACCAGCGGGCGCGGCGATCGAGGTGCGGCTCTACGCCGAGAACCCTGGCGCCGGCTTTCGCCCGAGCGCGGGCCGGCTGACGCAGGTCAGCTTTTCGCCGGATGCGCGCATCGACGGCTGGATCGAGACCGGCACCGAGGTCTTCCCGTTCTACGATCCGATGCTGGCCAAGATCATCGTGTCGGCCGAGACGCGCGATGCCGCGATCGCAAAGCTGGCGAAAGCGCTGGATGACACGGTCGTTGCCGGGATCGAGACCAATCTCGATTATCTCCGCGCGATCGCGGCGTCTGACATGTTCCGCAGCGGCAAGGTGGCGACCAGTGTGCTCGGCGCATTCGCCTATCGCCCGCGCACCATCGATGTCGTCGCACCCGGTGCGCAGAGCGGGGTGCAGGAACTGCCCGGCCGGCTGCATCTCTGGCATGTCGGCGTGCCGCCGAGCGGGCCGATGGACGAGCGGTCGTTTCGTCTCGCCAACCGCGTGGTCGGTAATCCGGAGACCACGACCGCGCTGGAGCTGACGGTCAACGGGCCGACCTTGCGCTTCAACACCGATGCGATCGTCGCGCTCTCGGGCGCACGCATGAAGGCAGCGCTCGATGGTGCCGAGGTCGCCCATGATGAGCCGGTCTCCGTGCGCGCCGGACAGACGCTCGTGATCGGCAGCATCAAGGGCCCGGGCCAACGCGCATATCTCGCCGTGCGTGGCGGCATCGACGTGCCCGAGATCCTGGGCTCGCGTGCGGTATTTGCGCTCGGCGCGTTCGGCGGCCATGCGACGGGCGCCCTGAAGGCCGGCGACGTGCTGCATATCGGTGCCGAGCGATCCGATCTCGCAACGCCGCGGCGCGCAACGGAGGACGAGCGACCGCAGCTCGCATCAGCGTGGCAGATCGGCGTCGTCTACGGCCCGCATGGCGCGCCGGATTTCTTCCTCGACGAGGACATCGAAACGCTGTTCGCGTCGAGCTACGAGGTGCACTTCAACAGTGCCCGCACCGGCGTGCGGTTGATCGGTCCGAAGCCGCGCTGGGCCCGCACTGATGGCGGCGAGGCCGGGCTGCATCCGTCGAACATTCATGACAACGCCTATGCGGTCGGCTCGATCGACTTCACCGGCGACATGCCGATCATTCTCGGCCCCGATGGACCGAGTCTCGGCGGCTTCGTCTGTCCGGCGGTCGTCGCGCGCGACCAGCTCTGGAAGGTCGGCCAGCTCCGGCCCGGCGACACCGTCCGCTTCGTGCCGGTGAAACGCGACGATCCGGTTGCCGGCCCCACAGTGCTGCGCGCGCCCGAGCTCGGCTCTGCCATCGTTGGCCGTCATGATGACGGCCCGATCCCCGTGGTGTACCGCCGCGCCGGCGACGACAATATGTTGGTCGAATATGGTCCGATGGAGCTCGACATCGCGCTGCGGCTCCGCGTCCATGTGCTGGCGCAGGCGCTGGAGGATGCGAAGCTCGGCGGCCTGATCGACCTCACGCCCGGCATCCGCTCGCTGCAGATTCATTATGACGGCACGGCGCTGTCGCGAACGAGGCTGCTCGACGTGCTGCGGCGGATCGAGCGCGACTTGCCGCCGGTCGATACCATGCGGGTGCCGAGCCGCACCGTGCATCTGCCGCTGTCGTGGCGGGATCCTGAGGCCGAGCTTGCGATGCGCAAGTATCAGGAGCTGGTCCGCGCGGATGCGCCATGGTGTCCGTCGAACGTCGAGTTCATCCGGCGCATCAACGGGCTCGGCAGCGAGGACGACGTCCGCCGCATCGTGTTCGACGCGAATTATTTCGTGCTCGGCCTCGGCGACGTCTATCTCGGCGCGCCGGTGGCGACGCCGCTCGACCCGCGGCACCGGCTGGTGACCACCAAGTACAATCCGGCGCGGACCTGGACGCCGGAGAACGCGGTCGGCATCGGCGGCGCCTATATGTGCATCTACGGCATGGAAGGTCCGGGCGGCTACCAGCTGTTCGGCCGCACCATCCAGGTCTGGAACACCTGGCGCACCACGCGGGTGTTCGAGCCCGGCCATCCCTGGCTGCTGCGGTTCTTCGACAAGATCCGCTTCTTCCCGGTCGATGCCGATGAACTGCTGGACGCCCGCGCTGCATTCCCGCACGGCCAATACGACATCAGGATCGAGCAGGGTGAATTCTCCTACGCCGACTACGCGAAGTCGCTGGCCGAAGCGCGGCCGTCGATCGCCGCGTTCAAGGCGACGCAGCAGACCGCGTTCGATGCCGAGCGCCAGCGCTGGCGCGAGATGAAGCTCGACGAGACGCCGGTGGAATCGATCGATGCAGGGGCTGCGGCAACCGGCATTCCCGACGGCCAGGTCGGCGCGTTCTCGGAAGTGCCGGGCAACATCTGGAAGATCCTGGTCGAGGAGGGCGCCGTGGTCTCAGCCGGCGACACACTCGCCATCATCGAGTCCATGAAGATGGAGATATCAGTGCATTCGCCGAGCGCGGGCCGCATTGCGTCGGTGCCGGTCAAGCCCGGCCAGACGTTGCGCGCCGGGGATGTGGTGGCGTTGATCCGGCCGGAGTAGATTGGGCCGCGTCGGTCTGCTGCGGTCCTATCCCCATCATGGCCCTATGGGGGACGATCGGACGGAAGCCGATAGCACCACGCCTCGTTGGCAAGGAGCCGGCGCTGTCGGTCGGCGATGGCAGGCCATCCGGAGCGTACCGCGCTGAGGACCGCAGCGTCGGCGGATGGACCTCCATCGCAAGCAAAATAGGCGCGAAGCCGTCCTTCGCAGCGGAAGCCGAGGCCGGTGTAGAGCTCGAGCGTACGCCGCAGGCGCCAATCCAGATGCATCTCGGCCCGCTCGACGGCGAGCACCTCGAAAGCATACCGCGTCATGAGATGCGCGACATGGCTGATGAGCAGGACCTCGTCCAATCGTCCGCTGCTCCAGATCGGCGCAAGCGTCGCCCGCTTCTCCTCCGGCTCGATCGCCGCGAAAGCGGTAAGGCCAACGATGTCGCCCGACCCGGCGTCCTCGATCGCGAACGCGGCCGTGGCATTCGCGCAGCTCAGCGCGGCTGCCACGCGCGCGGCCGCGGCCTGGCCGGAGCCGCCGCGATCGAGCTGCCGAAGCATGCCGGCGTCCCCGAGCGGCTTGACCCGTGCGATCTCGGAACCGTGGATCCTGGTCAGCAGGATGCGGTCGGTGGCCAAGGCGGCATGGCTGTCTACGAATTGCATGCCCTATTGACGCATCGAACCAACATGCCGTCAAATGACCGGAATGGCAGTTCATATGCAGATTGGTCATGTCCCTGAATCCGAGACACGTTGACCTGTTTCGCGAGGTCGTGCGTCACAACGGAATCACCAAGGCGGCCCTGAGCCTGCGGATCGGGCAGCCCTTCGTCAGTCGCGCCATCGCGCGGCTGGAGCGCGAGATCGGCTTCGCGCTGTTCGAACGCGGGCGCGGCGGTGTCACGTTGACGCCGGAAGGCGAGATATTCCTGCATGAGGTGGAGCGCAACCAAGCCGGGCTGGAGTATCTGGCGCGTGCCGCGCGCGGCATTCGCGCGCGGGGCAGCGGGACGCTGAGGATCGCCTGCCTTCCGGCATTCACCTATTCGTTGATGCCACGGATCGTCAGCAAGTTCTCCAGGAAGAACCCCGGCATCATGCTGTCGGTCGCCGTGCACAGCCCTGAACGGGTCTGGAGTCTGGTCGCTGCGGGCCAGTGCGATGTCGGGCTGGCGCGACCCCAGTCAGGCTTTGCAGCGGTCGACGACGAACTGCTGATGACGACCGACGCCATCTGCGTGTTGCCGCGTCAGCACCGACTGCGGTCCAAGCGGTTGATCATGCCAAAAGACCTGCACGGCGAGGCGATGATCGCGGCAGCCCCGGGCGCGCCGCATCGATCGCGCCTCGAACGCGCCTTCGACGACGCCGGGGCCGAGGTCAGAACGGTGGCGGAGATTCAGTACAGCATGCAGCGCTGCGCGCTGGTTGCGCAGGGGCTGGGCTTCTCGATCGTCGATCCCGTCGTGGCGGGGGATTTTGCCAGCGCCCGGATCGTGCTCAAGCCGTTCGCGCCGCGGCTGGAGATCACCACTGTGCTGCTGTTTCCGTCGCAACGACCGCGCAGCCGTCTTGCGCTAGAATTTTGCGACCTGCTTCGCGCCGAGACCGCGGAATACAGGAAGGCCCGCGCTCCGGCCTGACTCACACTTCCAGCCATTCCTCGCGAATCGCGGCATTGGACTTGAGCTGCTCGGGCGTGCCTTCGAACACGACGCGGCCGTGGCCCATGATGTAGACGCGGTTCGAAATCTTCATCGCGATCGACAGCTTCTGCTCGACCAAGAGGATGGCGACGCCGGCCTTGGCGATCCGCGCGATCAACTCGCCAACCTGCTGCACGATCAGTGGCGCGAGGCCCTCGGTCGGCTCGTCGATCATCATCAGCTCGGGATCGCCGAGCAGGGTGCGGCAGGTGGTCAGCATCTGCTTCTCGCCGCCCGAGAGCACGCCGGCCGGCGTGTCGGCGCGGCGGGCGAGGTTGGGAAACATGTCGAGCATCTCCTGCAGCCGCCACTTGCCGGGGCGGCGCGGGTCCTTGATGCCGAGGATCAGGTTCTGACGAACCGTCAGGCTCGGGAAGATGTCGCGATGCTCCGGCACATAGCCGAGCCCGAGGCGGGCGATCTTGTGACTCGGCAGGCCCGCGATGTCCTTGCCTTTGAAGCGGATGGTGCCCTGCGGCGGCACCTCGCCCATGATCGCCTTGACGGTGGTCGAGCGGCCGACGCCGTTGCGGCCGAGCAGGCTGACCACTTCGCCGGCGGCGATGTCGAGATCGACACCCTGCAGGATGTGGCTCTTGCCGTAATAGGCGTGGAGATTCCTGACCTCGAGCATCAGTCGACCTCCTCGCCGAGATAGGCTTCCTTGACCTTCGGATTGCCGCGGATTTCTTCCGGGGTGCCGGAGGCGATGATGTGGCCGTAGACCAGCACCGAGATGCGGTCGGCGAGGCCGAACACCACGCTCATGTCGTGCTCGACGATCACGAGCGTGCGTCCTTCGGTGAGGCGGCGGATCAGCGCGACGGCGCGTTCTGTCTCGGCGTGGCTCATGCCCGCGGTCGGCTCGTCCAGCATGATGACGCTGGCGCCGCCCGCGATCGTGATGCCGATCTCGAGCTCGCGCTGCTCGGCATAGGTGAGCAAGCCCGCCGGCACGTCGCGGCGATGGCTGAGATGGATGTCGTCGAGTATCTGCGCGGTGCGTTGCTTCACCTCGGGCAGGTTGTCGACATTCTTCCAGAACGCGTAGCGGTGGCCGGTCGCCCACAGCACGGCGCAGCGGACGTTCTCCCACACCGTCATGCGGGCGAACACGTTGGTGACCTGGAACGAGCGCGACAGGCCGCGCCGGTTGATCTCGAACGGCCGCAGGCCCGAGGTCACCTCTCCGTTCAGCCGGATCTCGCCCGAGGTCGGCTTGATGTGGCCGCTGATCAGGTTGAACGTCGTCGACTTGCCGGCGCCGTTCGGGCCGATGATGGCGTGGCGCTCGCCCTTGGCGACGGTCAGATTGAGGTCGCGGATGATGCCGACATTGCCGAAGCGCTTCTCGACGGCGTTGACTTGGATGGCAGCGGTCATGCCAGATACCCCCGATCACGAGCCACTGTCGCGGCGCGATCCCAGGCTTCGGCAACGCGCCGCCAGGTGATGCGCGCGACCAGGAAGCCGCCGACGACGAGAATCGCCGCAGTCGCCCAGGTCGTCGGCGCGGTGGCGGCGAAGGGAATGCCGAGCAGATTGATGACGTCGCCACCCGAGAAACGCGCGACGGTCTCGATGCTCAGGATGATGCCGAGCGCCAGCGCCAGCGTCGGGATCGCCGCGACCAGATAGGGCGGGATTACGGTGCCGAGCGTGCCGGCGCGGATCAGCGGACGGTGCTTCATCAAGATGCCGGCCATGCCGCCCGGCGCGAACATCACGATGGCGATGAAGATGATGCCGAAATAGAGCTGCCAGACCGAGGTGACGTTGGTCAGCCCGAGCTGCAGGTACGTCACGAGGATGGCGCCGAGGATCGGACCGAAGAAATAGGCGGTGCCGCCGATGAAGGCTGCGAACAGCACGAGGCCCGACTGCGTCGCGCCGAGATAGGCGGAGTTGGCGATCTCGAAATTGATCGCGGCGAGGCCGCCGGCGATGCCGGCGAAGAAGCCTGCGAACATGTAGGCGAGGTAGCGCACCACATGCGGATCGTAGCCGATGAACTCGACCCGCTCCGGATTGTCGCGCACCGCGTTGCAGATGCGCCCGAGCGGCGTGCGGGTCAGCGCGTACATCGCGATCGCCGAGACCATTACCCAGAACGCGATCAGATAGTAGACCTGGATCTGCGGCCCGAAGGTCCAGCCGAACAGCGGCATCAGCGCGGTGCGGTCGGTGGTGATGCCGGATTCGCCGCCGAACACGCTGCGCAGGATCAGCGACGATGAGGCCACCAGTTCGCCGATGCCGAGCGAGATCATCGCAAACACTGTGCCGGCGCGCTTGGTCATGACCCAGCCGACCACCAGCGCGAACGCCATGCCGCCGATGCCGCCCATCAGTGGGATCACCGGCAACGGGATCGGCCAGTTGTGGCTCGCGACGGCGTTCATGGCGTGGACGGCGAGGAAGCCGCCGAGGCCGTACTGCACGGCGTGTCCGAACGACAGCAGCCCGGTCTGGCCGAGCAGGATGTTGTAGGACAGCGCGAAGATGATCGCGATGCCGATCAGGCTGAACGAGGTCAGCGAGCCGCCGGAGGAGAACACCAGCGGCAGCACCACGAGCGCGGCGGCTGCGATCAGCCAGACGCCATAGAAGCTCAGGGCGCCGCCGGACTCATGCTCGGCCGCGGCGGGCGCGGGGGTCACAGCGTTCGTCATGACTCGCGCGTCCCCAAGAGGCCCATGGGGCGGAAGATCAGGACCAGCACCAGCAGCAGATAGGGCAGGATCGGCGCGATCTGCGCGATCGTGACGTTCCAGATGTCGGTGAGGGGCGAGGCGCCGAGGCTCGGATCAAGCGGCCCGAACACGCTGGCGAGCGAGCCGTTGAGCGCGACCGCAAAGGTCTGGATCAGCCCGATCAGCAGCGAAGCGATGAAGGCGCCGGGCAGCGAGCCGAGGCCGCCGAACACGATGACGACGAACAGGATCGGGCCGAGCAGCGCGGCCATGTCGGACTGAGTCACCAGCGAGGGACCGGCGATCACGCCGGCGAGACCCGCCAGCGCGCTGCCGACGCCGAACACCAGCATGAACACGCGGCCGACATTGTGACCGAGATGGCCGACCATGCTCGGATGGGTCAGCGCGGCCTGCACGATGAGGCCGACCCGCGTCCGCTTCAGCGTGACCAGCAGCGCGATGAAGATCACGACCGAGACCACCAGCATGAAGATCTTGTAGGCGGGGTAGTTGGTGGAGAACACGGTGAAGGCCGGAAAGTCGAGTGCCGCCGGAACTCGATAGTCGACCGGGCTCTTGCCCCAGATCATCGAGACGATTTCCTCGATGGCGAAGGCGAGACCGAAGGTCAGCAGCAGTTCGGCGACATGGCCGTGCTTGTGGGTGTTGCGCAGGCCGTAGCGCTCGACGCCCATGCCGACGACGCCGACCAAGAGCGGTGCGATCACCAGCGCCGGCCAGAAGCCGATCCAGCGGGTGAGCTGAAAACCGAAGAACGCGCCCAGCATGTAGAAGCTCGCATGCGCAAAGTTGAGCACGCCCATCATGCTGAAGATGACGGTGAGCCCGCTGGACAGCAGAAACAACAGCATGCCGAACAGGACGCCGTTGAGCGTCGAGATGACGATGAGCTCAGCCACGGCGCACCCGCTTGAGACTGGAACGGTTCACGTGATCAATAACCTGTCGACGAAATGAACTACGGCACCACGACGCTGCCGGAAGGTGAACGCCTCCGCAACCCTGTGGTCGCGGAGGCGCCTAGCAGCGGCCGATCAGGGCCGCTTCATGTTGCAGGTGGTCGGAAGCATCGTCTGATCGGTGTCGATCTTGGAGACGGGGTGCCAACCCCAGCCGGTGTTCTCTTCGTCGAACGGCTCCTTGGCCTTGTCGGCCAGCGTTCCGAACGAGGAGATAATGATCGGCTGGAAGAACTGGTGGTCGTCCTTGCGCATGAAGCCGTCGCCGCCGTCGAACACTTCGAACTTCATGCCCTCGAGTGCAGCTGCGACTTTCACCGGATCGATCGAATTGGCTTTCTCGGCGGCGGCCTTGAACATCCGCATCTCATTGACGGCGCGCGGATACCACACGGAAATGCCGGTCTTGGCGCGGAAGTCCTTCTCGAAATCCATCGCCGCCTTGTTGCCGGAGTTCGGGATGCCCTCGCTGATCTGGAACACCTGGTGGTCGAGACCGGTCTGCTTGATCGCGGTCGGTCCACCGGCGCCGCCGGCATAATAGGTGTACCAGTTGACCTTGAGGCCGGCATCGGCCGCGGCCTTCAGCAGCAGCGCGAAGTCCTGTCCCCAATTGCCGGTCACGACAGTGTCGGCGCCGGACGCCTTGATCTTGGCGATGTAGGGCGAGAAATCGGTGACCTTGAGCATCGGGTGCAGCTCGTCGCCGACGATCTGGATATCCGGCCGCTTTTCGCCCAGCATCTTGCGCGCTTCTGATCGCACCGACTGGCCGAACGAATAGTCCATGTTGATCAGATAGACCTTCTTGATGGACGGCTGGCCCTTCATGTAGTTGGTCAGCGCAGCCATCTTGATGTCCGAGTTCGCATCCCAGCGGAAATGCCAGTAGCTGCACTTCTCGTTGGTCATGCTCGGATCGACCGCGGCGTAGTTGAAGTAGAGCACTTCCTTACCGGGGTTGCGCGAATTGTTCTTGGTGACGAAATCTTCCAGCGCGGCACCGACCGACGAGCCGTTGCCCTGGGTGATGTAGTGGATGCCGGCGTCGACCGCCTTCTGCGCCTGCACCAGGCTTTCCTGCGGATTGGTCTTGTTGTCGAGCGGGACGATCTCGACCTTGTGGCCGAGGATGCCGCCCTTGGCGTTCAATTCGTCGGCGAGGTACTGAAACGTCTTCAGGCCGCCTTCGCCAACGCTGGCGCCGCCGCCGGAGAGCGGATCGATATAGCCGATCTTGATGGTTTCCTGCGCGGACGCCGCGCCTCCCAACACCGTCAGCGCTGCCGCGGCGGCAACGATCAGCTTATGCATCCTGCGTTCCTCCCTTGCTCATGTTTCTGATTGATCTTGAACGATCGAGGCCGTCTCATAACCCCAATTGCCGCGCCTTCGCAACTTTCGCTTTGAATATGGCGTCAAGTTTTAGCGGAAGGTAGTATAATGTTATAGGCTATATGCCTTCGGAATTGGTCGCTGTTTTGAATTACAGGTAAACTTTTGGATGGGGGGCCTGCGCTCGCACGCTGGCTCACCATCCGGAACCGATGTCGTCCCCTCCATCCGATGCTCCAGCATCGCTAAAGCAACTGGAGGCGAATTGATGGCTCAGGCCGGATGCCGGCGCGGCTTGAGTCCCGAAAGAAACAACTGCGCGAAATGATCGGCGATCTCGGCTGGAGACCAGTCGCGCCTGGTCTTGAACCAGATCGGATACCAGTGGCCCATTCCGGTCAGAATACGCTCGGCGAAGTAGGTGTCGATGCGGCGGAAGCGGCCCTCATCGATCCAGCGCTGATAGCTGTCCTGGTCCTGCCGGATCGTCGCCAGCACCTCGCCGACATAGGCCTTCCGGTCAACGTCGTTGAGATAGTTGATGTTATGGTAGGTCGCCTTCGGGCCGCAGGGCGTGTCGTGCAGCATCAACAGCAAGCGGATCCTCTGCACGATGTGATCGAATGCGCCGAGGCGCTGGTCCTGCAGGTGCTCGCGAATGCTGATCTCGCCGGCGAGCCCGCGTCGCAGGCAAGCCAGCAACAGGCTCTCTTTTTCGCTGAAGTGATAGTAGATGCCGGCGCGGGTCATGCCTGCATCGACGGCGATGCTCTCGAGCGACGTGCCCGACGCGCCCCTGCGGTTGAAGCTGTCGGAGGCAATCGAAAGCATCCTGTCGAACTTTGCGGCCCGCTTGTTCAACGCCGCGCGAGACTCCAGGAATGGGGCAAGGCTGAGCGGTTCGGGCATCTCGGGAACCGCGATCTCGCGCCGGTAAACGCCGTGCGTGATGATGTCGTCGATGGCATCGATCGCCTGCTGGCGCGTGTAGTAGTCGCGTTCGGACAGCCAGAACGGCACCCAGTCCAGGATGGAGATGAGCGCCACCGCCGTGAGCAGCGGTTCGTCGCAGGCGATCGAGCCGTCCGCCACGCCCCGATCAAGAATCTCCGCAAGCCGCGCGGCATTCTGCCAGCGCTTGGCATGGACTTCGCTGCTGTAGGGAGCAGCCAGGGCATCGATATCGGTGAACAGGATCATGCGCTGGGCTTCGGGCCGCAGCCTGCCGCGCACGAAGCGTCTGACGATCTCGAGCCCGTCGATGCCGGGCTCGGCGGCCGCTTCGATCTCGTGCCGATAGATCGCTAGTCCCCGCAGATAGCAGTGGAAGATCAGATCTTCCTTGTCGCGGAAATAGTGGTACAGCGCGCCCGGCACGGCCCGAACCGACGCCGCGACCTGCTCCATCGTCACGTTCGCGTAGGAGTGGCGGGCAAACAGCCGGGAAGCTGACAGGAGGATTTCTTCAGCCCGATCCGTCGGGTCGGCGGCGACTTGCAAGCTCGAATGCCCTTCCTGATCGCGGAACGAAAATCCGTACGCGAGATAATCCCCTTGGCAGCAGCTTGTCGATCTGCGATAGACGTTGGTATACCATACACCAGCGGCTTTTGGAGAGAGCATGGCGCGCAACATTCTGATCCTTGGGGCTTCCTACGGCTCCCTGCTGGGGACCAAGCTTCTGATGGCGGGGCACAACGTGTCCCTGGTGTGCCGGAAGAACACTGCGGACCTGATCAACCGCGACGGCACCGAGGTGCGCATCAAGCTGCGTGACGAGAAGGAGCATCGCTCGATCTTCTCGCGCGACCTGCCGGGCAAGCTCGACGCCGTCACGCCCGCCGATGTCGACGTGTCGCGCTACGACATGGTTGGCCTTGCGATGCAGGAGCCGCAATACACCAACCACACGGTTCGCGTGCTGATGATCAAGATCGCGGCGGCGAAGCTGCCCTGCCTGTCGATCATGAACATGCCGCCGCTGCCGTATCTGAAGCGGATCCCCGCGCTCGCCGGCATGGACCTCGAGGAGGCCTACACCAACGCCCAGGTCTGGGAGCGCTTCGAGCCGGGCCTCGTCACGCTGTGCTCGCCGGATCCGCAGGCGTTCCGTCCGCCGGAGGAGAAGGCCAACGTGCTGCATGTCGGCCTGCCGACCAACTTCAAGGCTTCCGTTTTCGCCGACGACAAGCACAACAAGGTGCTGCGCGAGCTCGAGGCCGACATCGATGCGGTGACGCTCGACGGCCAGGACGTTCCGGTCAAGCTGAAAGTGTTCGATTCGCTGTTCGTGCCGCTGGCGAAGTGGTCGATGCTGCTGACCGGCAATTATCGCTGCATTACGCCGACCGAGCCGCAATCGATCCGCGACGCCGTCCACAGTGATCTCACGCGCTCGCAGGCGATCTATGACCATGTCGATGGGATCGCACGGAAGCTCGGCGCCGATCCTGCCGATCAGGTGCCGTTCGCGAAATACGCCAAGGCGGCGGAAAGCCTGCTCAAGCCGTCATCGGCGGCCCGCGCGGTCGCTGCCGGCGCGCCGTTCATCGAGCGCGTCGATCTGCTGGTGAAGCTGATCTCGCACCAGCTCGGCACGCCGAGCGCCGAGATCGACCGCACCGTCGAGACCGTCGATCAGAAGCTCAACGAGAAGATCGTGCAGGGCGGCTCGGGCGCCGAGTGACGGGAACGCACGTTGACGGCGGGGCAGGGCTCGAACCTGAAACCCGACTATCATGAGCGACGGGATAGCGATCAGATTCGTTGATCTTGCTGTGGTCTCGGTCGGCTAAGCGGGCTGCGAAGGCAGCGAGGTGATCGCTTCGAGTTGCGCGGTTCGTGTTGCCAGCACCGCGAGCAGGCTCTTGTGCAGCCGATCCTCGGGTTCGAAGTTTTGCGCGAGCGTTCGGATGGTCTCGGCAAATCGCATGCGATACGTCGCCGCCCTGTCGACGTCTCCGTACTTCGCGAAGATCTCGGCGGCAGTGCGGTACACCCGCCAGGACGCAATCGGGAAGTCGGCACTGTCGACGATCTCCAGCGCGCGCGACAGCTGCAACCGAGCCTCCGCTGAATCGCCCAAGGCAAGCGCAGTACGCGCGAGCAGTCCGTGGGCCTGGGCCAGATGATTGAGATCTGGAGCCGTGGCCACATAGTCGTGGAGCTGGCGTGCGCAGCTCTGAGCCTGCGCAAAGTCGTCAACCTGCAGATAATATTCGCCGAGGCAATGATACACCTGCGTCGCGGCGGTAAATTCGATGTCGATGCCTTCCTCATTCCGGCGGCGCTCGATATCGTCGAATTGCCTGCGAGCTCCCGACGGGTCGTTCAGGCCGACATAGGCCTTCGCAAGGACGGCCCGCTTGTGGAAGTACGTCGACTGATCGCCGACCAGCAGACTGTCGTCGACGCTTTCGCACAGTTCCCGGGCTCCATCAAAGTCCATCGCTTCGACATGCAACCATGCAAGCGTCAGCCGGCACAATGCGCTGCTGGGGCCGTTCGCGTTCCTGACGGCAAGTTCCAGGCCGGCCGTGATTTCACGCCGCAATTCGCGCCATTCGCCCAGATGAATGAGCGCGATTGATTCAAGAACGTTGAACAGAACAAAAGTGTAAACGTCGCCGGCCAAGCGCGCCAACCGCTTTCCTTCGGTGCCGGCGCGGCGGCACTCTTGGTACCGCGACCGCCAGCAATCAACGATACCGGATATTCCATTGCGCCTGATCAAGACGCCATAGTTCGTGGCATTCGCACTCAGCTCGATCGCCCTGTCGCAGAGCGTGGCGTCCTGTTTGCGCCAGCCGTTGAGGAACAGGTTGACGCTCGCGCTGCTGCCCTGGACCAGAGCCTTGAATGTATCGTCCGCAAGCGTCTGGCTTCGCGACAGCACATCTTCAGCGGCCTCAAGGCAGGCGTGGCGATCCACGCGCAAGCAGAGACTGCTCACAGCCGTGAGGCCGTTGAGCTGTTGCTTGATCTCGCCGGCCTTTTCGGCGCAGGCAATCATGTCGCGCAAATCACGGATCGAGCCGACGAGGTCGCCGCACGAGCGAAGCGCCCAGCTCCGCTCCCGCAAGAGAGCGACGCGGGTTGAGAATTTGTCGGCAGCATCGAAACGATCAAGTATGCCGAGCGCGCGGGTGAGATAGCTTGCGGCCTCCGCATGGCCGAGGCGCTTCGTCGAACTCCTCGCCGCTTCCCGGAGGTAGCGCAACGCGCTCGGAAAGTCGCGACCCTGCTCAAAGTGAAGTGCGAGCGCGGGCGCTATTTCAGGGGTGCGGCCGGCATAGGCCTCCTCCAGCCTCTTGCCCAAGCGCTTGTGCGTCTGCGCGCGGTGCCCCGGCGGCAGATTCTGGTAAATGATATTCTGATAGAGAATGTGACGGAAGGCGTAGGAGCCCGAATATGTTCCGTCGGGCCACTCGGAAACCCCCGAGCGAACGAGGATTTGATCCTTCCGGATCGACGCTTCGATGTCCCTTTCAACGTCGATCGCATCGTCGGACAGGCCGGCCGCAACGAGGGCCGCAGAAAATTCCTCACCGGCAACGCTGGCGACATCGAGCAGACGCCGCTCCTTGTCGGTGAGGCGATCGAACTCGTGGCCGATCATGTTCAGGAGGCTGTCTGGAATGCGATCTTGCGTGAATGCCGCCTGCGCCAGGCGCCATCTGCCGTCGATTTCGACGATCGACCCCTGGTCGATCAAGTGTTTGAGCAGCGAGGCAACAAACAAGGGATGTCCCAGCGTTCGCTCGAACACGGGCTTTGACAGGCCGGAGGCAAGTTCCTCGTCGTCGAAACGCAATGCCAGGTAACGCTCGACCTCCGAACGCGACAATCGGTCGAGGCGCAATTCGCTGCAGTATCCATGGATCTCGAGATCCCGATGCAGGCGACGGATGGGATGGCCGCCGGCGGAACTATCGGCCGGACGATAGGAGCAGAGCACCAGCACGCGCGCCTTGCCGTTTCCGCGGGCGAAGCGAGACAGCACGTCGAGTGTCGCGAAGTCGCTCCAGTGCAGATCTTCGAGCACAAGGACCCAGGGGCGGCCGGTGCTCAGCGCTTCCAGAAGATCGCAAAATTCGCGCAGCATCCGCTCGCGCGTCGCGCCGAACACTTCGTCCTGGAAAGCCGCGCGTTCCGATGCGTCGATGGCGCCTGGCAATTGCAGTATCCAGGTGGGGGCGTGCGCGCGAACGGCCGAAATCAATTCCGGACCGTTTGCGCGATAACGGTTCAGCAGTGCATCGATGAGTGGAAGAAAGACTTCGTCCGTTCCGAATCGTTCAGTGCAGCGCCCATAGAGCTGATCGAAGCCCTGTTCCGTCAGCTGCTCGATCGCCTTGGCGATGAAGGCCGTCTTGCCAATCCCGGCTTCTCCGGTGACAAAAGCCATCTGCCGTTTGCCGGACAATACATGCCGCGTCATCTGGTCGATCATCGCGAAGGAGGCTGTCCGGCCGACCACCAGGGTGGAGATCTCGACCTTCAGAGGTGCGACCGCGTTCGCGACCTCCCTGGGTGCTTCCCGCACCGTGCCGACAAAGCGGACGCCTTTGCGCGGTAAGGTCTTGATCAGCCGTTGCGCCTCGCCGGAATCGCCTATTCCCGTCCGGGCTGCGTTGATGCGGGTGGTGAGCGCTGACTCCGAGACGATGCGCCCGCCCCAGATTGCACTGATCAGATCGTCCTTGGTCACCACCCGGCCGCGGTGGCGGACAAGATATTCAAGGAGGTCAAAAACCTGAGGCTGCAACGGGATCGGACGTCCGTCACGGCGCAATTCCCGCTGCTCGGTGTCGAGAACAAACTCGTCAAATAGATACTGCAAAACAATGCCTTCGGAGGTGCACGCGAGGCGGACATTCAACCGGTACACCGGCCCGAAAGCAAGCACGCCCTTCAAAATCAAGGAAACGATAAGAACAAATTAAGCTCGCGTTAAAGCGTGGCGCGGCGTGGCGTTCGATACTTCCAGCCGTATCCAGCCACTCACACAAGGTGCTCGTGTCATGCGCTTGGAAGAAAAGGCGCGGCGTCTTACCCGCGTGTTCTATGGGTTGTTGTTTCGCAAGATGTTCCAGTCGATCGCGGCAGCGGCCGTACCATTGTTTGACGGCAGGGCGTCACCCCGAAGCGATACGTTATTTTCTGTCGCCTCCTCGAGTCCTTCCCGAGGAGAGGGCTGGTTTGGGCGCCTCCTTCAGGCGCTTCACCATTCGCGACGGCCGCAGGCAGAGCGCACCCTTCGAGAGTATCGTCACCTGATCGACAACAGGTGGCACCGGTTTGCCTCGCGATCCGATGTTGGAGGACATGACAATGTCGGTCAGTGAGAAGTCGTCCGAACGCAAGCTTCGGGTTTCGGCGCCGAGCGAGAATGCGCTGCTGGCAACGATCGCCATCTGCTTTGTCATTGTGCACATCGTTGCAGCCACGATGCTGACTTCGACCCGCCAGAGCGATGCCGGGACAGCGCTCGAGCCGCCCGGACTGTCGTCCACGGACTGATCGCCACGTCGCTATTCCAGGATTTTGCGAACCGGAAGGGTTAGCTCATGGGCGACATTGCGTCGTTTTGCCTGCTTAGCATCGCCGTGTTTTGCGGCGCTTTCGTCTCGGGCCTCGCGGGTTTTGCCTTTTCGGCGGTGGCAGGCGCTATTCTCCTTCACGTTCTCCCACCACTGGAGGCGGTCCCGCTGATGATGGCCTGCAGCATCACCGTGCAAGTCACGGGTCTTTGGGCCTTGAGAAAAAGCATCCGCTGGAAACAGAGCTCCGCACTGGTCGTCGGCGGATTGCTTGGCGTACCGATCGCCGTGTGGCTGCTGCAAGCCGCGGACGCGCGGATCTTCAGAGAGAGCTTTGGTCTCGCCGTCGCCTGCTATGCGGCCTACACCTTATTCCGGCCGGTGCTTTCTCATCGCTTGCAGATGAATGCGGGCCGTAATGCATTGATCGGCTTCGGCGGAGGCTTTGTCGGCGGGCTGACGGCAATGCCGGGTGCAATACCGACCATATGGTGTGACATCCACGGCGTGCCGAAAACGGAGCAGCGCGGAATGGTTCAACCCTTCATCGCGGCCATGCAGATATTCGCACTTGGCCTCATGCTGATCCGAGGAGATCTGTCGACAAAGGTCCTGGTTGACTTCGCCGTCGGCATCCCGGCACTCCTCGCAGGAACAGCGCTCGGGCTTTTTGTGTTTCGCTGCGTCGATGACGCGCTGTTCCGGCGAATCATTCTCGGCATCTTGCTGGTTTCGGGACTGTTGCTGGTGTTGTAGCTGCGCCAGCCGCGCCTCCAGTTACAATGGCAGCCAGTTGCTGGCTTCTCGCCATGCATCGGCGATTGGGAAAATGCAGAACCGCGACTGCCGAACGCATGGCTCCGCCTACCCAGGTGAGGTAGGCTCGGGCAGCTGCGGTTGGGAGCTACCGACATGCCGATCAAATCGCTTCCTCTCCTTGCCATCTATGGCGACCTCGATCGCGCGCGCGACATCATGCGCGCCTGGCAGCCGCTCGACCATCTTTCCCCCGACGATGCCGAGATCGTCGTGAAAGCGATCGCCGAGGGCATCGCGCGCGGGCGCCGGCACGGGCTCGAGTTGGGGCAGTGCCATTTGGCGGCTTAAGCTACGCGCTGAGCATTCTGATATCGCCAGCACGTAAGGTGACCACGCCGGTCAGGTTCCCTTCCCCCTTGCGGGAGAGGGTGGGGAGGGGGGTGGCCCCGGGCGAGATGATTGACGTGGGTGTCGCTATCGCAGCGCCGACCGTGCCGTACGAATATTGAGAGAGACCGTCGTGTGGCACCCCCTCTCCCCAACTCTCCCCCGCAAGGGGGGACGGAGCCCTTCCGCCGGTGACTCCCCTACGAGAAGTTAGTCACCCCTCGAGGGTGTGCCGCTAGCTCTGCTGCTTCACGGCCAGAATCGTCACCGCACGGGTCTGGTGGCTCGGCGTCTGGAAATCGATCGTCTGGCCGACTGAAAGCCCGATCAACGCGGCGCCGACCGGCGTCAGCACCGAGATGCGCCGGAGCGCGATATCGGCTTCGTGCGGGTACACCAGCACGACTTCCCTGACGTCGCCGGTCTCGTCGTCGCGGTAGCGCACGCGCGCGCCCATACGGACCACGTCAGGCAGTTCGGAATCGTCGGCGACGACCCGGGCCCGGTCGGTCTCGCGCGCGAGGAACTGGGCCACGCGCGGAAACACCGCCATGCTGGAATCGGCCAGCGCGCTGAGGCGATGCGCCTCGCTCGCGGTGATCACGATCGGTGGCAGTGCGGGAGCGGTAAAGGTGTTCGGAATGGTTCGGGTCATGTCGGATGATCTTTGCGGTTGATCGGAGGCGCGGCGACGCCGATGCGCGGATGTCTCGCGCAACGCGACGGAGCGAATGATCTTGATGAAGCGATGATTTTGACGGCGTCGAGAAACCGGACGGCGCGCGATCGCCGGCCGGCTAAGTGCCTGCGTGCAGACGTCCGGCGCGCAAACCGAGGCGCGCAATGCGGGTGTCGATGCTCAACATGTCGATCATGGCACCATCAACATAGCCGCTCGTGACGTCGCATCCATTGCGGCGAAAGCGCGCACGCGCCGGGTGGAACGGCGCGCCATCGCAGCAACAGCCTGGCGTCAGGGCTGGCCGATGCCGGTGAGGCCGAGCACCGCGCCGGCGGCGAGCGCGAGCAGCGGATGGATGCGGCTGGTGGTGGTGGCGATCGCGACCATTGCCGCGATCAGGATGGTACCCCAGCTCGAGGCGGAGGCATGGGTGATGACGATGGCGCTGGCAGTGACGAGGCCGGCGGTGACCGGAACCAGCCCGGCCTGCACCGTGCGGCGCCACGGCCGGTCCTTGAAGCGTTCCCAGAGCCGGAGCGCGAAGCCGGTGACGAGCGACGACGGCCCGAACTTGGCGAGCGAAGTCACCAGCACGCCGGAGAAGCCGGCGACATGCCAGCCGACCAGCGGGACCACCATCATGTTCGGTCCGGGAGCAGCCTGCGCCAGCGCGAACAGCGCGCCGAATTCCTGCGCCGTCATCCAGTGATGGATGTCGACCACCTGACGCTGCATCTCCGGCAGGATGGTGTTGCCGCCGCCGAAGGCGAGTAGCGAGAGCTCGGCGAAGATCAGGGCGAGCGTGACCAGGGTTGCAGTCATGACGCCTGCCTCGATCTGAGGAGAATGCTGAGCGGCGCGAGCGTCAATAGCGTTGGCAGCAGCGGCAATCTCAACACCGCGATCGCGAGCACGCAGAGCGCGCCGATCAATAGGCCGAGCACATCGCGGCGCAACGGCCAGGCGATCTTGATCGCGGTGGAGATCAGCAGCCCGGCTGCCGCGGCGGCGAGGCCGCCGAACAGATGACGCACCACCGGGTCGTCGGCGAAGCGGCCATAGATCACGCCGAGCCCGATCACGACCGCGGTCGGCACCGCGATCAGGCCGAGGATCGAAGCGATGGCGCCGGGAATGCCGCGAAATTTCAGCCCCACCGCCACCGACATGTTGATGATGTTGCCGCCGGGCAGGAACTGGCAGAGCCCGAGCAGGTCGGTGAACTCGGCGCCGGTCAGCCAGCCGCGCTTCTCCACCATCATGTGGCGCGCCAGCGGCAGCACGCCGCCGAAGCCGGTCAGTCCGAGGATGAAGAAGCCCGTGAACAACTCGCCGACATCAGGTGCGTCATGCTTGGCGGTCTGTGCGGCGGGTATGGCGTCCATCGGCGGGGCGGCTCCGGTTCGTTCCTGAACCGACTCTAGTTGGCCGCGTGCCAAATATCCAATATATGGATAAGGGAATTTGCATATCTATTGCATATGGATCGCCTGATGATCGAACTGCGCCATCTCCGCTATGCCGTCGCGGTCGCCGACGAGGGCCACATCACCCGTGCCGCCGCGCGGCTCGGCATCCAGCAGCCGCCGCTGAGCCAGCAGATCCGCGCGCTGGAAACCGCGATCGGCGCGCCGCTGTTCCGGCGGCAGCCGCGCGGGGTGGAACTGACCGCCGCCGGCCGCGCCTTCGTCGGCAAGGCGCGCGCGATCCTGCGCGACACGGAGCTTGCCGTGGAAGCCGCGCGCCGCGCGAGCCGCGGCCAGGAGGGGCAGCTTGCGATCGGCTTCACCTCGTCGGCCGCCTTCCATCCCTTCGTCACCGGCGTGATGCGCGAAATGCGCGAGCGCGCGCCGGCGATCACACTGTCGCTCGAGGAGGCCTCGACCGGCGAGCTGATCGAAGCGGTCGAGGCCGACCGGCTCGATGCCGCATTCGTGCGCTCGCCGAGCGAGCGGCTGGAGAATCTCACGATCACGCATCTGCTCGACGAGGAGATGCTGGTCGCGCTGCCCGATCATCATCCGCGCGCCCGCAAGGATCCGCGCCGGCGGATTTCGCTGGCCTCGCTCGCCGACGAGCCGCTGATCCTCTACCGCCGTCCGACCGGGCCCGGCCTCTACGACAGCATCATCGCCGCCTGCCGCGCGGCAGGCTTCAGCCCGAAGGTGGCGCAGGAGGCGACGCGGATGGTGTCGACGCTGAGCCTCGTCGCAGCCGGGCTCGGCATTTCGATCGTGCCGGAATCGATGGCGCGGCTGGAGACCGCAGGCGTGTCCTATCTCCGCCTCGACCGCGCCACCGGCCTGGTCGCGCCGCTCGCGCTGGCGCGCAAGAAGGGCCCCGCCGCCGGCACGCTCGGCCGCCTGCTCGGGATCGTGACGCGGCGGGTGAAGGACCGTGCTGGCGCGTAGTGTGAACCTCGGAAGCGACCGCAGCGAGAGCTCACGGTCTCAGAAAGCAGGTCGCGAGCGGCGCCAGCAACGCAAGAGGCAACGGTGCGGTCAGTGCCACGGCGATGCCACCGGCGCGATGAAGCGCGAAGAAATGGTCTCGCGGCGAGGCCGTATCCGCCAGACCTCGCGTCATCAGCACCACGAAAGTCGCAGTGGTCGCGCCCCAGATCGCGCCGGCGCTGAAATGGCCGGCCAGCAGCTGAAGGCGATCGGACCACGATTGTCCATTGAGAGCCCAATGCTCCAAGCGTGGTGGATCGATGGTCATGTGGTAGAGCTGTGCGACGATCGTGGAGACGATGGTCCCGACGATCGACGCGCTGAGGAATGTCAACGTCGTCCTTCGCCGTCCGGATGCCACGCCGAGCACGCAGGCAGGAATCAACGCAGTCAGCACACTGATCGCGATCGTCGAGACCAGGAACGATCCCCACGGCAGATCGAGAATATTTAACGCGGTCAGCGTGCTGTTCGCGCGCTCGATCAGCGCCGCTCTTTGCAGGCGGAACTCGGCCTCGAAGTCGATCGCGAGCGGCCCTCGACCATAAACGTGCAAGGCAGCTGCGAGCCACAATGCGGACGACAGCAGCGTGCCCAGGAACCAGACCGTGATGCTCAGCCGCGGCAGGATGCGCTTGAGGACGATCCCTTGCATCAGCGGTGGGGCCAGCGTGGCGAGCACGACAGCGGCCAGCAGGCCATCCATGATGAGCCCGCGGTATTCGGCGGTCCGCGAGACCTGCTTGCCGATGGCCGTTGCCGATAGCACGGTGAGCGCAGGGATCAGCGCTGAGACGAACACCCAGGCGAGCCAGGTGGACCAGGTCAAGGGCCGCAGGCGCGAAAGGCCGGGTTCTTTTGTGAGGTTCATGTCGCCAGTCAGAATTGATGAGGTGAGCGAGCAGAACGTCGGCGACTGGCCGATCTGCCGCAACGGTCAATCCCTGCAAGCTTAGGCACACGGCCGATGGCGCTGTGTCGAGTTGTCCGCGTTTGTGCGCATCGGTGCGGCTCGCGGAGCGAACCGGCCGGCAGGGATGGCGTGGAATGTGGGGAGTTTGGCGAACGCGCGCGTCAGGGCGCGGCTAGATGGCTCCCATCGAACCCGACTGCTCGCGCGTCGATCGTAACAGACAGTTGCGTCCGGCGGCCTCGGGTTCAATCACCACAGTGAAAGGCAGTTCAATGGCACGTTTTCCTGTCCTTACGCTCGATTCCGCACCGGAAGCCTCAAGGCCCGCCTTGCGTGACGTCGAGGCGCGGTTTGGCATGATCCCTAACCTTGCGGCGACGATGGCGACGTCGCCGGTACTGATCCAGAGCTTCATCGGCATCTTCGACAAGGTTCACGGCGGCAGCTTCACCGAGCAGCAGATCCAGACCGTGCTGCTCACCGATGCGGTGACCAATGGCTGCACCTGGGCGGTCGCGCTGCATTCCGCGCTCGGCTTGCAGGCCGGCCTCGATCCGGCCGACGTCGACGCGATGCGTGCCGGCCGCTCGCCTGCCGACAAGACCCTCGGCGCGCTCTCGACGCTGGCGAGATCGCTGATCGAAAAGCGCGGGCGGCTCGACGACGAGGAGATCGAACGATTCCTGGCGGCCGGGTTCTACAAGGACCTCGTGCTCGAGGTGATCACCATCGTGGCGGCATCGACCATCACCAACTACACCGGCAGCGTGACCAATCCACCGCTGGAGCCGGCGTTGCAGGCGCATGCCTGGAACGGTTGAGCCGATCTCAGCCGGCCGGTTGATCACAAGCGAGGCGCTCTACTTTACCTCGCCCCGCGTGCGGGGAGAGGTCGGAACGCATCGTTAGATGCGTTCTGGGTGAGGGGGAGCCTCCGCAAACGCAGCTATTGCGGTATATGCGGAGACAGCCCCTCACCCCAACCCTCTCCCCGTAAGAACGGGGCGAGGGAGCGCAGCAGCCGTCGCAATCGCCTTCGACCCAATCTCATCACGCTCTAGCTAACGCGCAAACCTGGCGCGGTAATCCTGCGGTGTGGTCGACAGCACGCGCAGGAAGCTGCGGCGCATCGTCTCTTCGGACCCGAAGCCGCAGCGCTGCGAGATCCGCTTGACCGGCAAGCGCGTCTCCGAGAGCAGGTGCCGGGCGCCCTCGACCCGCAACCGCTCGATCGCGCGGGCCGGCGTCAATCCGGTTGCATCTGCGTAGTGCCGGCTGAAGCTGCGCTCGCTCATGCCGGCCTGTTTCGCCAGCGTCGAAAGCGAGAGGTCGTCGGCCAGATGGCCGCTGATCCAGTCATGCAGCGCGCCGAACCTGTCGTCGGTCGTTTGCAGCGACAGGATTTCGCTGAACTGCGCCTGTCCGCCGGGCCGCTTGAAGAACACCACGAGATAGCGGGCGACGGCAAGCGCCGCCGCGCGGCCGAGGTCTTCCTCCAGCAGTGCGAGCGCGAGATCGATGCCGGACGTGACGCCGGCCGACGTCCAGAACGATCCGTCGCGCACGAAGATCGGATCGGACTCGACGCGAACATCGGGAAAGCGCTCCGCGAGTTCCGAACAGAATTGCCAGTGGGTCGCGGCACGACGGCCATCGAGAACGCCCGATGCGGCGAGCAGGAACGCACCGGTGCAGACCGATGCGGTGCGGCGTGCTTGCCCGGCGCGTCCGCGCACCCAGTCCACCAGGGCGCGATCGGCCGCCGCTGCGTTGACGCCGTCGCCGCCGGGAACAACCAGCGTGTCGACCGCAGTGCTGACGGCGGGCAGCGGGTGCACCGCGAGCCCGACGCCGGCCGATGCTTCGATCGTAGGGCCGTCCTTGGCGACGACGCGGACCTCATAAGGCTCGGCATTGCCTGCCCTGGCCGCCAGCGCGTTGGCGGATGCGAACACTTGCAATGGCCCGGTGACATCGAGCAATTGCACCGCCGGATAAGCCAGCACTTCGATCAGGCGGCGGCCGTTTGGCGAGAAACGTGGGCTGGTTGGCGTCATCGCCGAAACGTGCCGCGCTAGATTCGCTTTGTCCATAGTTCAAGCGAAGTTTGAGGGAAGTGCGATGATTGCTCACGATGTCCACTTGCGGATCGGATCACTGCTGTTCGAAGGCGTCGATCAAATCGACTTGACCGGGCCGTTCGAGGTGCTGTCGCGGATTCCGAATTCGACCTACCGCATCTACGGCAAGACCGCCGAGCCCGTCCGCGACATCAAGGGATTGCGGCTGACACCGGATGCGACGCTGGCCGAAGCGCCGCCGCTCGATGTGCTCCACGTGCCGGGCGGCTTCGGTCAGCAAGCCTTGATGGACGACGCGGAAGTGCTCGGCTGGATCAACCGGCAGGCGGCGGGCGCATGCCGCATTTTCTCGGTTTGCACGGGCGCGCTGATCTGCGGCGCGGCCGGCCTTCTGAAGGGGCGCAGGGCGACGACGCATTGGGCGTCGTTTCATCTGCTGCCGTTCTTCGGCGCCACGCCCGTGAACCAACGCGTGGTGGTGGACGGAAGCTTTGTCTTTGCCGCCGGAATCACGGCAGGCATCGATGGGGCATTGCGGCTCGCCGCCGAATTGCGCGGCGACGATGCCGCGCGCGCGATCCAGCTCTATATGGTGTATGCGCCGGAGCCGCCGTTCGACTGCGGCACGCCGGAGACCGCGCCACCCGAGATCCTGCAGCAGTCGCGCGAGGCCGTGCGCGCGATCACAGCGCAGCGGGAAGAGACCGCGCGCCGGGTGGCCGCCAGGCTGGGTGTCGTGGTGCAGGGAGATTGAGCCCGGGCTAGTTCCCCGGCTCGAAGCTGCAGTCGGCGCCGCCGCCGGCCTTGTCCTGGATCACCTTTGGATCGAGTGTGCAGGACAGTCTCGACAGCGCCTCGTAAATCGTGCCTGCGGCGCCGTCGGGCGGCACGCCGGCCAGGGCCGCGGTCGCGTAGATCGCGTTGGCCTCGCTGCCCTTCACGGTGTGGGTCCTGCTGCCGAAGGTCAGCGCGCAGGAGCGCGAGGTGATGTCGACATTGCTGGCGCGGCAGACGACCTTGTCGGCGGTGACGGTGATCTTCCTGGCATAGCGGACATTGCTGTTGCCGCCAAACAACGCGGCGACCGCCTTCTTCTCCTTGGCCGGCAACGGCGAATAGGGCGCCACCACGCCGGCGAGCGCCAGCGCGACCGAGCCGGACGCGGTCGCGGGCGCGGCCCATCCGGCGGTTGAGGCCAGCGACAATGAACATGCGAGGATCGTCAATCGGCCAAGCCTCATTCCAAGTCTCATTCTCGTCTCCTGAAGCTGCGCTTTCCGCGACGCGAAATCGCTAGCATGTCTGACGGCGCACGTGGGTGATGCCGTTCACACGCGATCCCGCAACTTCGCGTGAGGGCGGTGCGCGCATAGGGCAGGGCGGCCCCGCGCGGATCGGCTTGCGCCATCGCGCCTTCGGCGTCACAGTCCGCTCCGCGGCAGCGATGCCGCCAACAACCAAGAAGAGACGTTAGTCCGAGGAACGGAACATCTAGGGAGCATCATGGCGGCCACGCGCATCGACTGCGACATCCATCCCGCGGTGGGGGGAACGCGCACCACGCTGCTGCCTTATCTTAGCGATCACTGGAAGGAACAGGTGGTCAGCCGCGCGATCGACGGGCTGGACCTCAATTCCTATCCGCCGTCGATGCCGCTGTCCGGCCGCGCCGACTGGCGGCCGGCCGACGGCCGCAAGCCCGGCAGCGATCTCGCCATGGTGCAGCGCGGCGCGTTCGACCAGCTCGGCGCCAGTCACGCCATCTGCAACGTCGTCTACGGCGCGCAGGCGGTGTTCGATCCCTACATGGCGGCGGACTTCTGCAAGGCGATCAACGACTGGATCGCGGCGGAGTGGCTTGCCAGGGACACGCGGCTGCGCGCCTCGATCGTGGTGCCGATCCAGGCGCCGGACCTTGCCGTCGAGGAGATCGAGCGCCGCGCCGGTGACAACCGCTTTGTCTCCGTGCTGGTGCCCTCGCAAGGCGAGATGCTGCTCGGGCGGCGGCACTACTGGCCGATCTATCAGGCCGCGGAGAAACACAGACTGCCGATCGCGATCCACGCCGGCAGCGCCTATCGCGGCGCGCCGAGCTCGATCGGCTGGCCGTCCTATCGCTACGAATATTATCTCGCCGAAGCGCAGGCGTTCCAGGCGCAGACATTGAGCCTGATCTATGAGGGCGTGTTCGGGAAGTATCCGGGATTGACGGTGGTGCTGATGGAGTCGGGCGTCAGCTGGCTGCCCGCCTTCATGTGGCGCGCCAACAAGACCTGGCGCGGCGTGCGCGTCGAGGTGCCGTGGGTGGAGCGCGAGCCGGCCGCGATCATCCGCGATCATTTCCGCGTCACCATGCAGCCGTTCGACGCGCCGATGGATGCAACCGGCGTCGCCGACATCATCGACCAGATCGGCTCCGACAAGATGTTCCTGTTCGCGTCGGACTACCCGCACTGGCAGTTCGACGGCGACGATCCGGTGCCGCCGCATTTGCCTGATAGCCTCGTCAAGCGGATGTGCGAAGATAATCCGTTGGAAACCTTTCCGCGCCTGAAGCTCGACGCCTGACCATGACGAAGCTCGACGCGACATCGGGGGTCTCATACCTCTCCCCAGCGGGGAGAGGTCGGCGCGCAGCGCCGGGTGAGGGGGCGCGGGTCTCACGAGGGACCGTAAGGCCCTCACCCGGATTGCATCTGGCGATGCAATCCGACCTCTCCCCGCTGGGGAGAGAGGTGACGGCTACACCGGCTCAATTCAATGGAGGATCGCATGAGTGACGTCATCGACCGCCCGATGCTCGATCAGGAGACCACCGCCGCGACGCGGCTCAAGATCATCGATTGTGACATCCATCCGAGCATTCATGCGCACAGCGACCTCAACGAGTTCCTGCCAAAGCGCTGGCAGCAGCATCTCAAGGAATATGGCAGCCATCTGCGCACGCCCTATATCGGCACCACGCCGTATCCGCGCTCCTCGCCGCTGATCGCGCGGCGCGATGCGTGGCCGCCGACCGGTGGCGTGCCCGGCTCCGATCTCGATTTCATGCGAAAGCAGCATCTCGATCCGTTCGACGTCGAGTTCGGCATCCTTCAGGTGCTCGACCTCTTCATCTTCTCGCAGCAGAACCTGGAATTCGGCGCGGCGATCCAGCGCGCCATCAACGACTGGCAACTCGCTTTCTGGGCGCACCGCGATCCGCGCCTGAAAGCCTCGATCCTGGTCGGGCAGGACGGCTCCGACCTCGGCCTCGCCGAGATCGACCGCTGCGCGAAGACCGGTGAGTACATCCAGATCAACGTCTCGCCGCGCGCCAACGAGCCGCTCGGCCGCCGCCGCTACTGGCCGATCTACGAGCGCGCGCAAGAGCTCGATCTGCCGCTCGGCATCCATGTCGGCGGCTATGGCGGGCATGCGCCGACCGGCGGCGGCTGGCCGTCCTATTATTGCGAGGAGCATCAGTCGAACGCGCACACGGTGGCCTCGAACCTCACGAGCCTTGTGCTGGAAGGCGTTCCCGAGCGCTTCCCGAAACTGAAGATCGTGTTCATCGAGGGCGGCTTCGGCTGGATCCCCGCCACGATGTGGCGGATGGACCAGCATTTTGAGCGCTTCCGCAGCGAGGTGCCGCATCTGAAGCGCAAGCCGAGCGAATATGTGAAGCAGCATTTCTGGTTCACGACCCAGCCGATCGACGAGCCGGATGAAGCCAAGCACCTGCGCCAGCTGATCGAATGGGTCGGGATCGACCGGCTGCTGTTCTCGTCGGACTATCCGCACTGGGACTATGACGACGCGCGCTTCGCCTTCAAGACGCCGCTGACGGACGCCGAGCGGCGCAAGATCTTCAACAGCAATGCCCGCGCGGTTTACAAGTTTTGACTCTTGTTTTGACGCGTTTTCTTCACGCGAACCGGAAGCCCACTTCGCTTGAAAACGCTATGAGGACTCGATGACCCGTCACATCGTCGCGCGCACCAGTGAGATTCCGGCCGGCGGCAACAAGGTGTTCGGCCTCGAGGGTCGCGACATCGTCGTGTTCCACGTCAATGGCGAGTTCTTCGCGCTGCTGAATCGCTGTCCGCATGAGGGCGCGCCGCTGGAGAAGGCGGCCTGCGTGGCGCGCCTGACCTCGCCGGAGCCCGGCATCTATCAGCGCGACCGTGTCGGCGAGATGCTGCGCTGTCCCTGGCACGGCTGGGAATTCGACATGCGCAACGGCCAGTCCTGGTTCGATCCCAAGCGGTTCAGGATCCGCTCCTATCCGGTCGCAGTCGAGAGCGGTGCCGAGTTGCAGAAGGGGCCGTATGTCGCCGAGACGTTTCCGGTCCATATCGAAGACGATTACGTGATCGTTGAGGTGTAAGGGCTGCGTCGTAAAACTTGTCACGCTGGGACAAGCCCGGCCATGACGGTTATTGCAATATTCGCAATAATGAAGTTCACACGGCAGTAATTATAATATCCAATGCAATGGGCCACCTTGAGGTCGCGGACGGGATAACCCCGTCTATGACATCAGGAACGGCACCATGAAGCTCTATCACTTTGCTCTCTCCGGCCACGCACACCGCGCCCGCCTGTTCGTGTCCCTGCTCGGAATTCCGCACGAGGTGGTCGACGTCGACCTCAGGTCCGGAGCGCACAAGACGCCGGAATTCCTCGCGCTCAATCCGTTCGGCCAGGTGCCCGTGCTCGACGATGACGGCACCATCGTTTGCGACTCCAACGCGATCCTTGTCTACCTCGCGACCAAGCTCGGCCGCACCGACTGGCTGCCACAGGATGCGAAGGGCGCCGCAGCCGTGCAGCGCTGGCTGTCGGTTGCCGCCGGCGATCTCGCGTTCGGGCCTGCCGCGGCGCGGCTGATCACGGTGTTCGGCGCGAAGCACAATCCGGACGATGTGATCGCGCGCGCCCATGTCTTGCTGAAGCGGCTCGAAGCCCATCTCGCCGATCGCGGCTGGATGGTCGGCGCGCAGCCGACCATCGCGGACGTCGCGCTCTACAGCTATCTGTCGAGCGCGCCCGAAGGCAATGTCGATCTCTCCGCCTACCCGCGCGTCAACGCCTTCCTGCGCCGGATCGAGGCGCTGCCGGGCTTCGTGCCGTTTGCCAAGACCCCCGTCGGACTGGCGGCGGCCGCGTAACGTGCTGACCGGGCGTGCCTGCGGGCGCGCCCGTCCAACCCCGAAAGGGAGGGCGATGCGATGAGCGACAGGCGAACCAAGAGCAAGCTCGCGACCTGGCATGCCGGCGAGATGGCGATCCAGCAGATGGTCGGCGTCGCCGGGAAGATGGCGGCCGTCGGCCAGCGCGCGGTGCGGGATTTCATGCCCGACCAGCATCGCGATTTCTTTGCGCAGATTCCCTTCATCGTGGTCGGCAGCGTGGACCGGAGCGGCGACGTGTGGGCCTCGTTGCTGGCCGGCCGGCCCGGCTTCATCGCCTCGCCGACGCCGCGCAACCTCGAGATCGATGCGCGGCCGGAGCCCAGCGATCCCGCAAGCGAAGGCATGCGCGAGGGCGATGCGATCGGGCTATTGGGAATCGAATTGCACACACGGCGTCGCAACCGCGCGAACGGGCTGCTGCGTGCATCGTCAGGCAAGGCGCTGAGCTTCGAACTCGACCAGAGCTTCGGCAATTGTCCGCAATACATCCAGCTGCGCGATTTCGCCTTCGTGCGCGAGCCGGACGAACCGTTCAAGGGAGAGATCGAGGAAAGCACGATGCTCGATCAGGCCGCGCGCGAGACGATCGCGGCGGCGGATACGTTCTTCGTGGCGTCCTATGCCGAGCGCGAGGATCGTCGGCAGGTCGACGTCTCGCATCGCGGCGGCAAGGCGGGTTTCGTTCGTGTTGGCGATGACGGCACGCTGACGATCCCCGATTTCGCCGGCAATCTGTTCTTCAACACGCTCGGCAACATCCTCGTCAACGGCAAGGCGGGGCTGGTGTTCGTGGATTTCGAAACCGGCGACATGCTGCAATTGACCGGCGATGCCGAGGTGATGCTGGACTCGCCCGAGATCGCAGCCTTCCAGGGCGCCGAGCGGCTCTGGAGCTTCCGTGCCCGCCGGGTGGTGCGCAGGCGCGGCGCGCTGCCGCTGCGCTGGGCGCTCCGGGCCGATGGCTGGTCGCCGAATGCGCTGATGACCGGCGACTGGGCACAGGCCGCCGACCGGCTCCGCGCGGCCGAGCGGGCGACGCAGTGGCGCCCGTTCAAGGTCACCGGAATCGTCGACGAGAGCCGTTCGATCCGCTCGTTTCATCTGCAGCCGGACGATGGCGCAGGGCTGCTGCCGCACCAGGCCGGACAGCACCTGCCGATCCGTCTTTCATTGCCCGGCTCCCGCAAGCCGGTCATCCGCACCTACACACTCTCCGTCGCACCGTCGGATGGCAAGTACCGCATCAGCGTGAAGCGCGACGGCCTGGTGTCGCGGCATCTCCACGACACCATCCATGTCGGCGATATCATCGAGGCGCGCGCGCCGAGCGGCGGCTTCACGATCGATGCGCGCGAGAAGCGGCCGGCGGTGCTGCTTGCCGGCGGTGTCGGCATTACGCCGATGCTCGCGATGCTCCGCCACGTGGTCTATGAAGGGCTGCGCACCCGCGGCATCCGGCCGACATTCCTGTTCCAGGCCGCGCATGCCAAGTCGGACCGCGCGTTCGGCGACGAATTGCAGCAATTGGCCGATGCCGCCAGCGGCGCAGTCCGGATCATCCGCGTCCTCGGTGACGTCGATGGCGCCGAGCAAGGCACGGACTACGATGCCGCGGGACGGATCGACATGGCGCTGCTGTCGCGCGTCCTGCCGTTCAACGATTACGATTTCTATCTGTGTGGGCCGCCGCAATTCACCCAATCGCTCGATGACGCCCTGCGCGGCTACAACATCGCCGACAACCGGATTCACGCCGAGGCGTTCGGTCCATCGTCGCTGCTGAGGATGCCGGACGTGGCCACCACGGCGCCGCCGCGCCGGCCGCCTGCGACCACGCCGGTCCCGGTCGCCTTCACCGCATCGATGAAGGAAGCACGCTGGATGCCGGAGTCGGGAACGCTGCTCGACCTGGCGGAGGAGCGCGGCCTCAGCCCGGCCTTCAGTTGCCGGGAAGGCAATTGCGGAAGCTGTCGAACCCGATTGCTGGCTGGCGCCGTGACCTATCTGAAGGAGCCGACCGCCGAGGTGGCTGACGACGAGGTGCTGATCTGCTGCGCTGTCCCGGCGAAGCCGGATGGCGATGGCGAGGATCGGGTCCAGCTGGATCTTTGATCCGTGGCGCTCGCCGACCACGCGGCGTCTTCGCTGACGTTCAGCCCATGCTGCCCGGCATGAAGCAGCGCGGCCGCGGGTGGCCATCGAGGTAATACGGCCAGACCATGGTGCGGCCGGCGCGGTTCGGTCCGGCAACGACGGCCTCGTCGGGAACGTCGACCCACTCACCCTCGAGGCGGACGCGATAGTGGCCGTCCTTGGTGTCCCAATCGGCATCGTCGACGCGCTGCGCGTCGCTGCCGTCGCAGCAGGGTCCCTTGCCGCTGTGCAGGCTCTCATACCAGCCGTTCAACTCGGGATGCTGGTGATCATGGGCTTGCACCGGGCCGATCGCCGGCAGCGCCAGCAGGCCGGTGATGGCAAAAAGCGTCGCACGCCAAAACGGTTTGTTCATCTGATCCCCAGATCCGGAAAGGCCCAGCAGCCAATCCGGACATGGTCATCACGCGCGCGACATCAATAACATGACGATCGTCATATATTCACATTCATGCGAGGGCGCGGCGTGCCGCCGGGCCAGGGCCGGGTGCCGGCAAAGTCAGGCGAGCAGGCCCATCACCTGGTCGATCACGGCCTTCACCCGTTTCGAATCCGGCCTCTGGTGCGCGAGCGCCAGCAGCCCGGCATGCACGACCATGATGGTGTGCGCGGTGACGTCGGGATCAAAGCCCTTCCTGAATTCGGCGCGGTCGGCGCGCAGCCGCGTGCGCAACAGCTCTTCGAGCCGCCGGTTGTAGCGTTCGATGCTCTTGCGGAGCTCGGCCTGATTGAGCGAGCCGTCGGTCGCGGAATTGATCGACAGGCAGCCGCGCTGCCCTTTCTCGCCCGAGCAGTAGGGGATGAAGCCGGTCAGCCACTGCCTGATGGCTTCTCGCCCCGGCACAGGCTGTGCCAGCACGCGCTCGGCCCAGCCCAGAATGCCGTCGTGATAGCGGTCCAGCACCTTGAGGAACAACGCGTTCTTGTCGCCGAACGCCGCGTAGAGGCTGGGCTTCGCGACGCCGCTCGCCGCCGTGATCTCGTCGAGCGAGGTCGCCTGGAATCCCTTTTGCCAGAATACCTGACGGGCGATTTCCAGGACATCGTCCGGATCGAAGCTGCGCGGCCTTGCCATATTGCCCTTTTATGTACTCCCGCGTCGGATGTGAAGCCTTCACCTTGCTGTGAAGGCGGTTGGAGCCATTGACGTCATCCGTATTCTGTACTTACTAGTATATAACTAAATCGGGAGATTGTGACATGAAGGCTGTTCAGGTCGTTGCGTTCGGACGTGCTCAGGATGTGGTCAAGCTCAACGAGGTGCCCGACGTCGGCAGCCCCGGCCCGAACGAGGTCGTGGTCGCCGTCGAGGCTGCGCCGATCAACAACTCGGATTTCATGATCATCGCCGGGCGGTACGGCTATCTGCCGACGCCGCCGGCCACGCTCGGGATCGAGGGCGTCGGGCGGGTCGTCGCCGCGGGATCGCAGGTCAAGAACCTGAAGGTCGGCGACCGCACGCTGATTCCGTTCACGGTCCCGACCTGGACCGAACGCGTCAAGTTCACGGCGTCGTGGCAGCGGCCGTTGCCTGAGAAAGCGGATATCCAGCAACTCTCGATGATCGGGGTCAATCCGGCGACCGCCTATCTGCTGCTGACCGATTTCGTGAAGATCCCGCACGGCGGCTGGGTGATCCAGAACGGCGCCAATTCGGCGACGGCGCGGGCGGTGATCGCAGTTGCCAAGTCGCTCGGGCTCAAGACGGTCAACGTCGTCCGGCGCGAGGAAGTCGTCGATGAAGTCAAGTCGGTCGGCGGCGATGTCGTGCTGGTCGACGGGCCGGATCTCGCCAAGCGCGTCGCCAAGGAGACCGGCGGGGCGCCGATCCTGCTGGCGCTCGACGTTGTCGGCGGCGCGTCCACGTTGAACCTGATGAACTGCCTGGCACCGAAGGCGGTGCTCGTCATCTACAGCGCGATGAGCGGACATCCGTTCTCCGGCTCGGCGTTGAGCGTGATCTTCAAAGAGGTATCCGTGCGCGGCTTCTGGCTCGGCCATTGGGGCAAGACTGCGACCGACGAAGCCCTGGCCAGGATGTACGGCCATCTCGTGCCGATGGTCGCATCCGGCGCGATCAGCGCACCGGTGGTCGGGAGCTATGGCCTCGAGGGATTCCCGGAGGCCATCGCGAAGGCGGCAGCATTCAAGGGCAAGGTCATCTTCACGCCGAACTAGAGCGTGATCGAGCGAAGCGGCAGGCAGCTAGACGATGGTCGTGAGCACGAATGCGTGCCAGGAGCCCCAGTCGATGCCGTCGAACGCGCGCACATACATCGGCTCGGCGCCGGTGGCCGCGCCGCCGCGGACCCAGACGTCATCGACAGCAGCGGCGCTGACGTCGATGACGGTGGCGGCTGGCCAATGCGAATTCCCGGAGGTCCAGAAATAGCCGCTGTTGGCGCCGGTGCCGGCATCCCAGAACTGATACTCGGTCGCGGGATTTCCGTCGACGTCGGAATAGGACAACAGGTTGCTGACCTGGCTCCACTCGTTAACGTGCAAGGTCTGATCGCTGATCGAAGCGACCGGCGCATGGTTTGGCAGCGACGTCAGGGTAAAGCTGTCCCAATTGCTCCAGGTGGTCCCGTCGAAGGCCCGCACATACATGGTTTCGGAACCGCCAGCGGTGCCGCCTTGCACCCAGATATTGGCCAGATCGGACGCTGCAACGTCGATGGGGGTGCTGGCTGCCCAGTGTGAATTGGCGGGCGTCCAGAAATAGGCGCTGTTGGCGGCCCCGCCGCCGTCCCAGAACTGGTACTTGGTGATCGCATCGCCATCGGCGTCGGATGCCGTCGTCCAGTTGACGAGCTGCGCCCACTGCGCGGCGTTCAGCGTATGATCGCTGATCGCAACCGTCGGGACCGTGTTGGTGGACGTCAGGTTAAAGCTGTCCCAATTGCCCCAGGCGGTGCCGTCGAACGCCCTGACCCACATGGTCTCGGAGCCGGTCGCCGAGCCGCCCTGAATCCAGAGATTGTCCAGGTCGGACGCCGAAACGTCGATCACGGTGTTGGCCGCCCAGTGCGCATTGGCAGGCGTCCAGAAGTAGGCGCTGGTCGCGGCGCTGCCGCTGTCCCAGAACTGATACTTCGTGATCGCATCGCCCTCGGCATCGCTGGTGCTGAGCCAGGCTTCGGGTTTGACCCATTGATTGACGTGCACCGACTGGTCGTTGATGGTCGCGACCGGCGGCGTGTTGACCGTCGACGTCAGCGTGAAAGTATCCCAATTGCTCCACGTGGTGCCGTCGAACCCCCTGACCCACATCGTCTCCGAACCGGTTGCGGAGCCGCCCTGGATCCAGACATTGGCGAGGTCAGCGGCCGGAACGTCGATCACGGTGTTGGCGTCCCAGTGGGAATTGGTCGGCGTCCAAAAATAGGCGCTGGTCGCGGCCGAGCCGCTGTCCCAGAACTGATACTTCGTAATTGCATCGTTGTCGGCATCCGACGTCGTCAACCAGTTGCCGACGGTCACCCACTGGCCCATGTGCACGGAATGGTCGCCGATCGTCACGATGGGGGCCGAATTCGTCGAAGTCAACGTGAAGGTATCCCAGTTGCTCCAGTCCGTTCCGTCGAACGCTCTGACCCACATGGTCTCGAAGCCGGTCGTGGAGCCGCCCTGGATCCAGACATTGGCGAGATCGGCGGCCGAAACGTCGATCACCGTGTTGGCAGCCCAATGGGAATTGGTGGGAGTCCAGAAATACGCGCTGGTGGCGGACGATCCGCTGTCCCAGAACTGGTACTTGGTCGCAGCATCGCCGTTGGCGTCGGAGTAGTTCAGCCAGTTCGTGACTTGCGCCCATGTGTTGGTGTGCAGCTGCTGGTCGTTGATCGTGGCGACCGGAGGCGTGTTTGGAATCGTCGTGAAGGTCAACGCGGTCCAGGTGCTCCAGTCCGTCCCGTCGAAGGCGCGTGCCCAGAGTGTCTCGCTGCCGCCGACCGAGCCGGCACGCAGCCACACATCGGAGAGGTCAGACGCGGCAACGTCGATGACGGTGCCGGCATCCCAATGGCTATTGCTGGGAGTCCAGAAATAGCCGCTGGTCGCGGCGGTGCCGCTGTCAAAGAACTGAAAGCTCTGCGCGGGATTGCCGTCGGCGTCGAAATAAGTCATCCATGGCTGCATCTTCTGCCACTGATTGTACAACAGGCTGTGGTTGGCAATCGTGACGACCGGTGCGGTATTGGCCATGGTTTGCGTCCTCGTGGTGCGCCGGTCGAAGCCGGCTAATGTCCAAGGTGCAAGGCAATCAATTTTGTGCTCGCGAAGCCGGCTGGTGCTGAACCAGCGTCATTGGGCCGAGAGCAGCGCATCAAAAAAGCAGGCAGTATCAAGATCAGGATCGCAGAATTCGCGCGCTTCATCTATGACGGGCGTCACACCCCCTGGCCGAGCGAACTGCGGCAAAACGTCCTAGACCCTCGCTTCGGAACCACGTCACACAGAAGGGCTCCGTTCATGCAGTTCGCGACAGACCATCGACCGCGAACGGATCAATCGCGAGACGATGATCGCGCCGCGCCAACCTGCCCGCACTCAGAGAACGATGTCCGGTGCGGGCAGAGGCTTGACCTTCACGCGTGCTCCCCCGCCCGCTGCGGCAGGATGAAGACAAGGGCGGCGATCGCAACGGCGAGAGCGATCGATGCCGTGTAGCGGCTGAGCGCAAGGCCGCCGTGATCCAGCGGCTTGTCGAGGAAATCGCCGACAGTCGCGCCGAGCGGCCTGGTCAGGACGAACGCGATCCAGAACAGCACCGTGCGCGACACCCTGGTCCAGAGATAGGCGGCGGCGATGATGGCGATGCCGGCGGCGAACACGATGGCGCCGCCGCCATAGCCGAGGCCGGTGGAGTCGGCCATCCAGTCGCCGAGCGCGGTGCCCAGCGTCTGCGAGAACAGGATCGTGATCCAGTAGAAGGTTTCGGCCGCCTTGTTGTCGATCGATGCGATCGAGACCGTTCCCATGGCGCGATGCCATGTGGCGAGGGACACGACGAGCAGTCCGGCGAGCAGCGATGAGCCGCCGAGATATCCGATCCCCAGCGAACGGTCGACGAAATCGGCAAAGGTCGTGCCGACGGTCGTCGTCGCGATGATCACGGTCCAGTAGAGCAGCGGATGAAAGCGCTTCGCCGCCATCTGCGCCGCGACCGCAGCAGCAAAGATGACCGCGAAGATCGCCGTGCCGACGAGATAGCCGAGATTCATCGACATCGTGACGGCGTCGCCGCCGGTCTCGCCGAGCGTCGTGGCGAGAATCTTGATGACCCAGAAGCCGAGCGTGACGGCGGGGACTTTTCCTGCGCGGTCGTCCGCGGTGGTGTCGTGCAACAATAATTCCATGGGTTCTTCGCTCCGGGAGGCCGGGTCGCCGGCGGACGATGCCGCCGGCGGTGGTCGAAATGATGGATGGAGAGATCAGGCCTTCATCGAGTCCATGATCGACAGCAGCTCGGCGAGTGCCTTCCTGCATTTGGCCGCGTCCGGATTGGTCTCACGCACCGCCGCGAGCGCACGATCGATCGCCTTGTCGACGGTGTGCCAGTCCGCAGCCGCGCGCGGCTTCAGTCCGGCTTCCGCTTCGTCCCATTTGGTCTCGAGATCCTTGATCCGCGTCTTGGCGCCGGCCAGGTCGCCCTTGTCGACCAGTGCCGCGACATCGGCGGCGATGCTGCGAAATGGTGTCAGGTCGCCGAGCCTGGCGGCGGCCGTCTGCGTGTGCGGCGGCAGCCTGAGGCCTGCGTTGGCATCGGGGAGCGGCTGGATCACTGCGAGCGCAACAATCGCCGTCGCCAAGCTGAGTGTCGTCTTGTTCATCGTGGTTCTCCTGTGTGGGGTTGGTTCGATTGATGCCCGTCGAGACGCATGTCGAACTCACGCGCCGGGCGACGCCTCGGGCTTTCCGTCGGCGTCGCCTTCGAACGACAGCCAGGCGACCAGCGCGACGATTACCGTCAGGAAGGCGAGGCTGGTGTAGATCGTGCCGAAGCCGAGGCCGCCGTACTCACGGGCCTGGGACAAGAGGTCGCCGAACGATGCTCCGAGCGGACGCGTCAGGATGTAGGCGAGCCAGAAGGTCAACACCGCATTGGCGCCGAGCGCGTAAGCCGCCGCGATCGCCGCGATCAGTGCCGTGAACGCGACCACCCCGACGTTGAAGCCAAGGCCCAGCGCTTCGGTCGCAAGATCGCCCGCAGCTGTGCCGAGCGCGAAGGTGAAGAGGATCGCGGCCCAGTAGAACAGTTCGCGCCGTTGGGTCACGATGCTGTGGATCGACAGCGTCCGCTCGACCGAAAACCAGATCGCGAAGGTCGCGGCCAAAGCGATCGCGAAGGCGGCCGTGCTGACGTAGAGGCTGATCTCGAGCTTGTCGGTCAGTGCATCGGTGATCTGCGTCCCGACGATGCTGACGAGCACGACCGTCAGCCAGTAGACCCATGGCACGTAGCGGTCCATCCGCAGCTGGATGGCCAGCACTGCGGCAAGCAGCGTGATCATCAGCAGCCCGGTCACACCGGTGCCAAGGCCGACATGGACGGCAAGGTAATCGGCACCGGTCTCGCCGACCGTGGTCGACATGATCTTGATCAGCCAGAAGACGAGGGTCACTTCGGGGACCTTGTTCAGCATGCTGCGGCCGATGGGTCTGATATCCAGCACGGTGTGAAGCTCCGCTTTGACAGGGTCGGCGGTTCCGCCGAGTTCGAAAGCGAGCGTGCACTGCGAGACTTAGCCCCGGCTTAGGTGGGCGCAGCGGCCGCCATTTGGGCGCCGAAAGCCCCTAAGCCGCGGCTAAGTCGAAACTGATATGATCGCGCAGGCGTCGCGGGCTGTTCGGTGCGACGCAGTTTCGCCGGGCCTACTCCCGGCGCGGATCGGGATGGATTTGCCAGGCGATGCGGGTGCTCGTGGTGGAGGACGACAGAATGATCGGCGCCGCCGTCGTCGAGGCGCTGCGGGATGCCGCCTATGCGGTCGACTGGGTGCGTAATGGCGATCTCGCCATCGAAGCCAGCCGCAGCGAGACCTACGACATTGCGCTGCTCGATCTCGGCCTGCCATTGACTGACGGTCTCGACGTCCTCAAGGCGATCCGGGAGCGCGCCTCGCGCCTTCCCGTGATCATTCTCACCGCACGCGATGCGCTGAACGATCGCATCCAGGGCCTCGATCTCGGCGCCGACGACTACCTGGTCAAGCCGTTCGAGATCGCCGAGTTGCTGGCGCGCATGCGCGCGGTGCTGCGGCGCGAGGGCAGCGGAGCGCCCCCGGTGCTGACGAATGGCGAGCTTCATCTCGATCCGGCGACGCGGGAGGCCACATTCCGCGAAGAGAAGGCCGTGCTCAGCGCTCGCGAGTTCGCCCTGCTGCAGGCGCTGCTGGCGCGGCCGGGAACGATCCTGTCCCGTGCCGAGCTGGAACGCCAGATCTATGGCTGGCGCGAGGAGGTCGAGAGCAACGCGGTCGAGTTCCTGATCCACGCCGTGCGCAGAAAACTCGGAGCCGCGGCGATCCGGAACGTGCGCGGCGTCGGATGGATGGTGGATCGTTCGAGATGATGAGATCGCTGCGCGGACGCCTGTTCGTCGGACTCACCGCGATCATCCTGTTGACGGGCGCCGTCGGCGGACTCCTGGCCTACAGATGGGCCTACAGCGAAGCGATCGAGATGCAGGACTCCGTCCTGATCCAGATCGGCAGCTTCGCGCTCGGCGCTCCGATCCGGCAGAGCCGCCCGGTCAACGGCGTCGACGCAGAAGCCGAGGTCGCCGTCGTCGAACTCGGCGAGGCGCCGCGCGGCTCCGCAGACGATCGCCGGCTTTGGGGACTGACGGATGGGCTGCACAATGATGTCTATCACGGCCAGCCGGTCCGCGTGCTGCTTCGGACCCGGCCGGACGGCAGCCGCTTCGCGGTGACGCAGCAGACCGAGATCCGAACCGAGATCGCGGGCGACATGGCCGTGCGCACGCTGCTGCCGATTGCCGCGCTGGTGCCGTGCCTTCTGCTGATGACGGCATTCGTGATCGCCCGATCGTTCCGCCCGATGTTGCGCCTCGCCGGCGATCTCGATGCGAGCAGGGTGGATGACGTCGGTGCATTGCCGGCGATGGGCGCGCCGAGCGAGCTGCAGCCGTTCCTTGGCTCGATCAACGGGTTGCTGGGGCGGGTGCGCGTCATGATGGACCAGCAACGGCGTTTCATCGCCGATGCGGCCCATGAACTTCGAACGCCGGTCACCGCGCTCAGCCTGCAGGCGGAAAATCTCGCCTCGCTCGACATGCCGGCGGAGACGCGCGACCGGCTCGATGCGTTGAAGAGCGGCATGCGGCGCACCAAGCATCTGCTCGAGCAACTCCTGGCGCTGGCGCGTCAGGACGCTGCGCCGTCCATCGTGAGCGCACCCGTGGAGCTGGACAAGATCGCAAAGGGCGTCGTCGCCGATCTGCTGCCTGAGGCGGCAGCGCGCAACATCGATCTCGGTTTCACGACGGTCGAGGTGGTCGCGGTGAACGGTGATGAGCTGTCGCTGATCTCGGCGGTCCGGAACCTGGTCGAGAACGCAATCAAGTTCACGCCAAATAATGGGGCTGTCGATCTTGCCGTCGGTCGGGAGGACGGAATGGCCGTCATCCAGATCGAGGACACCGGGCCGGGGATTCCGCCGCAGGATCTGGCGCGGATCGGCGAGCCGTTCTTTCGCGGCGGTCAGCCGAGCGGCGAGGGCGCCGGGCTCGGGCTCTCGATCGTGAAGCGGATCGTCGATCATGCCGCCGGTTCGGTTTTGTTCGAAAATGTGACCGGTGCCGGACGTTCAGGCCTGCGCGTGACCGTCAAGCTGCCGGCGACCGACGGGTGAGGCCTGGCGGCCGGCAACAAAATGGGTGCCAGCCGCGGGGCATCATCGCCACCCCACCTTGAGACCTGCCCTGCTTATCGCTACCAGTGCAGTTCGGATGCGGGCTCCGCGCGCCACCGGTCGAGACCGGTTCGGATGTCGCGGGCCGACGACAACAATGCCAGGCATTGGAGCAAGGACGTTTCTCATGGCAAATACGACGGCGGAGCTTGAAGCGCTCCTCATGCAGCGATCGCTGACCGATCCGCAGCTTTTGGCGACGGCAGAGGCGGCATCGAACTTCCGGATCCTGCCGGATGCCGCGGTGATCAAGATCGGCGGCCAGAGCGTCATCGACCGCGGCCGCGCCGCGGTCTATCCGCTGGTCGACGAGATCGTCGCCGCCCGCAAGGTGCACAAGATGCTGATCGGGACCGGCGCGGGCACCCGCGCCCGGCACCTCTACTCGATCGCGGCCGGGCTTCGGCTGCCGGCCGGCGTGCTCTCGCAGCTCGGCGCCTCGGTTGCCGATCAGAACGCCGTGATGCTGGGCCAGCTGCTCGCCAAGCACGGCATCTCCGCGGTCAGCGGCGCCGGCCTCTCGGCCGTGCCGCTCTATCTCGCCGAGGTGAACGCGGTGATCTTCAGCGGCATGCCGCCTTACGGGCTGTGGATGCGGCCCGCGGCCGAGGGCATGATTCCGCCCTACCGCACCGACGCCGGATGCTTTCTGGTCGCCGAGCAGTTCGGCTGCAAGTCGATGATCTATGTGAAGGACGAAAACGGCCTCTACACCGCGAACCCCAAGACCTCGAAGGGCGCTACCTTCATTCCGAAGATCTCGGTCGCCGAGATGAAGGCGAAGGGATTGCAGGACTCGATCCTCGAATTTCCGGTGCTCGATCTGCTCGCCACCGCGCGCCATGTCCGCCAGGTGCAGGTCGTCAATGGCCTCGTCCCCGGCAATCTCACCCGCGCGCTCGCGGGCGAGCATGTCGGCACCATCATCACCGCGAACTGAGCAGGGACACGACCATGGATGACACCATCAAGCACGTCGCTTCGCCGCTCGCGCGCCAGACCCTGCTCGACAGCGATCTCACCCGTCCCGTCGCCGGCGGACGCCCGATCCCGCTGCTGCCCTGGGTGCAGGTGGTGAAGATCGGCGGCCGCTCCATCATGGATCGCGGCCATGAAGCGATCCTGCCGATCGTCGACGAGCTGCGCTCGCTGCTATCAGAGCACCGCATGCTGATCCTGACCGGCGCCGGCATCCGCGCCCGCCATCTCTACAGCGTCGGCCTCGACCTCGGACTGCCGGTCGGCTCGCTCGCGCCGCTCGCCGCAAGCGAGGCCGGCCAGAATGGCCACATTCTAGGTTGCCTGCTCGCGCCGGAGGGCGTGTCCTATATCGAGCATCCGACCATCGCGAGCCAGCTCGCGATCCATCTCTCCGCGGCCCGCGCGGTGGTGGGCAGCGCCTTCCCGCCGTATCACCATCATGAATTCCCGGTCTCGCGCATCCCGTTGCACCGCGCCGACACCGGTGCGTTCCTGATCGCCGATGCGCTCGGCGCCGCCGGCCTCACCATCGTCGAGGACGTCGACGGCGTGTACAGCGACGATCCGAATGGTCCCGACGGCAAGAAGGCCCAGCTGCTGCGAGAGACGAGCTTCGCCGATCTTGCCAGGCTGAAGGGGACGCTGCCGTTCGATCCCGCGCTGCTCGAGGTGATGGCCAATGCGCGGCACATCGAACGCGTGCAGGTCGTGAACGGCCTGGTTCCCGGCCGGCTCACCGCGGCGCTGCGCGGCCAGCATGTCGGCTCGATCATCCGCACCGGCGCGCGGCCGGCCTGATACGGATGCAAGGAGCGCGCGCCGGGCTTGCCCGGCGCGGCGCAATCTAACTGGATCGGCGATTACTTGATCGTGGCGTGCACGGTGATGACCGAGGTGCCGGAGGCCTTCGGTCCCTGACCCGTGGCCTTGATGGCAAACGTATCGCTGCCCTTGTACTTGGCCTTCGCCCTGTATTCGAAGGTCGATGCGTTGATCTTTTTCAATTTGCCATAGGCCGGCTTTTGCGAGATCGACGAGTCCGTCACCGTGCCGCGGATTCCGATCGGGATCTGGCAACTTTCGCCTGCCGCAACGTCGATATCGCCGGTCGAATTCTCGCCCCAATCCGCCAGCGTCACCGACATCGAGCATTCCGGCACGGCCGGCGCCGCCGACGCCGGCGTGACACTTGATGCCGCGAGGATGAGCGCCAGGAAGGCTGCTCCCGACAATCGCGTCGTAACGATGCTCGTTCTCATGCAAGGCCCACTGCTGAAGGTTTTCGGCAACGGAATCCTGCAACGTCGGAGCAGGGGTGGCAAGGACTTCGGCTCGGATGTGTTGCACGGATTGAAATGGCCCGGGCACCTTGTTGCGTCGTTGCAGCGCGCCCATAGTCATCGCTCTGCGATGTGATCCGAACACAAGCGTTCGCGAGACGAGAAAGGGTTCCAATGGCTGAAGGCAAAGAGGGGCAGTCGAACGTCCGGCAGGCCGGGTTTGCCGGCGTCACGCGCAAGACCCTCGAGCGATTGCAACTGCCCGGCGATCAGCGCGAGCTTGTCGTTGCCGAGGTCACCTATCCGCCCGGCGGGGTTGCTCCGCTGCACCGGCATCCGGTCGTCGGCGTGATCTTCATCGTCGAAGGTGTTGCCGAGTCCGCCTATGGCGACGAGGCACCGCGACAATATCGGGCAGGCGAGACCTTGCAGGATCGGGCCGATGTTCCGCACACGCTGTTTCGCAATTGCGACCCGGAACGGCCGCTGCGCTTTCTGACGATCTACGCGCTCGAACCCGGCCGCGCCTACACGATGGAGCCGTGAGGTCTGGGTGCTTCCGTGGGCTGTTCAGATCATCGCGAGCTTGATCTGGCCGCCTTCAATGGTCCCCGCCGCAAGGGCATCGCGAGCCATCTTTTCGAAGGTCGGCCAATTCGCAAGCAGATATTTGTGCGCCTGCATCTTCGTCGGGAATGTGGTTTGCAGGATGCAGTCCTGCCGCGCGTTTCCGTTCGCAATCTGAAAAGACACCGCTTGGGGTCCCTCATTGATCTCTTGTTCGGTAGGCTTGGGAAGCTTGCGCATGCTGCTCCTTCACGAAATTCTTCGCGCTCGTCGCGAATGGAATTCGGTCGTATCCCGGGGCGGGCGATCGGGTCGGGTGGCGCGCGGGGCTAGAGCATTTTCGGTTCTGATTGAATCAGAACCGAAGCTCTAGATTCTTGTTTTGACGCGTTTTCTTCACGCGAACCGGTGTCCACTTCGCTCGAAAACGCTCTAATCGACGTCGGCGGCACCAGCTGCGGTCTTTTTGGCCTTTACCGGGCGCTGCTTCGACACGCGGTCCGGGCTCGGCGTGTTACGCACGGCCTCGGTCAGCATCTCGCGCAATTCGGCCTTGGTCCTGGGTGGTTCGCGCTTGCTCGGTTTTTGCCAGTTGCTCATTGACTTTATATGGGGATGCCCAAGGCAAAATGCTACCGCTCCCTCAAGCTTTCGGATTTACCCCGGCCACCGGCGGCGGAACGGCCAGAAGGAAGCAAACCGATTCCACCAGGAGCTCATGTGCACGGTCGACGATATCGTCCAACGATCGCGTCTTCGCGAACATGGCCTGGGCTTCAGCCAACAACTGCTCGCGCGTCGGCATGCTGGGCAGATGCAAGTCGGCACGATGCTGCAACAGGAAAAGCGCGTCCCGCACCGATAATCCGGTTTCATGGACGGAGGATTTGATCGCCTGTGCGATGTATTCGGGATTGAAACGGCCGGCGAGCTGCTCGGCCGTCCGCTTGATCACGCGCGATCCGAGGCGTTGCTCGTTCTGGAGAACCTGGGTGGGCGGCGCCTTCAGATCCCAGACGATACCGAGCCAGGACAAGGCCACCAGGACATAATAGGTCGCATCAATCTCCCACCAGCGGAAGCCCTGCCGCGCACTGCTTTGGTAGGCGTGGTGATTGTTGTGCCAACCCTCACCCATCGTAACCAGGGCCAGCAGCCAATTGTTGCGGGAGTCATCGCCCGTCACATATCGCTTGCGTCCGTGAACATGTGCGAGGGAGTTGATGCAAAACGTTGCATGATAGACCAGCACGGTGCTCCAGAAGAAACCGACCAGGAGTCCGGGCCATCCGGCAACGAGAAAGCACAGAACTGCGACCACGACCGCCGGCAAAACCTCGAATTTGTGCAGCCACATCAACTCCGGATACGAGGCAAAGTCCGAAACTTTCGTCAGATCGGTTGCATCGTGCTGTCGATAGAAGATCCAGCCGAGATGACTGTACACGAGGCCCTTGTGCAGCGGTGAATGCACATCCTGCTCGGTATCCGAATGAAGATGGTGATGTCGATGTTTCGCGGCCCACCAAAGGATGCTTTTCTGGGCGCTGCTTTGGGCAAGGAATGCAAGGACGAATTGAAACGCCCGGCTCGTCGAATAAGCTCGATGCGAGAAGTAGCGATGATATCCGGCCGTGATCGCAAACATGCGCAGCCAATACAGCGCGACGCAAATTGCAATCGCTGGCCACGAGATGCCCGACCAGATCGCCGCAAGACACCCGACGTGGACCAGCACGAACGGCAGGACCTGCGGGTACATGATGTCGTCGTGCTGCGGCGCCGGATCGATACTGGTGGACACGCTCGCGACCTCAGCTGCTTCGATGCGCAGGCCGGTTCGCCGGCAGACGGTTCAAGTCCTGGTCCTGGCGGGCATTGCGCGCGGTGTTGATAAAGAGAACCCCGCGGCCGGGTGACCAGTCGCGGGGTCGCGTAACCAGAGGCTCTGCCAGTTCATCCGTGGTCAAAGCAGCATGGCCAATTGTCGCAGCTTACACCGCGCGGAGATTGTCCGCAGCAGATTTGCCGGTCCGGCGGTCTGCAACGATTTCAAAAGAAACCTTCTGTCCCTCGTTGAGGGTGCTCATGCCGGCGCGTTCGACCGCGCTGATATGAACGAAAACGTCCTGGCTTCCCTGGTCCGGCTGAATGAAGCCGAAACCCTTCTGGCTGTTGAACCACTTCACAGTTCCCGTATTCATGGGAGATCGTCCTTTAGTATGGATGCGTGTTTGGAGCCGCACCCGAGGGCGCAGCAGGCTAATTCGAAGTTCAGGGGGTGAGGGTCGTCAGTCAGGCACGCTATCAGCGGCGAGGCCAAGTCGTTCGGCCGAAACTCGATCCGAGGTAGATGGCTACGGTTCGGCCATTCCGCAAGGGGCCTTTTCCCCTTTTCTGACCTCGGCCGCCAGGCCCTAGGGCGCTTTGCGGCCAGTCGGCCTGACCGCAAGGCCGGACATCGTGCGGTTTGGGGCGAGGCGGCCTAATCCTTGTTCGCCGTCAGGCCGTCGACCATCGCCCGCGTCAAGGTCGAGATCTCGCTGCGCAGCGCGCCGATCGGCACCGCGATCAGCTTGTGCTCCAGCCCGAGCGCGACCATGCCATGCACGGCGGAGAACAGGCTGCGCGCAGTGATGCCGAGCTGCGCCGGCGAGCGCTGCGGAAACAGCGTGGCAAGCGGCTTGTAGATGTGGCGGAACAGTTCCATCTGCTCGGTGATCGCCCATTCCGGCACCGGCTTGTCGGGCTGCATGCGGTGCTCGAACAGCGCGCGCCACAGTTCGAGATTGTCGGCGGCGAAGTCGCAATAGGCGACCGCGATCCGCACCAGCATCTCGCGCGGCGCGGCCGCGCCGCGGATCTCGGCCAGCGACAGCGAAGCATCGAGCCGGGCCAGCGTGCGTGAGCCGACGCGCAGAATCAGCTCGTCGACATCCTCGACCAGATTGTAGACGCCGCCATTGGCGACCCCGATTTCCTGGGCCAGTTCGCGGGTTTTCAGGCCGCCGAGACCCTTTGCCGCAATTGCTCGTTCCGCCGCCTCGATCAGTGCTTCGCGCAGTTTTGCACGTCGTTCCAATGCTTTGGACATGTTTCATCCGTCGCTAACCGCATGTTTGAGCGTCGCTCAAATAATTCTTGAGCAATGCTCATTATGTGGTACAAGAGATTCATGAGCGATGCTCATAACAGGGAGTGGCCAAATGTTCAAAACTGTTTTGACGATTTTCCGCGGCAGCGTGGCGGCAGCCGAGGAGGAACTGCAAGATCGGACCGCGCTGGTCGTCCTCGACCAGCAGATGCGCGATGCTGCTGCTGCAGTCGACCGCTCGAAACGGACCTTGGCGCTGGCCATTGCCGGCGACCAGCAGGAGGGCCGGCGGCTTGAGGCGACCAATGCCCGGATCGCCGATCTCGAGGTGCGCGCGTCGGCGGCGCTCGAGGGCGGCCGGGACGACCTCGCCCGCGAAGCCGCGCAGGCGATCGCCAACCTGGAAGCCGAACGCGACGCCGCGATGACCGCGCGCACGCTGTTCGCCACCGAGATCACCCGGCTGAAGCGCCATGTTGCCAACGCCGAGGCGCGCATTGCCGAGCTCGATCGCGGCCGTCGTCTCGCCCGTGCCTCGGAAGCGGTGCGTTCGCTGCGCCGAAGCGGCATCGAGGCGGCGCGGCCCTATGAGTCGACGCTGCCGGAAGCGGAAGCCACGCTGAAGCGGCTGCGCGAGCGGCAGATGGAGACCCAGGCGGCGGATGACGCGCTGTTCGAGATCGACACCGCCTCGGGCCCGCTCGCCACCGTCGAGAAGCTCGCCGAGCAGGGCTTTGGCCCGCGGATGAAATCGACCGCCGACGACGTGCTGGCGCGCCTGAAGGCCAGGCGGCCGCCCCAAGCCTGAAATCTCAAGCCTGAATTCTCAAGCCTGAGACCTCGAGCCTGAAACCAAGCCAACTTCAAATCACCTCTCATCAAGGAGACGACCATGAACCAGACCATCCAACCCCACAGCGGCAGCTGGGTTACCTTCACCTACGCGTCCTTCGCGGCCTCTGCCTTCCTCGTCGCCGTCGGCGTGTTCTTCCTGCCGATCAGCCCCTGGATGCAGGGCTATCTGACGATGGGCATCGTGATGCTGGTCCAGACCTGCGTCACGCTGACCAAGACGGTGCGCGACAATTACGAGAGCAGCAAGTTCGTGAACCGCATCGAGGACGCCAAGGCCGAGCGCCTGCTGATGGAAGTCTCCAAGGCGGGGTGAGCCGGAGACGTAGCGGCGGGTGGCTTTCATCCGCCGCTTTCGAACAAAGGCCACTGCCCAAAACCCTCGACGTCATTGCGAGGAGCTCGCGACAAAATTGCAAAGCAATTTTGCGCTGAAGCGACGAAGCAATCCATTGCGCCGCGTGTGCGGACAGATGGATTGCTTCGCTCCGCTCGCAATGACGGGGTGGATAGGCTGCGAACCTTGCAGCCAACTGTTCCGTTTCCGGAAGGCCTTGTTTACCCTGCGGCAAACCGCGCCAGGTTGTGCTCATGGCTCCTTAACAGGCCAAAGTGCAGAGATCTTGCCCGAGGGACAGAGAAATGGCGTCCACGGACAATCGCACCCCCGCTTCGCGCGGCAGCAGGAGCCTTGCCAAAGCGCGCGCGGCCTTTGACGGCCTGCGCAGCCATGGCGGCTTCTGGCTGAAGGCGCTGTCGCAGCCGACCATCGATCTCACCTTGCGCACCCAGGCCGGCCAGCGCACCCGCATCGTCGAATCGCCGGGCCTGTCGCTGCCGAAGGACGAACTCGACGCGCTGGTCGAGCAGCTGCGCATCGTGGCCGCCAAGACGCTGCCCGAGGAGAGCCTGAGCTACGGTATCTTCTCCGGCGAGCCGGAGCGGCTGTCGCGCGCCATCATCACGCTGATCTCGGAGGAAGACACCGGGCGGCCGATCGCCTTCAACGCCCTGTCGGTGATGGACGTGCCGCTCGACGGCGAGCCCACTGAAGTCACCCATCTCGGCCTCGTCATGGTCGATCCCGATGTGCGCGGGCAGGGGCTGTCCTGGGTGCTCTACGGTCTCACCGCGCTGGTGCTGTTCGCCCGCGACGGGCTGCGGCCGAAATGGATCTCCAACGTCACCCAGGTGCCGGCGGTGGTCGGCATGGTCAGCGACACCTTCTCGGACGTGTTCCCGTCGCCGCTGCCGGGGGCGCGGCAAAGCTTTGCGCATCTGCAACTCGCGCGCGGCATCATGGCAAAGCATCGCGCGGTGTTCGGCGTCGGCGAGGAGGCCGGTTTCGACGAGGCGCGCTCGGTCATCACCAATGCCTATACCGGCGGCTCGGATGCGCTGAAGAAGACTTTTGAGATCGCGCCGAAGCATCGCGATGCCGTCTACAACGAATTTTGTGAACGCGAGCTGGATTACGGCCGCGGCGACGATGTGCTGCAGATCGGCCGCGTCGATCTTGCCGGCGCGCGCCGCTATCTCATGAGCGAGGTGCCTTCGGGCTCATTGCCGGCGCTGCTCGCGGCGTCCGCAATGCTGGCATTGCAGCGGCTGGTGCTGCCGGTGGTCTACTGGATGGACGACACCCGCGCCTTCGGCACGCTGCGGCCGCGCAGGCAGGATAACGGGGCCGCGCGATGAACTTCGATTACTACTCCTTCACCGGTCGCAATATCGGCTTCATCGACGAGCACGAGCAGCAGCTCTTGCGCCAGGCGCGGGTGTTCGTCTGCGGCGTCGGCGGCATGGGCGGCGCGGCCTTCATGGCGCTGGCGCGCGCCGGCGTCGGCAAGTTCGTGATCGCCGACATCGATCGCTTCGAGGTCTCCAACCTCAATCGCCAGGTGTTCGCCTTCGCCGACGAGGTCGGCCGCGAGAAGGCGGCGGTCGCCGCCGAAGCCGCAAAACGCATCAACCCGACCATCGAGGTCGAGGTGCTCGGCGAGAACTGGACCAGTGCGCTCGCCGGCATTGCCGAACGCTGCCCGGTCATCGTCAACGGAATGGACGACATTGCCGCCGGCGTGCATCTGTACCGGACCGCCAAGCGCGCCGATGCAACCGTGATCGACGCCTATATGTCGCCGCTGCCGTCGGTGATCGTGGTGCGTCCGCACGATCCGCGACCCGAGGAGCGCCTCGGCTTTCCCACGCTGGCCAAGGACTGGACCGAGATCACCGAGGACGACCGCCGCGCCGCGATGCGTACCGAGATCGAGCACGTCATGCTGCATTCCTCGTCGCGCAACTATGTCGACCTCGCGATCGCCGGCGAAGTCGCGGCCGGCCGCCGCAGCCGGATGTCGTTCGCGCCGATGGTGATCTCGACCGGCATGCTGATGGCCTATGAGGCGGTCGCGCTGATTCTGGGCCGCACCTCCGGCACCGATTGCCGCGGCTGGTTCCTCAACCCGCATCGGCCGGCGATCGAGAAGCCGCGCAATGCGCTGATCGCCGCGCTGATGCGTCCGCTGGTCCGGCGCGCCATCGACGAGCTGACGAGCGGCAAATGACCTCGGGGGTAATCGCCGATTCCATCGTCAATCTCTGCGGCGCCATCGGCGTCGCGGTGGCGATGATGACGTTCTACCGGCGCGATCCCAAGAGCCCGCTGACCCGCCGCCTGCTGCTCGCGCTCGGCATGATCGCGCTCCTGTTCCTCGACCGTGGCCTGGCGTGGTGGAGCGGCAGCTGGCTGCTCGACCGCCTCTCGGTGATCCCGGCCTCGCTGATTCCGCTCGGCGCGCTGATCGTCACTGAAGGCATCCTGCGCCGCCACGCGCCGCGCGCGGTCAAGATCGCGGCGCTTGCGGGCGGCATCCTGCTCGGCCTCGGTGGCACGTTCGGGCTGCAGCGCCTGGTGATGCCCTATGCGATCACGCTGGCGCTGTTCCAGCTCCTTGGCTTTGCGACCTGCGCGCCGCTGCTGGCGACGCGCGACCGCGCCTCGCTGATGGCCTCGGAGAACCGCAGCATCGGCCGCATGGCGGTCGGCGCGTTGGTGGTGATCCCGTTCATCCTCACCGATTTCCGCACCCTGTTTCCCGACATCCCGGTCCGGCTCGGCGCGCTGGGGGCGCTGCTCACGGTCACCGTGATGCTGATCGCCGGCGGCGGCGCCGAGACACGGCGGCATGGGCTCGCGATGATGGCGCTGCGGCTGATTTCTTCGGGGCTGCTCGGGCTTGCCGCCGCCTTCATGGCGCCCGATGTCGATGCCGCGCAGATGATCCGGTTCGTCGCGGTCGCGATCGCCGGCGTGCTGACCATCGGGCTGATGACGGACGCGCTGCGCGCGCTGTTCGAATCGCAGGAGCCCGGCGTGCTCAATTCGGTCGCGGCGTCGCCGGCGCAGACGCGAGAGCAGTTGATCGCCGAGCTCGCGCGGCATCCGATCTTCGAGAGCGCGCGGCGCTTCCGCGAAGACGAGCTGGTACCCTACGATCCGCCGCTGCTCCGCGACTTCCTGTCGACGAGGCGTGTGCTGCGCCGCTCCGAGGCGCCGTGGGGACTGGCGCCGACCGACCCCGCGGCCGAGCGCATGGTCTCGCTGATGACCGCCAACAGCGCCTCCCATGTCATCGTGCTCGCGCATGATCCGCTCGACCTGATCGTGCTCGCCGTGCCGGTGACCGCTGCCGATCCAGCCACCGAAACCGCGCTGGCGCTGGTGCGGCGGCTGCTGGCGCTGACCCCGGAGGCCAAATGACGCTCGAGATCCGGGAGGACGACCGCAGGGCGGCCTTCGACGCCGCGCTCAATGCCTATGGGCCCGACAGCCTCTACGTGCCGCCGCTGTGGAGCGATTTCGACCGGATGTTCGATGCCGCGAAGAATCCGTTCGTCACCGAAGGCCATGGCCGCTATGCGCTGTTCTCGGCGCATCGCGACGGCCGCCCGGTCGGCCGCATCGCCGCTTCGATCCACGACGCCTCCAACCGCAAGCACGGCACGCGCCACGGCGCGTTCGGCTTCTTCGACTGTGTCGACGATGTCGAAGTGGCCGATGCGCTGCTGCGGACCGCCGAGCAGTGGCTGGCCGCGCGCGGCATGACCCGCATCGCCGGCAATTTCAATCTCACGGCGATGCAGCAGATCGGGGTGATGACCGACGGCTTCGACCATGCGCCGTTCACCGACATGATGTGGTCGCCGCCGCATATCGCGCAGCAACTCGAACGCGCCGGTTATGCGGCGACTTTCCCGATGACGACGTTCGAGATCGCGCTCGACCGCGGCAAGCCGGAGCAGCTACTCGGCGACAAGCAGCGCGCGGTGCTCGCCGATCCGGAGTTCGTCTGGCAGCCGATCAAGCGTTCCGCCTTCAAGGTGCGGCTGGAGGATGCGCGCCTGATCCTGAACGACGGCTTTGCCGACAACCCGATGTTCGTGCCGCCGACCGCGGCCGAATATCTGTTCCAGGCCGGCGACATGATGTGGATCATCGACAAGCGGATTTCGACCGTGGTCTACCACCGCGGCCGGCCCGCCGGCGCGATCATCGCGATCCCGGACCTCAATCCATTGATCAAGGCGATCGGCGGCCGGATCGGGTTATCAGCGCCGTTCAGATTTGTGCAGCACCGCATGATGAACACCCGCGCTGTGCTGATCTATCAGTCGGTCTGCCGCGACCTGCACAATCGTGGCCTCAACGGCGCCATGCTCTACCGCACCGCGCTGGCGTTGCAGGAGGCCGGCTACCGCACGCTCGGCGGCACCTGGATCGCCGACATCAACGCGCCGTCGCTGCGCCAGGTCGAGAAGGCCGGTGCCACGCCGCTGCATCGGCTGCATCTGTTCACCAAGCGGCTGGCCGCGGCATGAGTGAGCTGACGCCGTACTTGCTGCGCGAGCTGGTCGCGGAGGCGCGGCTGGCGCCGAGCGTCCACAACATCCAGCCGACCCGTTGGCGCTTGCTTGGCGACGGGCGGCTGGCGCTGGTCGACGATATTAGCGTGCGCGCGCCGGTCGCCGATCCCGCCGGACACGACGTGCTTGTATCGCACGGCGCAGCGCTGGAGGGCATGAGCCTCGCGCTTAACCGCCGCGGCCTCGCAATCACGGCGATGACCACAATCGAGCAGCCGCTGTCGCCGCAATTTACCGCGCTCTGCAGCTTTGCGATCAGGCAAGGCGTTGCGTCCGATCCGTTGGCCGGCCATGTGGCGCACCGGATGTCGTGGCGCGGCAAGTTCGCGGCGTCGCCGGATCAGGCCGCGCCGCTGCTGCAACTCGCCGTCGCGCGCGACGATCTGATCTGCATCGGGGATCGCCGGACGATCGCCGATATCGCCGGCTGGGCCGACCAGGCCGAGTTCTCCTTTGTCCGCGGCGACGACTATCGGGCCGAGCTGCTCGAATGGATACGGCTGTCACCCAGCCATCCGCACTATCTGCTGGATGGTCTCAATCGCGATGCACTCGCCATGAGCGCGGTCGAGGCCACCGCCGCCGGTTTCGTGCTCGGCGGCCTGTTCAAGCCGCTCGATCGTCTCGGCTTCGCCGCATCGCTGCTGTCAGACAGCGCCAAGACTGCCTCGGCCGCGGCGATCGTCCTGTTCTGCCGTCCGGTCGGTGAGGACCCACTCACGTCGGGGCGGCATTTCTACCGCAGCTGGCTGGAGATCGATCGCGCCGGGCTGGTGGCATGCCCGATCTCGGCACTGGCCGATCACCCTGACTTCAACGACCGGCTGCGCAAGCTCGGCAAGATCGGCACCGATCTGCGCCTCGTCAACGTGTTCCGCATCGGCTGGCCCTCCAAACCGCTGAAGCCGCGGCATTTCCGGCTGCCGGTCGATCGGCTCATCGTCTAGAGCGAGATGGAGTTAGGTTGAATCGTGTTTGGCCCCGGATTCGGGTCACCTCTCCCCACCGGGGAGAGGTCGATTTGCGCAGCAAGTCGGGTGAGGGGCCGCAGTTCCAATGAGAGACCGCAACCCCTCACCCGGCGCTTCGCGCCGACCTCTCCCAACGGAGAGGTGGACCTCCGATGCCGCTCCAACTCGACTTGATCTCATCACGCTTTAGGCGCTGATGGATAAGGTGCGATATCCGCTGTCAAAGCTTCATGCGGTCGTGCTATGACGCCGCCCGCTAACCAAAGACCGGTGGAGATGATGTCGAAGCAATCGCTGCGCGAGGAGGCCGAGCGCCTGATCCGCGAGACCATGGAAAAGCGGAACCTGGTCATCAAGCAGGGCACGACCCGGATCGAGGCCGTTTGCGGCAAATGCGGCGCGCCGAACCGGGTGCAGGCGGAAAAGGGTCAGTCCCGCGTCAAGTTCACCTGCAAGAATTGCGACCATAAGCAGGAAACGCTGTAGGCAAGCCCCTAACGCATCCGGTTCTATTGTCCCGTCATCCTGAGGAGCCGCGAAGCGGCGTCTCGAAGGATCGACGGCCACCGGCCGGGCCGTGCATCCTTCGAGACGCGCGCAAGAGCGCGCTCCTCAGGATGACGGTGATAGCCCGCAGATGGGATGGCCGAGCGTTCCCACCCCACAAAGCCCCTCTACTTGAACGCCTCGCAGACCGTGGTGCGATCCGGCGCGATCCGGGCCGTGGTCCGCAGCGAGACGTTGCGCCACCAGGCGTCCAGCGCGTGGCGGTCGCAGGCGAGCTTCACGCTCATCCCGCCGGCGAACTTGATCCAGTCGGCAAAGCTTTGGCGTGACTCCGCGATCACGACGGGAATATCGGCGTCGAGCGCGCGCTCGATCACGAAGCCAAGGCCCTTGCCGTCGAAGAAATGATCCGGAGCGCCGGTATGCAGATCGAAACCCGGGAGCTTACCACCTGCGAAGTCGCGCCCGGCGGCTGCGCGATCCCGCGCACTCAGCAGAGTAAGCTCGGCGAGGCGCTGGCGGCGCAGCCGACACCGGTGCGCGTGCGGCGAATTGAGAAGATTTCGTAGGGTGGGTTAGCCGAAGGCGTAACCCACCATTTGCGCCGCGGCGGGAGAAGAGGTGGGTTACGCTTCGCTAACCCACCCTACGCATCTACTTCCCCTTCACGAACGCCGCGAACGCATCGCCGTAGTCCGGATGCCAGCGCGACAGCGGCGGGCGGTTCTCGACGATATCGCCGGCGGCCCACAGGATGCGGCGTTCGTCGAGTGCGCGCGGCACGTCGTTGTCGGGGCACAGGATATAGAAATCGCCGGCGGCGAGGTGCTCGATCATGAAGTCGACGGTCTGCTCCGATGTCCAGGCGGCGGCCGGCTTCTCGGTGCGGCCGCGCGCGGTCAGCCCGGTAAAGACAAAACCCGGGATCAGGAGATGCGCCGTGATCTTGCAGCCGTCGGTGTTGCGCAGCTCGTGCTGCAGCGCCTCGGTGAACGCCTTCACGCCGGCCTTGGAGACGTTGTAGGCGGGATCACCCGGCGGCGTGGTGATGCCCTGCTTGGAACCGGTGTTGATGATCAGCCCGGGCCGGCCGCGCTTGATCATGTTGGGCACAAACGCCTGCGTGCCGTTGATCACGCCCCACAGATTGACTCCAAGGATGCGCTGCCAATTGTCCGCGGGCCCGAACATCGCGCTGCCGGGCTGGATGCCGGCATTGTTCATCAGGATGTCGGTGCCGCCGAACCTTTTCGCGACGGCGGCCTCGAGGCTTGCGACCTCGTCGGCGCGGCTGACGTCGACCGCAGCCGTCATGATGTCGGCGGCGCCGCCGGGTGCGGCAGATGACAGTTTTGCAGCAGCCGCCTTCAGCCTGTCATCGCCGAGATCGGCAATGCAGACCTTCATGCCGGCTTCGGCAAACCGTCTCGCTGCGGCAAGCCCGATGCCGGATGCGCCTCCGGTGATCACGGCAACATGATTGGCTGATATCACAGGGTGGGGCATCGTCGGTCTCCGGACACATCTGTGGCTGAAGTTCTAACCTATCATACTGCACGCACCACGCAGGTGCATGGGAGGTTTTCGTGCGCGCCACCCTCGACAACGCTTGCCTCGCTTTACGGTTTCGTGCCCGCGCTGTAGAATCGTCGATATAACGCTTCCAAAACGCCTCAGCCGACATTTTACAGGGAGTGCAAACATGGCTGTTTCGCAGGCTATTCCGATCACGCGCCATCCTTATGCCGATGGCTCCTACAAGAAGATGCTGATTGACGGCAAATGGGTCGACGCCGCCTCCGGCAAGACATTCGAAACCCATAACCCCGCCACCGGTGAATTGCTCGCGTCCGTCGCCGAGGGCGATGCCGAGGACATCAATCGTGCGGTTGCGGCCGCGCGTCGCGCGTTCGAAGGGCCCTGGAGCAAGGTGAAGCCGTTCGAGCGGCAGAACATGCTGCTCAAGCTCGCCGAGCTGGTCGAAGCCAATTTCGAGGAACTGTCCCAGCTCGACACGCTCGACATGGGCGCGCCGATCAGCCGCACCCGCGGCAACCGGCTGCGCGCCCTTGGCATGCTGCGCTACTACGCCGGCCAGGCGACCGCGATCCACGGCGAGACTATCGAGAACTCGCTGCCCGGCGAGATCTTCTCCTACACGCTGAAGGAACCGATCGGCGTGGTCGGCGCCATCATCCCCTGGAACGGGCCGCTGACCGCATCGATCTGGAAGATCGGCCCTGCGATTGCGACCGGCTGCACCGTGGTGCTGAAGCCGGCCGAGGAATCGCCGCTGACCTCGCTGCGCATCGGCGAGCTCTGCATGGAGGCCGGCATTCCGCCCGGCGTCGTCAACGTCGTGCCGGGCTATGGCGAGACCGCGGGCGCGGCGCTCGCCGCGCATCCCGATGTCGACAAGGTCGCCTTCACTGGCTCGCACGTCACGGGCCAGTCGATCATCCGTGCCTCGGCCGGCAATCTCAAGCGCGTCTCGCTCGAGCTCGGCGGCAAGTCGCCGGACATCGTGTTCGCCGACGCCGATCTCGACGCCGCGGTGCCGGGCGCCGCGATGGCGGTGTTCGCCAACTCCGGCCAGATCTGCAGCGCCGGCACGCGGCTGTTCGTCGAGCAGAAGGTCTATGACGAGTTCGTCGGCCGCGTCGCTGAGTTCGGCAAGAAGCTGCTGGTCGGCAACGGCCTCGATCCCAACACCCAGATCGGACCGCTGGTGTCGCAGCAGCAGATGGACCGCGTCTCCGGCTATCTCGACATCGGCCAGAGGGAAGGCGCCACGGCGCTGGCCGGCGGCGGCCGCCTCACCGAGGGCGCGCTGTCGAAGGGCTATTTCGTGCAGCCGACCGTGTTCGCCAACGTGCAGGACAACATGCGCATCGCGCAGGAGGAGATCTTCGGCCCGGTGATCTCGGCGATCTCGTTCAAGGATCCGGACGAACTGATCAAGCGCGCCAATGCCACCACCTTCGGCCTCGGCTCGGGCGTGTGGACCACCAATGTCAGCAAGGCGCACCAGGTCGCGAAGGCGCTGCGCGCCGGCTCGGTCTGGGTCAATTGCTACCAGGCGATGGATCCGGCGGTGCCGTTCGGCGGCTACAAGATGAGCGGCTACGGCCGCGAGTCCGGCAAGCAGCACGTCGAGGAATATCTCAACGTCAAGGCGGTCTGGATCAAGACGGGTTAGGGGTCTTCACCCGCCTGCTATTCTCTTCACCTCTCCCCGCTTGCGGGGAGAGGCATAGGCCGCCTTCGGCGGCCGTCCACGAAATCGACGCCGAAGCTAAGCTTCGGCTATGTTGCATCGCCGGATGCAATCCGGGTGAGGGGGTACAGGTCTCAACGTTCGGCTCGCTCGCGGAGAGAAGCCCTCACCCCAACACCTGCTGATTTCGGAATATTAGAAGATTATCCCTGATTTGCCCGACGCGTCAAGTTGCCTTGTCGAACGACGCCGCCGGCTACTTTGCATGGGGTTGTTTTCGATATTTTCGCAACGCGCCCTTGCGACGGCCGCCGATTCCAGCGTTTACCGCCCCGCGGCCTTCTTCGGCTTGCCGATGTCGCTGCGCAGCGCTTCGAGGTCCTTGCGCACGGCGGTCGCCGCATCGCGCTCGATCTTGCGGTAGCGCGCCACCAGGGAGAGGCCGAACGGGGTCAGCACCGCGCCGCCGCCATTCTTGCCGCCGGTCTGGCGTTCCACCGCCGCCTGCCGGCAGATGCGGTTGATCTCGTCGACCAGGTCCCAGGCGCGCTTGTAGCTCATGTCCATGGCGCGGCCGGCGGCGGAGATCGAGCCGCATTCCTTGATCCGCTCGAGCAGCAGGATCTTGCCCGGTCCGATGCGGTCTTCGGCATCGAGATCGATGCGGACGCTCAACGAGGGGAGCGATGTGGCACTCGCTTTCGACATGGCAAGCCTGCTTGTCTGTTCGCTAGATTGCCACTACCTGCTTTTGCGAACAAGATGAACCCGTGACATAACGGGCATGGTCCGGAAAAGTGGTAACCGGCTTTCCGGGGCGGATCATGCCCACTCTATAACGGAAACCACATAAGAATATTTGGGGTAGGCATGAGTTCTCCATCGCTGTTTTCGCCGCTCAAGGTCGGTCCCTATGAGCTGAAGCATCGCGTCGTGATGGCGCCGCTGACGCGGATGCGGGCGGCGCGGCCGAGCCTCGCGCCGCGGCCGATGAACGCGGAATATTACGCGCAGCGCGCGACGCCCGGCGGCCTGCTGATCGCGGAAGCCTCGCCAGTGGTCGCGACCGGCTTCGGCAATCCCGGCGTTCCCGGCATCTACAGCGAGGCCCAGATCGCGGGCTGGCGCGAGGTGGTGGATGCCGTGCACGCCAAGGGCGGCTTGATCTTCCTGCAACTCTGGCACGTCGGCCGCGTTTCGCACTCCTCGTTCCAGCCGGATGGCGCGCTGCCGGTGGCACCGTCGGCGGTCGCGATCCCGCCCGAGTTCACGTGCATGACGGCGGACGGCAAGGTGGTCGACTACGAGACGCCGCGTGCGCTCGAGACCGGCGAGGTCGCCGTGATGGTCGAGGCCTATCGGCAGGGCGCGAAGAATGCGCTCGCCGCCGGCTTCGACGGCGTCGAGATCCACGGCGCCAATGGCTATCTGATCGAGCAATTCCTGCAATCGCGCAGCAATCTGCGCACCGACCAGTATGGCGGATCGATCAAGAACCGCGTCCGCTTCCTGCTGGAGGTGACGCAGGCGGTGACCGAGGTCTGGGGCGCCAACCGTGTCGGGGTGCGGCTCTCGCCCTACGGCATCGCCAATGGCAGCGGCGAGGCCGACCCGATGCCGCTCTACAGCCATGCCATCAAGGCGCTGGACAAGTTCGGGCTCGCCTATCTGCATTTCATCGAGCCGCGTGCCTCGGGCACCGGTCGCGCCGAGGTTGACTGGAAGGACGTGCCGTCCGCGATGGTGTTGTATCGCCCGATGTGGAGCGGTGTCCTGATTACCGCCGGCAATTTCGTCGGCGACAGCGCGCAGAGCGCGGTCGCGGAAGGTCATGCCGACGCGATCGCGTTCGGCCGCTACTTCATCTCCAACCCGGATTTGCCGCGCCGCCTGCAGCGCGGCTATCCGCTGACCAAGTACAACCGCGCCACCTTCTATGCCGGCGAGGAGAAGGGCTACACGGATTATCCCGTGCACAACGAGATGGCGCAGGCCTGAGTTCGTAGCCCGGATGAAGCGCAGCGCAATCCGGGATCCATGCATCTGCGGATCGACCGTCCCCGGATTTCGCTTCGCTGCATCCGGGCTACAATGCTTCCTTCCTCGTCATTGCGAGAAGCGGAGCGACGAAGCAATCCATCGCTCCTCACGCGCCGATAGATGGATTGCTTCGCTTCGCTCGCAATGACGGCGGGCAAAGCCGGAGAGCTCCCGATGTTTCCGGACGACGAGTTCGAGCCGACGAAGAAGCCCAAGCCGGTGGCGCTGGCAAAGCCCGCGGCCGGCCAGTGCCTGTGCGGCAAGGTGCGGTTCGAGATCGACGTGCCGGCGCGCTGGGCCTGGCATGATCATACGGCCGCGAGCCGCCGCGCCCATGGCGCGGTTTATGCGACCTATGTCGGTAGCTGGAAGAAGCGCTTCCGTATCACGCAGGGCGCGGGCGAGCTCTCGCGCTACGAGGATGTCGCGACCAAGACCGCGCGCAGCTTCTGCGCCAATTGCGGCACGCCCGTCATCTACGAGCGCGCGCGGTCACCGCACATGGTGAATATCCCGCGCGCGCTGTTTTCGGGGCGCACCGGCCGGCAGCCGCTCTACCACATCGCGATCGAGGAATTGCAGGAATGGGCCTACACCGGCGAGCCGCTGGTGCCGCTGAAGGGCTATCCCGGCGTGGTCTGGCAGCGTTCGAAAAAGAAGAAGCGCAGCGAGCGCGAGGGGATGTTCTAGGATAGCAAGTCGCGCGGGTCAGCTTTCGGAGCAAGGCGTCGCACCAAGACGCGGGCTACGTCAGTGCTTCACGTAGATGACCTCGTCCGTTCCTGCGTATTCCTCGGTCCACCCTCTCTTGTCGACGAGGAACCGCTTCAGAGGTTCGTGCGCCTTCACCCAGAGCACCGTATCGATCTTGTACTTGGCGAGGACGGTGTCCCAGGCGGTCTCATCGATCTCCCATTTGATCAGGCTGAAATAGTCGCGCAGCAGCTCGTCGGGATAGGCGGTGGCCGACCGGCCGTCGATGAACACGGGCACCGCACCACGTGTGTAGAAGATCAGGAGCCCACCGACGTTCCAGTGGTTCAGCAGCCGTGCATGCGGAAAATGGCTTTGAAGAAAGCGCGCATCCCGCTCCGAGAGCAGCTGCGGAAGTGCGAGAGCCGGTTTGACGAGCATCAGCGTCGGCGGCAGCGCGCACATTCCGACGATGCCGGCAACCAGCAACGAGCCTTGCACCTTGAGATCGTTCAGTCGCTTGGGCAGCAGCCGGTCGATGTGAAGCGCCAGCGGCACCGTTGCGAACATGAAGAAGAACGACATGTAGCGGTACTGATAGAACCCCAGCAGCAGGAACAGCCAGGACAGCAGCCGCGACTCCAGAGGTGCGGGCGAAGCGGCCGGGTGGCGGAGCTCGAACGCGGCAAATATGGCGATGTAGACGATGCCGGGAATGCTCCCGGGCACGGTGAAGTTCGCGGAATAAGACCACCACTCGGTGATGTGCGCCTGCGCAAAATGGCCCAGCGTGGTCGTGACGCCGTCGTAGATGTGCCAGCCAAGCGGATTGATCAGGATTGCGACAAGGCAGCCGGCAGCTGCGAAACCATAGATTCTAAGACCTGCCCAGTCCCGCCTGAGCACGGACGCGGCGCCGAAGATGCCGATGATGAAGAGCCCGAGCACGAAGCCGCCATGCAGATTGGCCCAAAGCACCATCATCACCGGCAGCAGGAACCATCTGGTTCGCTTAAGGCACTCTGCGTAGAAAACGACGCAGAACAACATGGTGGGGGTGTTCGGCGCAGCGGCGAGATAGGAATTCGGCGCGGTCACGAACGCAGGGTAAAGCAGGCACGCGGCGAGAACGGAAATGCCAACCGCAAGTATCGAGGCGCCGCTGCGCAGGCAGATCGATGCAAGATATCCGGTGATGACGGCGCCGCATGCAACGACAGCCAATGTGAGGCCGGCATATCCCGTGTATTGAAACACCACGCTGGCGATCACGTCCCAGAGCCAGGACAGATTGTACCATTGCCTGTCGCCGAGGGTGAATGACCATGGATCCTGAAAGGGGACATTGCCGCGCTCCCTGATCAGGTCTCCGGCGGCGAGGTGCCATCCGAGATCAAGGTGGCCGAGCAGGAGCGCCCCGTTCGACAGGTAGTACAGAGACGTGACCGCGATCAGGAAGACATAGAGTCCCGGCTTCTCGCGCCCGATCGTTCCCGGTCCTCTATCGAGCCTGGTTCCGTTCCAGGCCGCCAGCGCGTCCATGACTGAGCCCCCGCGATCGAAGCGAGCCGTCTGCGGGCCCTGCATGCTTTTCTGTGTGCTTGATGAAGGCAAACCCATCGTGGCTTTAGGGCACTCTGGCTAAAGTAGCGTTAAAGTCGGCCGCGCAATTCGACGGCTCCCGTTGAGGTTCACGTCTGCCCAACGCCGGTCTTCGAGGGGCTGGCCGACGGAGTGAATGACGAGCGCGTGCCTTGGAGAGCCAGGCGCGCGCCAGCGGAATGCGGCCATGACCGGCCGCTCGATTGCTCCCCAAGCGCAAGTTTGGTCATCTCCGCCGGTGCCGTCGGCCAATGCGCTGGCAGGCCTGGAGGGAACATGAAGAATCGCATCACCGGCCGCTCGGCATTCCTGGCGCTACTGAAGGACGAGGGCGTCACGCATCTGTTCGGCAATCCCGGCACCACCGAACTGCCGATCATGCATGCGCTGAAGGATCATCCCGACCTCACCTATGTGATGGCGATGCAGGAAAGTCTGGTCGTCGCGATGGCCGATGGTTTTAGCCGCGCCTCCGGCAAGCTCGTCGCCTGCAACGTCCATGTCGCGCCCGGTCTCGGCAATGCGATGGGCTCGCTCTACAATGCGAGCTTCACCGGCACGCCTTTGATTCTTACCGCCGGCCAGCAGGAACAGGGCCACGGCCTGACCGAACCGGTGCTCTATGGCCCGCTGGTGCAGATGGCCACTCCCTTGGTGAAGTGGGCGGTCGAGGTGACGCGGCTGGAGGACCTGCCGCGCATCGTGCGCCGCGCCGCGAAGATCGCGACCACGCCGCCTACAGGGCCGGTGTTCATCTCGCTGCCCGGCGACATTCTCAACGCCGAGGCCGGCATCGAGCTCGGCCGCTCCACCCGGGTCGACACCCGCGTCCGGCCGTCGGAGGATTCGTTGAAGGCGCTGGCCGCGCGCATCCTGAAAGCCGAGCGTCCCGTGATCGTCGTCGGCGACGAGATCGTCAAAAGCGACGCGCTGCGCGAGGCGGCCGATCTCGCCGAGACGCTGGGCTGCCCGGCCTGGCAATCGCCGACGCCCTATGGTTCGCATTTTCTCTCAGAGAGCCCGAGCTTCATGGGCGCCATCGCGCGGCTGCAGAAAGTCGCCCGCGATGTGCTGGCGCCGCATGATCTGTTGATCGCGCTCGGCGGCGATCCGCTGCGGATGTCGGTCTATAGCGAGGTCGATCCGCTGCCGGATGGGCTCTCGATCGTGCAGGTCGGCCTGGTCGACAGCGATCTGGCCAGGAACTACGGCGCCGAGATCGCGGTCAAGGCCGACGTCAGGGAGACGCTGCGCGCGCTGGTCCCGGCATTGAAGGAGCTCGGCGGCGGCGCGCTGGAGACGCGTGCAAAGCAGGGGCTCGCGGCGCTCTCGACGAAGAACTGGGCGGCGAAGCGCAAGGCGCTGGTCGAGCAGATCTCGAAGGCGAGCCAGACTTCGCCGATCGATCCGGACTGGCTGGCGCTGCAGGTCGTGGAGGCGATGCCCGACAATGCGATCCTGGTCGATGAAGGCCTGACCTCGTCGCGGCAGATCCTCGGCTTACGCCCGCATCGCGACCGCTACGGCTATCACGCACTCGCCTCCGGTGGCATCGGCTGGGGCCTGCCGGCCGCGGTCGGCGTCAGCCTCGCCAATCCGCAGCGCCCGGTGGTGTGCTATTCCGGCGACGGCTCGTCGATGTATTCGATCCAGTCGCTGTGGACCGCGGCCAATCACAAGCTGCCGCTGACCTTCGTCATCGTGAACAATGGCGGCTACCGCATCATCAAGCAGCGCCTGCTCGCTTTCCACGGCGACGACAATTATGTCGGCATGGATTTCATTGACCCGCCGGTCGATTTCACCGGCGTCGCGCGCTCGCTCGGGCTCGAGGCGATCAAGGTCACCGACCCGCAGGAGCTGAAGGGTGTGATGAAGTCGGCGTTCAGCCGGCCCGGTGCGAAGCTGATCGAGGTGATGGTGAGCAATTCGGTGAATTGATTTTTCTCCGTGCGCTCTTCTCTCTCACCGTCATCCCCGCGCAAAGGCTTCGCCTTTGTCGCTGGAGGTGCGAGCGGAGCGAGCCTCGAAGGATGCACGGCCCGGCCGGTGGCCGTCGATCCTTCGAGACGCGCGCAAGGGCGCGCTCCTCAGGATGACGGGATGGTGAGCTGTGCGTAACCCCGTCATTGCGAGGAGCGAAGCGACGAAGCAATCCATTGGCCCGCATATGCGGAACGATGGATTGCTTCGCTTCGCTGGCAATGGCAGAGGCAATCACTCCGCTGCGTCTGTCTGCGACTTCACCCGATATCGCCCCGCCGGATGCGTCGCATCGAGCCTTGCGCGGCCCGCGCCGAACAGCTTCTCGCGCAAGGTGCCCTTCGCATACTCTCGCTTGTAGCGGCCGCGCTTGACGAGCTCCGGCACCAGCATGTCGGCGATATCCTCGAAATCGCCCGGCGAGATCGCAAAGGCGACATTGAGGCCGTCGACGTCGGTGTCCTCGAACCATTGCTCGATCTTGTCGGCGATCTGCTCGGGCGAGCCGACCACCACGGGGCCGGCGCCGCCGATGCCGACATGCTCGGCGACCTCGCGCACGGTCCAGACCCGATCGGGGTCGGCGCGGGTGACGTTGTCCATCGCGGAGCGGCCGGCGTCGTTCTGCACGTGCCGGACTTCCTGGTCGAGCGAATAGGTCGAGAAGTCGACGCCGGTCCAGCCCGACATCAGCGCCAGCGCGCCCTCATGGCTGATATGGCTGCGGTACTCCGCATACTTCGCTTTGGCTTCGGCCTCGGTCGGCGCCACCACGACGCACATCATCGAGAACATCAGGATCTCGGCTGCGTTGCGGCCTTTCTCGGCGGCGAGCTCGCGGATTGCCGACACCCGCGGGCCGATCACCTTCGCTGACGGCCCCGACATGAACACGCATTCGGCGTGCTCGGCGGCGAACTGCCGGCCGCGTGGCGAGGTGCCGGCCTGGTACAGCACCGGCGTGCGCTGCGGCGACGGCTCTGACAGATGAATCGCGTTGAGGCGGTAGTTGGCTCCCTCGTGCTGCACGCGGTGCACCTTCGCAGAATCCGTGAAGATGCCGCGCGCGACGTCGCGGATCGCGGCGTCGTCTTCCCAGCTGCCTTCCCAGAGCTTGTAGACCAGCTCCATATATTCGTCGGCGAGCTCGTAGCGGTCGTCATGCGCGGTCTGCTTGTCCTTGCCGGCGCCGCGTGCCGCGGAATCGAGATAGCCGGTCACCACGTTCCATCCGACCCGGCCGTTCGTCAGATGGTCGAGCGTCGACATCCGCCGCGCGAACGGGTAGGGCGGCTCGAAGGAGAGGTTGCTGGTGACACCGAAGCCGAGATTTTCGGTCACCGCGGCCATCGCCGGGATCAGCATCAACGGCTCGTTGGCCGGGGTCTGCGCCGCGTTGCGCAGCGCCGCATCCGGATTGCCCGCATAGACGTCGTAGACGCCGAGCACGTCGGCGAGGAACAGGCCGTCGAACCGGCCGCGCTCCAGCGTCTTCGCTAGATCGGTCCAGTAGGACAGCTTGTTGTAGTCCTTGGTGCGGTCGCGCGGATGGGTCCACAGCCCCGGCGACTGATGCGCCACGCAGTTCATGGCAAAGGCGTTGAGCCGGATTTGTTTTGTCATTGTCGAAACCTTGGTCGAAACCGTGAGCGCCGCTTCGAATGCTGCCCGGTCGGATGCCGGGCGTCCCGCATCAACTTTGTTGCGACTTCCCACGTTTTGGCAAGGCCCCCTTCGCGATTCACACCCTTCCGGTGGCGCGCCGATCCCGATAGGTTGCCGGCCTCCAGAAGCATGATCCGGGCGCAAAGCGTCGCGCTCCGGTGGGTTCATGCCAAGACGCGACCGGACGAAGGAACAATCATGGCGACACGGGCCGACGCAATCGCAAATGTGCGAGAGCATTTTCAATCGGGACAGTTCTTGCAGGAGCTGGACCGCAGGGTCGGCTACCAGACCGAGAGCCTGAATGCCGACAAGGCCGGTGCGCTGCGCGCCTATCTGGTCGAGAATCTGCAGCCGGCCTTCGCCGAGCTCGATTTCAAGACCCGGCTGATCGAATCGCCGACCGGCCGCGGGCCTTATCTGATCGCCGACTACCAGGAGGATGCGGCACGGCCGACCGTGCTGACCTATGGCCATGGCGACGTCGTCGACGGCATGGTCGGCGAATGGCGCGACGGGCTCAATCCCTGGCAGACCACGGTCAAGGGCGACCGGGTCTATGGCCGCGGCACTGCCGACAACAAGGGCCAGCATTCGATCAACATGGCCGCGCTGCGCGCGGTGAAGCAGGCGCGCGGCGGCAAGCTCGGCTTCAACGCCAAATTCATCATCGAGACCGGCGAAGAGATCGGCTCGCCCGATCTGCGCCAGGTCTGCGAGGCGCATCGCGAGGAGCTGAAGGCCGATCTGTTCATTGCTTCCGACGGGCCGCGGCTGTCGGCGGAGCGGCCGACCATCTTCCTCGGCTGCCGCGGCGGCAACCGCATCCATCTCGACGTCAATCTGCGCGAGGGTGGCAACCATTCCGGCAATTGGGGCGGCGTGCTGGCCAATCCGGCGACGATTTTGGTCAACGCGATCGCGAGCCTGGTCGACGGCAAGGGCCGCATGAAGCTCGATATCCTGAAGCCGCCGCCGATCTCCAACCGCGTCCGCGCCGCGCTCGCCGACGTCGAAATCAAGCCGACGGCGGACGAGCCGGCGCTGGCGGAAGACTGGGGCGAGGAGGGCCTGACCGCGGCCGAGCGGCTCTATGCCTGGAACACGCTGGAAGTGCTGGCGATGTCGTCAGGCAATATCGACAAGCCCGCCAACGCAATTCCGGGGAAGGCGAATGCGGTGCTGCAGCTCCGCTTCGTCGTCGGCACCAGATATCTCGAAGTGATCGACGGGGTGCGCGATTATCTGCACAAGAACGGCTTTCCGATGGTCGAGGTCTCGGGCGCGCAGCGTTTTGGCGCCTCGCGCACCGACATGGACAGCCCGTGGATCGAGTGGGCGGCGAATTCGATCCGCACCACCACCGGCAAGGCGCCGGCAGTGCTGCCGAACTTCGGCGGCTCGCTGCCGAACGACGTGTTCTCGGAAGGGCTTGGCCTGCCGACGATCTGGGTGCCGCATTCCTACCCGGGCTGCTCGCAGCACGCCCCCGACGAGCACATCCTGCTGCCGGTGACCGAGGAGGCGCTGACCATCATGGCCGGCCTGTTCTGGGATCTCGGCGAGGCGCAGCTTTAAGGCTGAAGGACGGGTTCGCTTTTTCCCCGTCATCCTGAGGAGCGGCGTCAGCCGCGTCTCGAGGATCGACGGCCACCAGCGGGGCCGTGCATCCTTCGAGGCTCGCGAGAGCTCGCACCTCAGGATGACGGGGAGACGTGGATGGTCGGATCAAGCCTGGCCACCACGCGTTGAAAGACTAATGCCTGCACCGGCAAAGGAAACTTAATGACGTTATCGACGCCGACCGCAATGTCCGGCCACGACGCCACCACCAAGAAGAACATCACCCGCCTGATCGTCGCGACCTCGGTCGGCAATGCGCTCGAATGGTACGACATCTCGGTCTACGCCTATTTCGCGGTCTATCTCTCCAAGGCGTTCTTTCCGGCCAATGATCCGACCACCTCGCTGCTGCTGACCTTCGGCAGCTTCGGCCTGTCGTTCCTGATCCGACCGATCGGCGGCATCGTGCTCGGCGCCTATGCCGACCGTCACGGCCGTAAGGCCTCGCTGATGCTGTCGATCGTGCTGATGACGGCGGGCACGCTGGTGCTGGCCTTGATGCCGACCTATCAGACCATCGGCATCCTGGCGCCGATCGCGGTGATGCTGGCGCGGCTGGTGCAGGGTTTCTCGGCCGGCGGCGAGTTCGGCTCCTCGACCGCGTTCCTGGTCGAGCACATGCCGGAGCGCCGCGGTTTCGTGGCGAGTTGGCAGTTCGCGAGCCAGGGCGTCAGTGGCCTGCTCGGGGCCGGCTTCGGCGCGCTGCTGACCTCGCTGATGAGTCCCGAGGATTTGCAGTCCTGGGGCTGGCGGCTGCCGTTCCTGTTCGGCGTGCTGATCGGTCCGGTCGGCATCTACATCCGCAACCATGTCGACGATGCGACGCCGCCGCCGGCGGCGGGCAAGCAGGACTCGCCGGTGAGGGAAGTGTTCGCGCGGCAGAAGCTCGCCACGATGCTGGCGATCGGTGCGCTCGCGGTGTCGACCGCGGTCAATTATCTGATCGTCTACATGCCGACCTATGTGGTGAAGACGCTGAACCTCGCGCCATCGGTCGGATTCATCGCTGCATTCGCCGCCCAGACGGCGGTCGCGCTGCTGGCGCCGATCGCAGGCCTCGTCTCCGACAAGATCGGACGCACCACGCACATGATCCTGTTTGCGCTGCTGCTGCTGGTCTCGATCTTCCCGGCCTTCCTGCTACTCACGGGCCGGCCGACGCCGACCATCATCCTGATCGGCGTGCTGTGGCTCGGCGTGCTCAAGTCGCTGTATTACGGGCCGCTCGCCGCGCTGATGTCGGAGCTGTTTCCGGCGGCGACGCGTGCGACCGGGCTCGGCCTCAGCTACAATATCGGCGTCACATTGTTCGGTGGCATGGGCCCGGCGATCATGACCTGGATGGGCGGCTTCGCGCCGATCGGCGAGCTCGCACCGGGCTACTACCTCACCGGCGTCTGCCTGCTCAGCCTGTGGTCGCTGTTCACCATCCGCCGGCTGCGGCTGGCTTGATTTCGTGAAACGAAATTTCGAATATCTTTGCTGCTGCAGAGCAGCGTAGATAGTCGCAATGAAAGTTTCATCTGACGAAAGTATACGATGTCCGGCGCGCGTCATCCGCTTAGAATGATGTCCGCCGGCACATCCCTTCGTCGTGCCTGGTTCGGGATCTGGAATTGAAGGCAAGGAAGACCAAGGCATGAACGCCTCCACGACTGCGACCGCACGGACCAGCCGCAAGAGGCCACCGCCGGAGCCTGGCCAACCCGACAAGTTCAACGCGATCCAGAAGGTCTGTGCGATCCTGCGCGTGCTGGCGCAGCGCTCGCCGCTGCGGCTGACCGACATCGCCGACACCGCCTCGCTGAACAAGGCGACCGCGCTGCGCATCCTCAACTCGCTGATCGAGGAAGGTTTCGTCAGCCGGGTCGCCGGCGCCAAGACCTATGAGCTCGGCCAGGAGGCGCGGGTGATGGCGGTCGGCGCGCGGCGCTCGGTCGACATCGCCGAACTGGCGCAGCCGAGCCTGCTCCGGCTGTCGGAGCGCTCCGCGGATACGGCGCTGTTGTCGGTGCGCTCCGGCGTCGAGGCGCTGTATCTGGCGCGCTCGGTCGGCAGCCATCCGCTGCAGCCGAATTATCTGCAGATCGGCAGCCGCCGTCCGCTCGGCGTCGGCGCCGGCGCGCTGGCGCTTCTGGTCTGGCTGCCGGACGCCGAGATCGAAGCCGTGATCGAGGTGATCGTGCCGCGGCTGGCGAAATCGCCGCGCATCACGCCGAAATTCCTGCGCGAGCGGATCGCCGTGGCGCGCAAGGCCGGCCACACCGTGCTGATCGACGCCGCATTCCCCGGCATGGGCGGCGTCGGCGTTCCGGTCCGCGACGATGCCGGCGAGGTGGTCGCCGCGCTCTCGATCGGCGCGGCGTCCGACCGCATCCGCCGCCGCGAAAGCGAGCTCGCCGACATGCTGAAGAAGGAAGCCCAGGTGCTGGCCCGCGCGATGGCCCAGGCGCCGAAGAACGGGCGTCCGGCGAAGGCGGGGTAGCACGGCCGTGGTGCGAGCACGGGCACCACTTCACCTCGCCCCGCTTGCGGGGAGAGGTCGGAACGCATCGCTAGATGCGTTCCGGGTGAGGGGGTACAGGTCTCACCACGTTCGGAACTGGTGGAAGCAGCCCCTCACCCCAACCCTCTCCCCGTAAGGACGGGGCGAGGGGGCGCACTGCCGGCGCGGCGGCCGATCGACCGACCCTACGCCCCCTCGTCCAGCGCCACCAGCTCGCGCTTCCTGCGCAGCGACGGCAGCAGCGGGCCGACCAGCAGCACCAGCGCGAAGGCGAGGCAGATCGCCGAGATCGGCCGCTCCACGAAGGTCATGAGATCGCCCTGCGACAGGATCAGCGACTTGCGCAGATTGTTTTCCAGCATCGGCCCGAGCACGAAGGCCAGCACCAAAGGCGCCGGCTCGTAGCCGAGCTTGCGCATGAAATAGCCGATCACGCCGAACGCAATCATGACATGGACGTCGAACACGTTGTTGCTGGAGCAGTAGACGCCGATGATCGTGAACAGGATGATCAGCGGGAACAGCACATTGTAGGGCAGCCGCAGCAGCTGCACCCACATGCCGATCATCGGCAGATTGAGCACCAGGAGCATCAGGTTGCCGATATACATGCTGGCGACGATGCCCCAGAACAACGTCGGGTTCTGCGAGATCATCAATGGTCCCGGCTGCAAGCCGTGGATCACGAAGGCGCCGAGCAGCAGCGCCATCACGACGTTCGGCGGGATGCCGAGCGTCATCAGCGGAATGAAGGCGCCGCCGGCAGCGGAATTATTGGCCGATTCCGGCCCCGCGACACCCTCGATCGCGCCGTGGCCGAACCGCTCCGGATGCTTCGAGAGCCGCTTCTCCAGCGCATAGGACGCAAACGACGCCACCACGGCGCCGCCGCCGGGCAGGATGCCGAGGAAGAAGCCGAGCACGGTGCCGCGCGCCACCGGCCCGCTGCTGGCTTTCCAGTCCTCCTTGCTCGGCAGCAGCTGGGTGATCCTGGTCTTGATGATGTCGCGCTTGATCGCCTGCTCGGTGTTGAGCAGCACCTCGGCGACGCCGAACAGGCCCATCACCACGGGCACGAGGCCGATGCCGTCGATCAGCTCGATGCGGCCGAAGGTCAGCCTCGGCTGCGCGGTGATGCTGTCGAGCCCGACCAGGCCGAGCACGACGCCGATGCAGGCCATCAACAGCGCCTTGGCCATCGAGCCCTGGGTGAGGAAGGTCAGCACGACGAGGCCGAGCACCATCAGGCTGAAATATTCGGCTGGCCCGAACGCGATCGCGACGCTGGCGAGCGAGGGCGCCACCAGCATCAGGGCGACCAGCGAGAAGGTGCCGGCGATGAACGAGCCGAAGGCGGAGATACCGAGCGCGGGGCCGGCGCGGCCCTGTTTCGCCATCTGGTGGCCGTCGATGCAGGTGACGACGGAGGCGGCTTCGCCGGGAATGTTGACCAGGATCGAGGTGGTCGAGCCGCCATACATCGAGCCGTAATAGATGCCGGCCATCATGATGATGCCGGACTCCGGCGTGCCGGACAGCGTGACCGGCAGCAAGAGCGACATCGCCGAGATCGGGCCGATGCCGGGCAGCACGCCGACCAGCGTGCCGATGAAGACGCCGATGAAGCAATAGAGCAAATTGACCGGCAGCAGCGCGACGCCGAGGCCGTGGGCGACGTTGACGAGAGTATCCATGGGCGCTCAACCGATCTCGAAGATGCCGCTCGGCAACTGGATCGCGAGCAGGTACTTCAGCACCCACCACATCCCGAGCGGGGCAAGGATGGACAGCGGGATTGCCAGCGACCAGCGCACCGGATCGATCACGCGGAGCAGCAACAGCATCAGCGGGATCGCCGACAGCAGGAAGCCAAGCGGCTCCAGCGCAAAGGCGAACGCGACGAGGCAGACGATGACCAGGACCGGCTTGCCCCATCGCGCATTCTCCCAGCGCGAGGCGAAGGTCGGGCCGCCCTCGGTGACCGCCGCGACAACGATAGAGATCGCGAACACGCACATCAGGATGCCGGTGTAGAACAGCACGTAGCCGGAGCCGGGATCGTTGATGGTGCCGAGCTTGAGCTTCAAGCCCGACCAGATCACGAAGCCGCCGAGCGCGAGCCCGATCAGCCCGCCCCAGAGCTCGGAGTTGTTGAGGCGGAGTTTGACGTTGGTGTCGTTATTCATGGGTGATGTTTCCGCTTTTTGTATCGTCACCCCCGCGCAACGGCTTTGCCGTTGTCGCTGGAGGTGGCGGCGCGAAGCGACGCCCTCGAAGGGCGACGGTGCCTCGGTCCATCCTTCGAGGCATGCCGCAAGCGCGGCTCGCACCTCAGGATGACGCCGGCGTATGTGGCGGACTTGGACCTACTTCTTCGCCAGCCCGAGGGTGTCGATCACCTTGCGCTCGGACTCGGTGACCTCGACCACGAACTTCCTGTAGTCCTCGGTGTTCTTGTAGTTCGGCACCATGTCGTATTTGGCCAGCGTCGCGATCACGGCGGGGTCCTCGATCGCCTTCTTGAAGGCGTCGTGCAGCTTGGCGACGATCTTGGGATCCATGCCCTTGGGGCCGGCGATGCCGAACGGCGAGTCGTAGATCATGGGATAGCCGAGCTCCTTCAGCGTCGGCACATCGGGATAGTTCGGCGAGCGCGTGCCGGTCCACACCATCAGCAGGCGGAGCTTGCCGGCGTCGACCAGCGGCCGCCAGCCCGTGGAATCTGCCTGCAGCATGGTGTGCTGGCCGAGCACCGCGGCGTTGGTCTCGGCGCCGCCCTTGAACGGCACCTGGGTCAGCTTGATCCCGCCGGCCATGAGGGCGATCTGCTCCATGCCGATATGCAGCGAGGTGCCGGTGCCCGGCGTCGCATAGGTCACCTTGCCGGGATTCTTCTTGGCGAAATCGACCACGTCCTGCCAGGTCTTGAACTGCGACTCCGCATTGGTGGTGACGCCGAAGGTGTAGCCGGTGAGGTGGACGATGTAGGAGAAATCCTTCGCCGGATCCCACGACACGTCCTGCATCAAGGGCAGGCGGAACACGGTGATCGGAATCTGCGCGATGGTGTAGCCGTCGGGCTTGGCGCCGGCGGCCATGGTCGCGGGGCCCACGGTGCCGCCGCCGCCCGCCTTGTTGTCGACCGCGATCGGCTGGCCCAGCACCTTCGAGGCGCTCTCGGCGATCGCGCGCATCGAGATATCGGTCGAGCCGCCCGCCGGCCACGGCACGATCAGCGTGATCGGCTTGGTCGGATAATCCTGCGCCTGCGCCGCTGTTGATAGCAGCATGCCGGCGGCGGCGAGCAGGACCATCCAGGAATTGCGCTGCGACATCTCGATCTCTCCCCGTGTAGCCGCGTTCGATCGCGGCGGCGTCTTGTTCGGTGTTGGCAATGATCGTCCCTGGCGTCGGAGGGACGCGCTGCGCATTGGACAGAACAGGGCGGGCAACGGAAGAGCGAAGGCGCCGACTGCGACAATTGGCCTGCCGCGACATGGCGCGACCTGCCGAGCCGCGGAATTCAATCGGCCTTTGGTCTGACGGAGTGGCAGCTCCTGGCAGGATGCGGGGAGGGCGCGCCGCCGCGCGCCCTGACCGGCAAGCCGCGTTTGGTCAAGCGTATAATCCAGGGAACTCAGGGGCATCCGAGGGCATCGGCGGCTTGCGGGATCGTGCCCTTCCGGTCATCATGGGGCGTCCGCCGCAGGAAAACTTTCCCCGACAGATGACGTTATCGCCCGACGCCACCGACGACGCTGTGACGACGGCGTTTGCCGGCATTCCCGCATTGCTCGACCAGGCGCCGCTCTTGGTCTCGCGCGGGCGGCTGCTCGATTGCGACTGCCTGCTCGGCCCCATGGCGCGGCCGTTTCATGCCGCGATCCGTGGCGGCCGAATCGTCGAGCTCGTGCCCTCGCCGGTCCTGATGCGCTCGTGGCGCTTCGCCTATCGTGCGACGCCGCAGGCCTGGTCCGCCTATTGGCAGGCCGAGCCGAAACCCGGCTGGCACGATCTGCTGGCGCTGACCAAGCGCGGCGAGGCGGTGCTGGAAGGCGATCTGCATCCCTTCATGACGCACCTGCAATACTTCAAGGACCTGCTGGCGCTGCCGCGGCAGCATTTCGCGGCGGCCCTATCATGAGCGGCACTGTCACGAACGGCCATATCGAGCCGATGGTCGGCCGTTACGTTCACGTCGAGATCGGCGGCGAGCTGCATCGCATCTATTTCGAGGAGAACGGCACGGGCATTCCGCTGGTCTGCCTGCACACCGCGGGATCAGACGCGCGGCAGTGGCGGCACCTGCTCGCAGATCGCGCGTTTGCCGAAAATTTCCGCGTCATTGCCTTCGATATGCCCTGGCATGGCAAGTCGAATCCGCCGAAAAGCTGGACCGGCGATGAATACCAACTCACCACCAACAGCTACACCGAGACCATCCGCGCCTTCTGCCGTGCATTGGGGCTGGAGAAGCCTGTCGTGATGGGCTGCTCGATCGGCGGCCGCATCGTGCTCAACCTTGCGATCGAACATGCCGCCGAGTTTCGCGCGCTGATTGGGCTCGAGGCCGCCGACTTCCAGACGCCGTGGTACGACACCGACTGGCTGAACCGCCCCGACGTTCACGGCGGCGAGGTCTGCGCCGCGCTGGTGTCGGGGCTGATTGCGCCGCAAAGCCCGGCGCCTGCGCGGATGGAAACGCTGTGGGCCTACAAGCAGGGCGGCCCCGGCGTGTTCAAGGGCGACCTCTATTTCTACCGTGTCGACGGCGACCTGCGCGGCCGGGTCGCGTCAATCGATACTAAAGTATGCAGGCTCTATCTCCTCACGGGCGAGTATGATTTCTCCTGCACGCCTGAGGACACGAGGCGGACGGCAGCGGCAATAGGGGGCGCCAGCGTCACGATTATGGAAAAGCTCGGTCATTTTCCGATGAGCGAGAATCCGGACCAGTTTCGCCGCTACATCGCACCCGTGCTCGCCGACATTCTCACGCAGTAAATCGACGTTTCCACGAAGGAGTAGACGTATGACATCCAAATATCTGATCGGCCTCGCGTTCGCCGCCGCGCTCGGCGCGAGCCAGGCGCAAGCCCAGGAGCTGACCGGCACGCTGAAGAACATCAAGGACACCGGCGCGATCACGCTCGGCTACCGCGATTCCTCGATCCCGTTCTCCTATCTCGACGACAACCAGAAGCCCATCGGCTACGCGATGGACATCTGCTACAAGATCGTCGATGCCATCAAGAAGGAGCTGAAGCTCGACAAGCTCGAGGTCAAGCTCAACCCGGTGACTTCGGCGACGCGCATTCCGCTGATGGCCAACGGCACCGTCGACCTCGAATGCGGCTCGACCACCAACAATGCCGAGCGCCAGAAGCAGGTCTCCTTCACCAACTCGCACTTCCTGACCGCGAGCCGCTACGTCACGAAGAAGGCGAGCAAGATAAATTCGATCGACGACCTCAAGGGCAAGACGGTGGTCTCGACCGCCGGCACCACCAACATCAAGCAGCTCACCGAAGCCAACCTCGCACGCGGGCTGAGCGTCAACATCATCCCGGCCAAGGATCACGCCGAGGCCTTCCTGATGGTCGAGACCGACCGCGCGGTCGCCTTCGTGATGGACGACATCCTGCTCGCGAGCCTTGTCGCCGGCTCGAAGTCGCCGGACGACTACGTGATCTCCAAGGATGCGTTCTCCAAGCCGGAGCCGTACGGCATCATGCTGCGCAAGGATGACGCGCCGTTCAAGAAGGTCGTCGACGCCGCCACCGCGGCGCTCTACACCAGCCCCGAGGGCCAGAAGATCTACGACAAGTGGTTCAACCAGAAGATCCCGCCGAAGGGCCTGAACCTCAATGTGCCGCTCGGGCCGGAGATGAAGAAGCAGCTTGCCAAGCCGTCGGACTCGCCGGATCCGGATGCCTATCTGGTGAACTGATCGCAGTGCTGCGCATGACCCGTCGCCGTTCGGCGGCGGGTCCCGAAAATAAACGTGTCCGGCCATTTTGGAGGAGAATGGCCGGACATTTGCATAGACGCCGCCCGTGATGTCGGCGTAATTCGTGATCGGCGCGAGAGCGCGGGGGACCCGTGAACTACAATTGGAACTGGCACATCTTTCTCGAGCCGAACCCGATGGGGACCGGCACCTATCTCGACCTGTTGCTGGCGGGACTGGTGGTCACCGTCAAGGTGTCGGTGCTCGCCTGGATCATAGCGCTGGTCTCCGGCACGGTGATCGGCGTGTTGCGCACGCTGCCGTCGCGGACGGCGTCGTGGATCGGCTTCTGCTGGGTCGAGTTCTTCCGCAACATGCCGCTGCTGGTGCAGCTTTTCCTGTGGTTCTTCGTGCTGCCCGAGCTGCTGCCGAGATCGGCCGGGCTGTGGATGAAGCAGTTGCCGAACGCGCCGTTCTGGACCGCTGCGATCGGCGTCGGCCTCTTCATGTCGGCGCGCGTCGCCGTGCAATTGCAGGCCGGCATCGGCTCGCTGCCGCGCGGGCAGAAGCAGGCTTCGACCGCGCTCGGCCTCACCACGGTGCAGACCTATCGCTACGTGCTGCTGCCGATGGCGTTCCGCATCATCCTGCCGCCGTTGACCTCCGAATTCCTCAATACCATCAAGAACAGCGCGGTCGCCATCACCATCGGCCTGATCGAATTGACCGGCGAGGCGCGCTCGATGCAGGAGTTCTCGTTCCAGGTGTTCGAGGCGTTCACCGCGGCAACCGTGCTCTATCTTCTCCTCAATTTCGTCGTGGTTACCGCGATGCGCCTGCTCGAGCGCTATGTCGCGATCCCCGGCTACATCACGGGCAAATGACGATGCTCGGCAATCTCGATTTCGACGTCATCCGCCGCTCGCTGCCCTATCTGTTCTTCGAGGGTATGCGCTTCACGCTGACCTTGACGGCGCTCGCGGCGTTCGGCGGCCTCGTGTTCGGCACCCTGATCGCCCTGATGCGGCTGTCGAGCTACAGGGTGCTCGGGCGCATCGCCGGCTTATATGTCGACTTCATCCGCTCGCTGCCGTTGGTGCTGGTGATCTTCTGGTTCTACTTCCTGGTGCCTTACATCGGGCAGTGGCTGACCGGCGCGTCGCGGCCGATCTCGGTCGGCGCGTTCGCCTCCTCGCTGATCACCTTCGTCGCATTCGAGGCGGCCTATTTCTCCGAGATCATGCGCGCCGGCATCCAGTCGATCTCGCGCGGCCAGCCGGCCGCGGCCAGCGCGCTCGGCCTGACCTACGCGCAGTCGATGCGCTACGTCGTGCTGCCGCAGGCGTTCCGCAACATGCTGCCGGTGCTGCTGACGCAGACCATCGTGTTGTTCCAGGACACCTCGCTGGTCTACGTGCTGTCGATCCCGGATTTCCTCGGCGCCGCCAGCAAGGTCGCACAGCGCGACGGCCGCCTGGTCGAAATGTACCTGTTCGCCGCGCTGGTCTACTTCGTCATTTCCTGTGTCGCGTCCTTTGGCGTGCGCCGCCTGCAGGCGCGAATCGCCATTGTTCGCTGAACAACAAGCTGAGCCATCATGATCGAGATCAATCACGTCAACAAATGGTACGGGCCGAGCTTTCAGGCGCTGAAGGACTGCACCACCAGCGTCGCCAAGGGCGAGGTGGTCGTGGTCTGCGGCCCGTCGGGCTCGGGCAAGTCGACCCTGATCAAATGCGTCAACGCGCTGGAGCCGATCCAGGGCGGCGACATCATCCTCGACGGCATCAAGGTCAACGATCCCAAGACCGATTTGCCGAAGCTGCGCTCCCGCGTCGGCATGGTGTTCCAGCACTTCGAATTGTTTCCGCATCTGCGGATCATCGACAATCTCTGCCTCGCGCAGGAGAAGGTGCTCGGACGCAAGCATGACGACGCCGTGCTCACGGCCATGAAGCTGCTCGATCGCGTCGGGCTTAAGGATCACGCCAAGAAATTCCCGGCCGAATTGTCGGGTGGCCAGCAGCAGCGCGTCGCGATCGCCCGCGCGCTCGCGATGAACCCGATCGCGATGCTGTTCGACGAGCCGACCTCGGCGCTCGACCCGGAAATGATCAGCGAGGTGCTCGACGTGATGGTCGACCTCGCCCGCGAGGGCATGACCATGATGGTGGTCACCCACGAGATGGGCTTTGCCAACAAGGTCGCCGACCGCGTCATCTTCATGGACCGCGGCGAGATCGTCGAGGACGCCAAGAAGGCCGATTTCTTCGGCACGCCGCGCAGCGACCGCGCGCAGAAGTTCCTGTCGAAGATCTTGCAGCATTGAGACGCTGCACCAGCCAGACCCGTCATCCTGAGGAGCCGCGAAGCGGCGTCTCGAAGGATGCCCGGCCGCCAGCGGGGCCGTCGACCCTTCGAGACGCGCGCAAGGCGCGCTCCTCAGGGTGACGGTGGAGGCTTTATCCGCGTTAACAATTTGCGTATACGAAGGCCTGAAATCCCCTTCGTCCGCAGGAGAACTCGCGTGGAAAAGATCGCTTACGTCAACGGCTCGTTCGTGCCGCATTCGGAGGCCAAGGTCTCGGTGTTCGACCGCGGATTCCTGTTCGCCGACGGCATCTACGAGGTGGCGGCGGTGCTCGAGGGCAAGTTGATCGACAACGCCTCGCATCTTGCGCGGTTGAAGCGCTCGGTCGGCGAGATCCAGCTCGCGCTCCCCGAGCCGCTGGAGCGGATCGAGGAGATCCAGAAGGAGCTGGTCAAGCGCAACGACCTCGTCAACGGCATGGTCTATCTCGAGGTCACCCGCGGCGCCGACAAGGGGCGCGACTTCGCTTTCCCGAAGGCCGACGTCAAGCCGACCCTTGTGATGTTCACCTCGGAAAAGGACATCATCAACGCGCCGTCAGCCAAGACCGGCATCAACGTCATCACGGTGCCCGACATCCGCTGGGAGCGGCGCGACATCAAGAGCGTGGCGCTGCTGGCGCAGGTGCTGGCCAAGCAGGCCGCGGCCGCGGCCGGCGCCGGCGAAGCCTGGATGATCGAGGACGGCAAGGTCACCGAGGGCGGCTCGTCCTCGTCCTTCATCGTGACCCAGGACGACGTCATCGTGACCCGGCAGAACGGCAACGAGATCCTGCCCGGCTGCACCCGCAAGGCCGTGGTCAAACTTGCCGAGGAGCGTCAGCTGCGCATCGAGGAGCGCGCCTTCACGGTCGAGGAAGCACTCGCCGCCAAGGAAGCCTTCATCACCAGCGCCTCGGTGTTCGTGCAGGGCGTGGTCGCGATCGACGGCAAGAAGGTTGGAGGCGGCAAGGTCGGCCCGATCACCGACCGCCTGCGCGAGATCTACGTCGAGTTCGCCCGCGCGACGGCGGTTTGATCCGTCCCATTCGCGCTGTCATCGCCCGGCTCGACCGGGCGATCCAGCATTCCAGGGACCTTTGTGACTCAGCCGAGAGGCCGCGGCGTACTGGATGCCCCGCATGAAGCGGGGCATGACAGCGGAATATATGGCGGACAGTATCGCTCTCACGCCGCGACCTTCACCTTCACCGGATGCACCGAGCGGAAGCCGATCGCGATCCGGTTCCAGGCGTTGATGGCGCCGATCAGCGTGGTCAGGTTGACCAGCTCGCTGTCCGTGAACTGCGCGCGCACCGCCTCGTAGTCGGCGTCGGGCGCATGGGTCTCTGAAACCAGCGTCAGTGCTTCGGTCCAGGCCAATGCCGCGCGCTCGCGCTCGCTGTAGAGCGGCGACTCGCGCCAGGCGTTGAGCAGATAGAGCCGCTGCTCAGTCTCGCCATGCTTGCGGGCGTCCTCGGTGTGCATGTTGATGCAGTAGGCGCAGCCGTTGATCTGCGAGGCGCGGGTCTTGACCAGTTCGATCAGCGATTGCTCGAGGCCGCTCGCGGTGATCTGGCTTTCGACCGCAACCAGCGCTTTGATCGTCTCGGGGGCGGCTTGGTAGAAGTTCATGCGGGGTTTCATGGTCGTTCTCCTTGGTTATGGGTTCAGTGAAAAGAGCTAGTGTGCACCGCCGCCGCCAGCGAGCTGGCCCGGCTTCTTCAGGAACAGCGCCGCCACCAGCGCGACGATCAGCGCCACGCCGAGCAGATAGAACGTGTCGCTGAAGGCGAGGATGTAGGCCTGCTTCTGCACGACCTTGCCGACCGCCACGATCGCGCGGTGGGTGGCGTCGGCATTGCCGGCAACGCCGTGGTTCAGGAAATACTGGGTCAATCCCTCAATCCGCGTACGGGTCGCCTGTTCCAGCATGGAGACCGACTGCATCAGCACGTTGGAGTGATATTGCTCGCGCTTGGTCAGCAGTGTCTGCAGCGCGGCAATGCCGATGGCGCCGCCGAGGTTGCGCATCATGTTGAACAACGCGGACGCCGATCCGGCATTCTCCGCCTCAATTCCGGCCGTCGCAACCGCCGACAGCGGAGCGAATGCCAGCGCCTGACCGACGGCGCGGACGACGTTCGGCCAAAGCAGCTGATCGGCTGCATAGTCGTTGGTCATGTAGATGTTCATGAAGTTGGAGCCGGCGAACAGCGCAAATCCGATGCCGATGACGATGCGGGGGTCGAAGCGCTGCATCAGCCGCGGCACCAGCGGGATCAGCACGAGCTGCGGCAGGCCGGTCCAGGCCAGCACCATGCCGATCTGCTCGGCGTTGTAGCCCTGGATGCGCGACAGATATTGCGGCAGGATGAACACCGAGCCGTACAGCGCGATGCCGAGCAGGAAGTTGGCCAGCATGCCGAAGCCGAAATTGCGGCGGGCGAGCAGGCGCAGATTGAGCAGCGGCTTCTCGACGGTGAACTCGACGATCAGGAAGGCGGCGAGCGCCACGGCTGCGATCACCGACAGGCGGACGATGAAGGGCGAGCCGAACCAGTCGTCCTTGTTGCCCTCTTCCAGCACGGTCTGCAGCGCGGCGAGGCCGATCGCCATGGTGATGATGCCGAGCCAGTCGCCCTGGCGGATCAGCGACAGCTTCATCGGGGTCGGATCGAGCGAGACGTACAGCATCGCGATCATCACGGCGCCGGGCACCAGATTGACATAGAAGATGTACTGCCAGCCCCAGTTCTCGGTGAGATAGCCGCCGATGGTCGGGCCGATCGCCGGCGCGAACGTCGCCGACAGCGCGAACAGCGCAAGCCCGATCGGCTGCTTCGCCTTCGGCAGCAGCGTGATGATCAGCGTGAATGCCATCGGGATCAGCACGCCGCCGGTGAAGCCCTGCACGGCGCGCAACGCGATCATCTGCGGCAGGTCCTGCGCCAGCGCGCAAGCGCCAGAGAATACCAGGAACAGGAACGCGTTGGTGAGCAGATAGATGCGCACCGAGAACACCTGCGCGAGCCAGCCGGAGAGCGGGATCACCACGATCTCGGCGATCAAATAGGATGTCGAGATCCAGCCGCCATCATCGATGCCAGCGCCGATGCCGCCTTGAATGTCGGCAAGCGAGGCGTTGACGATCTGGATGTTGAGCACCGCCATGAACGCGCCGAGCGTGGCGCCAATCACCGCGATCCAGGTTCTGGTCGGGATCGCGGGCGCAGCAGGCGCTGCGGGCGACGGGAGGGCGGCGGCGTTGGCTGTGGGCTGGAGCGCGGTCATTGGAATCGTCCTTGCTTGCCCATGCAAGATGTATTAGGCGGCCGGTTTCGATAATCCGGGAAAGACTGGAAGGATTGTCCGGCGGAAATTGATAATCGACATGGCTGCCACTGTGGCCCCGCGGTGTCGACAAGTGAGGTGGGCACATCTCTCAGGCTCCCTCTCCCCTTGCGGGAGGGGTTGGGAGAGGGGTGGCCCCGGGCGCTGACGTCAATTGCCCGAACTGCTTCAATCCTGCCGACGCGTCACTTGCAGCAGGTGCGCAATCGCGATCCGTCTGATCTCAGCGCCAGCGGCACCCCTCTCCCCAACGCTCCCCCGCAAGGGGGGAGGGCGCCCTTCCACCGGCGTGCGCGGAACGAAGAAGGCCACAGCAAAACGCGATCGACCCTTACGGCCGATCGCGTCAAATCAGTCAAAGAACGTTCGAACGCTAGCCGCCGCTCGGCCGCGGCGCCGACGCCAGCCGCCGCTTCTCCTCGCGCTCGGCCAGCACGGTTGCCTTGGTGTTGACGGTCGGGATCGCCGACATGCCCGGCCGCAAGAGACCGGTGAGGCTGTGATCGTCGAGCACGATCTTCACCGGCACGCGCTGCACGATCTTGGTGAAGTTGCCGGTGGCGTTGTCCGGCGGCAGCAGCGCGAATTCGAGACCGCTGGCCGGCGACAGGCTGTCGACATGGCCTTTCAGCGTGGTGCCGTGAAAGCTGTCGACAGTGAGCTCGACCGGCTGGCCGTTGCGGACGTGGGTCAGCTGCGTCTCCTTGAAATTGGCGACCACATAGACCGCATCGAGCGGCACCACCGCCATCAGCTGGGTGCCGGCCTGCACATATTGGCCGACGCGGAGCGTGCGGGCGCCGACCGTGCCGTCAACCGGCGCGGTGATCCGTGCGTAGGACAGGTTCAGCTCGGCCTGCCGCTCGACCGCGCGGGCGCGGTCGACTTGCGCCACGGCCTGCGCGCGCTGGGTGGTGAGCACCTCGATCTTCCGCTCGGCGGCGAGCAGGCCCGATTTCGAGTGCTGCAACTGCGCGGTGCTGGCGCGCAGCGCAGCGTCGGTCTGCTGGGCGCGCTGGATGGTGCCGGAGCCGGTCTTCATCAGCCCATCGGAGCGAACCTGCTCCTCCTGCGCGAATTTCAGATTGGCTTCGGCGGCGGCGACATCGGCGGTTTGCTGGTCGATGATCGGGCGCTGCAAGGCGATCTGAGCATCGAGATTGCGCACCGAGGCATCGGCCGCGTCGACATCGGCCTTGGCCTGACCGAGCGCCGTGCGATAGTCGCGGTCGTCGATCTCGGCCAGCAGCTGGCCGGCCTTCACCGGCTGGTTGTCGGTGACCAGCACGCGGGCGATGTAGCCCGACACTTTCGGGGCGATGATCGTGGAGTCCGCCTTCACATAGGCGTCGTCGGTGGATTCGAGGTAGCGGCCGGTGGTGAGGTAGTCGTAGCCGAAGTCGCTGGCCACGGCGACGCCGAGCACAGCGGCGAGCCCAAGCGCCACCCGCTTGACTGTCCGCCGCGCCGGGCGAAGGGCAATTTTGGCTGATTCTTCAGAGATATAGGACGTGGTCGACATGATTGTCTCCTGGCCGAACATTCGCGTCCTTCCAGAAAGGGCGCCGGATACGCCCCTTAGATGCAATGTCCTCCCCGCTGTGATAATCCCGATAAAACTGGAAGCATTATCAAGCCAGCGCTGATAATCCGGACCTTGTTACATGGATCGCCTGACCAGTTTGACCGCCTTCGTCCGGGTCGTGGATTCCGGCGGCTTTTCCGCCGCCGGCCGCAAGCTCAACATGTCCACGACAATGGTGAGCAACCACGTCCAGTCGCTGGAAGACCGGCTCGGAGCCCGGCTGCTCAACCGCACCACGCGCAAGGTCAGCCTCACCGAGGTCGGCCAGGCCTATTACGAGCGCTGCATCCAGATCCTCGCCGACATCGAGCAGGCCGATGAGGTGGCAAGCGCGCAGCAATCGGTGCCGCGCGGCACGCTGCGCATCTTCACCAACACCCATCTGGTCCAATTCCTGTCGTCGACGGTGACCGAGTTCCTCGCCACCTATCCCGAGGTCAAGGTCGACCTGATGATCGGCGAACGCTCGGCCGACCTGCTCGACGAAAACTTCGATCTCGCCGTGCAGATGATCCAGCCGCGCGATTCCGCGCTGATCGTGCGCCGCATCGCCACCTGGCGGCACGTGCTGTGTTGCTCGCATGACTACGTCGAGGCGCACGGCAAGCCGGAGCGGCTCGACGACCTCGCGACCCTCAACTGCGTTCGCCATATCAACTATCCGTTTGGGGACGAGTGGCACTTCGTCGACCGCAAGGGCGCGCCGGCAGCGGTGAAGGTGGCCGGCAATCTCGTCTCCAACAGCGGCGAGACGCTGAAACTCGCGGCGCTCGCCGGCGTCGGCGTGTTCCTCGCGGCGGGCTTCCTGGTCCGGGACGAACTCGAATCGGGGAAGTTGGTTCGGCTGCTGCCCGAATACCGTCCGGTCGAGCTCACCATGAACGCGATCTACCCGCACCGCCATCACCTCTCGGCGAAGGTGCGCGTCTTCATCGATCTCCTGGTGCATCACGCCACCGAGCAGCAGAAGCTGATCAATCCGTATTCGTGAGGGACGGTGTGCGCAGCACTCTATCTCCGTCATCCCCGCGCAAAGGCTTCGCCTTTGTCGCTGGAGGCGCGAGCGGAGCGAGCCTCGAAGGATGAATCGGCCAGAGAACGGGCCGTGCATCCTTCGAGACGCGCTGCGCGCTCCTCAGGAGGACGGGGCTGGCAGCATGGCGCTCCTTGCCGCGTCATGACCACCCGGCATCCCTTGCATGGCGTGGGCGTGTATGAAGGTTGCCTCATCTGCCGGGGCCTGCCATGCCGCGTCGTGTCCTGACCTCCATCCTGTTCGCGATCGCAGCAAATGTGCTGCTGCAGGCGCCGGCGCGCGCCTTCTATCCCGACCATATCGTGAAAATCGTAGTGCCGTTCGCACCGGGCGGCGGCACCGATGTCGTCGCGCGCACGCTGGCGCAGGAGATGCAGAAGGATCTCGGCGTCACCGTGATCGTCGAGAACAAGCCGGGGGCGGGCACCATCATCGGCACGCAGAGCGTCGCCGCCAGCCCGGCCGACGGCTACACGCTGCTGATGGCGACCTTCGCCAACGCCGTCAACCCGAGCCTCTACTCCAGGCTGCCCTACGATGCGCATAAGGACTTTGCCGCGGTGGCGCTGGTGGCGCGCTCGTTCAATGTCGTCGTGGTCAATCCTGCTTCGCCGATCAAGTCGATCGCCGATCTGATCGCGGCTGCAAAGGCCGATCCGGAAAAACTGTCCTACGGGACCTATGGCACCGGCACCTCGGCGCATCTGGCCGGCGAATTGTTCAAGCACATGGCGGGCGTCAATCTGACCACCGTGCCCTACAAGGGCGCGGCACCCGCGATCACCGACCTCTTGGGCGGCCAGATCCAGGTGATGTTCACGACGGTGGCAAGCTGCGCGTCGTTGGTCGAAGCCGGGCAATTGCGTGCGATCGGGGTGACCTCGGCCGAGCGTTCGGCGTCGTTCCCGCAATTGCCGACGGTGTCCGACGCCGGTGTGCCGGGCTACGCCGCGGAATCCTGGTACGGCCTTTACGCTCCTGCGAACACGCCGCCCGAGATCATCGACCGGCTCAACAAGTCCGCGGCCAAGGCCGTGCAGGCGGAGGCCCTCAGGAAGCTCAGCGTCAATGAGGGCCTCGTGATGGTGGCATCACCCCCGGCCGAGCTCGACCGCTACTTTGCCGGCGAGGAGGCCCGTTGGCGCAAGGTGATCCAAGACGCGGGCATCAAGGCGGAGTAGGTGTCCAGCCGGCACAACGATCACATTTTTTTGCATCGCCATGCCGCAACCGTGATTCTAGACGCAACGAATGGTTCCTGGGGTCGTCGATGACGGGACGCCGGCAACACCGCCGGTTTTGATCGGACCCCGGGCTGGGGAATGAGCCATGTGGATTCTGTTGCTGCTGCCGTTCATCGGCTTGCTGTGGGTGCCGTTCTATAATTTCGCCGAGCCTTCGCTGTTCGGCTTTCCCTTCTTCTACTGGTACCAGCTCGCCTGGGTGCCGATCTCCTCGCTGCTGATCTGGCTGGTCTATCGCAGCCGGCGGCCTGACGCCGACGAGCAGCGGTGAGGGGCGGCCATGACCGATCATATCGCCTGGGTGGCGCTCTCCGTCTTCATCTTCTTCTTCGCCCTCGTCACCGTGATGGGCTTCTTCGCCGCGCGCTGGAAATCCGGCCCGGTCAGCGAGCATCTCGACGAATGGGGTCTCGGCGGCCGCCAGTTCGGCACTTGGATCACCTGGTTCCTGGTCGGCGGCGACTTCTACACCGCCTACACCGTGATCGCGGTGCCGGCGCTGGTGTACGCGGTCGGCGCCTACGGCTTCTTCGCGCTGCCCTACACCATCATCGTCTATCCCTTCGTATTCGCCGTGATGCCGGTGCTGTGGAAGAAGGCGCACGCCAACGGCTACGTCACCGCTGCAGATGTCGTCCATGGCGCCTATGGCTCGCGCAGTCTCGAGCTCGCGGTGGCGCTGACTGGCCTGGTCGCGACCATGCCCTATATCGCGCTCCAGCTGATCGGCATGGAGGTGGTGATCAAGGCGATGGGCCTGACCGGCGAACTGCCGATCATCGCGGCCTTCGTGATCCTCGCGCTGTATACCTATAGCTCCGGCCTGCGCGCGCCGGCGCTGATCGCCTTCGTCAAGGACATCATGATCTATATCGTGGTGCTGACGGCGGTGGTCGTGGTGCCCTCGAAGCTCGGCGGCTATGGCGCAGTGTTCTCGGCGGCCAACGATGCCTTCACGGCGAAGGGCGGCGCCACCGGACTGACGCTGAAGCCGGCCCAGTATCTGCCCTATGCGACGCTGGCGCTCGGCTCGGCGCTCGCCGCCTTCATGTATCCGCATACGCTGACCGGCATCTTCGCCTCGAAGTCGGCGGATACCATCCGCAAGAATGCGATCCTGCTGCCGGCCTATACGCTCTTGCTCGGGCTGATCGCGCTGCTCGGCTACATGGCCTATGCCGCAGGCATCAAGGTGACGTCGCCGAACGACGTGGTGCCGATGCTGTTCAAGACGTTGTTTCCGGAATGGTTCGCGGGCTTCGCATTCTCGGCGATCGCGATCGGCGCGCTGGTGCCGGCCGCGGTGATGAGCATCGGCGCCGCCAATCTGTTCACCCGCAATGTCTGGAAGTCCTACGTCAATCCGGACATCTCGCATGCCGGTGAGGCGTCGGTGGCGAAAATCACCTCGCTGGTGGTGAAGGTCGGCGCGCTCGCCTTCATCCTGTTCCTGCCGACGCAATATGCGCTCGACCTGCAACTGCTCGGCGGTCTCTGGATCGTGCAGACGCTGCCGGCGCTGGTGTTCGGCCTGTTCACCGTCTGGTTCCGCGCCGAAGCGCTGTTGCTCGGCTGGGCGGTCGGCATCGGCTGGGGCACCTACACGGCGTGGAGCAACGGCTTGAAGCCGCTCGCCAGCATCTCGCTTGGCGATGCCAGCTACACCTTCTATGTCGGTCTCGGCGCGCTCTTGCTCAACATCGTGGTGGCCGTGATTGCGACCGTCGTGGTCGGCTTGATCTCACCCGCCAAGCGCGGCGCGGCGGCCTGAGCCGTCGTTGGTATCTGACGGGGCGGAGGTGAGAAGCGCGGTCAGCCGCACCACCTCCGCTTTGGTCTTTTCGATCGCTTCATCCTTGACCGGCCCGTAACCGCGGATCTCCATCGGCGCTTTTGCAAGTGCGACGAGATCGGGCAGCGGCGCGGCATCGAGCTTGCCGAGCATGGTCTCGATCAGCGCCTCGTACCAGGTGATCAGCTCGCGCTCGGCGCGGCGTTCCGCGGTATAACCGAATACGTCGAACGGCGTGCCGCGCAGTCCCTTGAGCTGCGCCAGCAAGCGGAGTGGCGTCTGGATCCACTGGCCGAACGCGCGCTTGCGTGGCCGGCCGCGTGCATCCAGCCGTGCCGGCAACAGCGGCGGCGCGAGATGGTACTGCACCGTGAAGTCACCATCGAATTTGCGCTTGAGGGTCTCGAGGAAGCCGGTCTGCATGTGCAGCCGCGCCACCTCGTACTCGTCCTTGTAGGCCATCAGCTTGAACAGTGAGCGGGCGACGGCGTCGGTCAATGTCTCGCTTCCGAGCGCGGCCTCGGCGCGACGGACGCGGTCGACCGTGGTGCGATAGCGCGCCGCATAGGCCGCGTCCTGATAGTCACGAAGGAAGTCTGCGCGTCGCGCGATCATCTGTTCCAGCGTCTCCGGGGCGTTGGCGTCGGCGTTCTCCGCTTTCGGCAAAAACTCCGGATCGGCGAACGCAATCCGCCCCCAGGCCAGCGCCTGCTTGTTGCGCTCGACCGCGACGGCGTTCAATTCGATCGCGCGGGTCAGTGCGTCCAGCGACACCGGCACCAGGCCCTGCTGCCAGGCGAAGCCGAGCATCATGATGTTGGCGAAGACGCTGTCGCCGAGCAGCCGCTCGGCCAGCGCATTGGCGTCGATCGCGGTGAGGTTGCCCGATCCGATCACCCGCTCGATGGCGCGCAAGCGAACCGGCGAGGCGAGGTCGGCGTCGCGGAAGCGAACCACGTCGCCGGTCGGCATCTCAGCGATGTTGACCGCGCCGCGCATCCCCTTGCGATAGGTGCCGGAGGCCTTGGCCGACGAGCTCACCACGAGGTCGCAGCCGATCAGCGCGTCCGCCGCGCCCTGGTCGATCCGCACCTGATGCAGCGCCTCGGGCGCCGCCGCCAGCCGCAGATAGCTCAGAACGGGGCCGAATTTCTGGGCGAAGCCGGTGAAGTCGAGCACCGAGACGCCGCGGCCCTCGAGATGTGCAGCCATCGCGATCAGCGCACCGACCGTGATGACGCCGGTGCCGCCGACGCCGGTGACCAGCAGATCGTAGGGCTTTTCCAGTGCCGCAAGCTCCGGCGCCGGAAGTGCCGCGGCGCGCGCCAGCGGATCGATCGCGCTTGCACCCTTCGCCCGCCGCTTGCCGCCTTCGATGGTGACGAAGCTCGGGCAGAAGCCGTTGAGGCAGGAAAAATCCTTGTTGCAGGTCGAGAGGTTGATCTTGCGCTTGCGGCCGAACGGCGTCTCCTTCGGCTCGACGCTGAGGCAATTCGATTCCACCGAGCAATCGCCGCAGCCCTCGCAGACGAGGTCGTTGATGTAAGCGAACCGTGCGGGATCCTTGATCGTGCCGCGCTTGCGCCGCCGCCGTTTCTCGGTGGCGCAGGTCTGCTGGTAGATCAGCACGGTGACGCCGGGAATTTCGCGCAGCTCGCGCTGCACGGCGTCCATCTCTTCGCGCGGATGGATGGTGACGCCGGCGGGCAAATCCGCCGGCGAGAACTGCGCGGGTTCATCCGATACCAGCGCGATCCGCGACACGCCCTCGGCGCGGACGCTGTGCGCGATCGCCTGCACGCTGACCGGGCCGTCGACCGGCTGGCCGCCGGTCATCGCCACCGCGTCATTGAACAGGATCTTGTAGGTGATGTTGGCGTTGGCGGCGATCGCCTGGCGGATCGCCATCGAGCCGGAATGGTAGTAGGTGCCTTCGCCGAGATTCTGGAACACATGGCTGTTGCCGGTGAATTTCGACGAGGCCGCCCAGTTGACGCCTTCGCCGCCCATCTGGATCAGCGATGAGGTCTCGCGGTCCATCCAGCTCGCCATGAAGTGGCAGCCGATGCCGGCCAGCGCCTTGGAGCCCTCGGGCACCTTGGTCGACGTGTTGTGCGGGCAGCCCGAGCAGAAATATGGCGTGCGCGTCGCGCCGGGGACGGCGATCATGCGGTCCTGCTCGGGCCTGAGCGCGGCGACGCGGCGGGCGAGCTGCAATTCGGGAAACATCGGATCGAGCCGCCGCGCCAGCACACCGGCCAGCATCAGCGGCGACAATTCGCCGGTCCAGGAGATCAGCCGCGCGCCGGTTTCGTCATGTTTGCCGACCATCCGCTCCGGCTTGGAGCCGGGATAGTCATAGAAATACTCCTTGAACTGGCTCTCGATGATGCCGCGCTTCTCCTCGACCACAAGGATCTCGCGCTTGCCCTTCACGAACTCCATCGCATCATGCAGCGCGAGCGGCCACACCATGCCAACCTTGTAGATGTCGATGCCGAAGCGGCGGCAGGCGGCCTCGTCCAGCCCTATCAGCCGCAGCGCCTCCATCAGATCGAGGTGCGCCTTGCCCGTGGTGACGATGCCGTAGGTCGCGTCCCTGATGTCGTAGATGCGGCGGTCGATCGGATTGGCTTTCGCAAAAGCGTAGACTGCGTGCTTCTTCGCCTCCAGCCGCTCCTCGATCTGCGGGCCCGGCAGATCCGGCCAGCGATAATGCAGGCCCCCGGGCGGCGGCACGAAATCCGGCCGCACGAACGCGCGCGGCGGCGCAAGCTCGACCGAGGCGCCGGATTCGACGATCTCCGAGATCGCCTTGAAGCCGACCCACATGCCGGAAAACCGGCTGAGCGCGTAGCCATATTCGCCGAACGCGAGATATTCGCCGACATCGGCCGGATGCAGCGTCGGCATGAACCAGCTCATGAACGCGACGTCGGACTGGTGCGGCATCGAGGACGACACGCAGCCATGATCGTCGCCGGCAACGACCAGCACGCCGCCATGCGGTGAGGAGCCATAGGCATTGCCGTGCTTCAGCGCATCGCCGGAGCGATCGACGCCGGGGCCCTTGCCGTACCACAGCCCGAACACGCCATCGACCTTTCGATCCCTCTGCGTCTCGACCTGCTGCGAGCCGAGCACGGCGGTGGCGGCGAGGTCCTCGTTGACCGCGGGCAGGAATTCGATGCGGCTCTCCTTCAGCCGCTCGCCGATCTTCCACAGTTCGAGATCGACGCCGCCGAGCGGCGAGCCGCGATAGCCGGAGATGAAGCCCGCGGTGTTGAGCCCAGCGGCCCAGTCGCGCCTGATCTGGTCGAGCGCGATGCGCACGATCGCCTGCGTGCCGGTGAGGAAAACGCGGCCACGTTCGCGGCTGTAGCGCTCGGACAGCTGGTAGGCGTCGAGTTGCAGCATCTGGCCCATGACTGACCCCTCCGGGAATCGCAATATGTAATGGGCAAGGCTATGCCTGCGTGTCTGGTAGATCCTACCTATCTGTTCGCCATTGACCTAAATTTCGGTATGTTTTTGCGTTCAACGTCGTATATTGGTATGATCGACCAAAATGGAGCTCTGCGGTGATCGAAGAGCAAGACGAGAAAATCCTCGCCGAGCTGCAGAAGGATGGCCGTGCCACCAACCAGCAGCTGGCGGAAACCGTCGGGATGTCGACGTCGGCATGCTGGCGCCGGGTCCGCGCGCTGGAGGAGTCCGGCGTCATCTCGGGCTATTCGGCGCTGGTTGCGCGCGATCGCGCCGGCTTTGCGACCTCGGCGATCCTGCACGTCTCGCTGGAGCGGCACGACACGAAATTCGTCGACGAGTTCGTCGCGCGGGTGATGCAGCGCCGCGAGGTGCTGGAGTGCTTCGCGACAACAGGCGATGCCGACTATCATCTGCGCGTCGTCGTGCGCGACATGGACGCCTACAACAGATTCCTCGACGAGTTCATGTTCCGCATCCCAGGCATCCGCCACGTCCGCACCAACGTGATCCTGAAGGAGATCAAGACCGGCGTGGCGTTGCCGTTTTGATGGAGATGCCGCCGCGAAGGCCACGCCGGAGCCACGCGCTCAACTTCTTGTCCCGTCACCCCGAGGAGGCCGCGAAGCGGCCGTCTCGAAGGGCGAACGGCCACCAGCCGGGCCGTGCATCCTTCGAGGTTCGCTCCGCTCGCACCTCCAGCGACAAAGGCGAAGCCTTTGCGCGGGGATGACGGGTTATTGTGCTTGTTCCGCTGACTTGGTCCGCGTCAGGAGCATGAACACCATGACGTGGCTGACCAGCAGCAGCGGCACGTAGAGCGCCGGAATATAGATGCCGGCGCCGAACAGGCCGGGATCCGCATTCTTCGTCGCGCCCATGAAGTAGGCGTTGAGAAGATCCAGCGTGCCCCAGATGTTGAAGAACCAGACGATCGGAATGGCCACCGGCCAGCGCCACGACAGTGCCGCCATCGAGAGCAGCGCGAGAGCTGCCGCGGTCAGATCGCCCCAGCCGACCGCGCTGGCAAACACCGGGTTCACCTCCGGCGACACGAAGCCTGTGACCATGAAGTTCATCCCGAGAAACCGGAAGGCATGAAAAGCCGCAAGCAGCCGGAGCGCCTCATGGCGCGGCCAGGTGCGGAGCGCCGGCCAGACATAGGTCGCGGCCACCACGGCACTCGTCAGAAATGCTCCGGCGACGCTGAGCAGGAATGGAATGTTGAGACTTACTGGCACGGTCGGCTCCCGTCTGACTGTCGATCCGGTGAGGCCGGACCCGGCGATCGGGTCCGGCCTCGGCGAGGCACTCAGGGCCTGACGCTTAAGGCTTGCCGACCAGCAGGCGCAGCGGCAGCAGCGGGCCGACCGCGATGTAGTCGTGGTCCATGATGTCAAGCTTGGACAGCGGCAGCCCTTCCATGATCGCGTGCGCCTCGGATGTATCCTTGGCATCGAGCAGGAGGATGACCCCGCGCCCGTCGGACCGCGAATACCATTCACGAACCTTGCCGCTGAGATAGAGCTGCACGGTCTGCCGGATTTCATCCGGCATCACGGCCATCACCTGTTCGCGGGTGACGCCGGCCTTGACGGTCAGGATCACCATCACGCCGGTGGTGATGGTGGACGTGGCTTGGGCCTGTGTTTGGGCTTGGGCAAGAGAGGGAGCGGTCATGGAGGTTAAACCTGTCGAAGTGAGGGTGAGGGCAAGGAGGGTGTGACGGATTGTTTTCATCGGTCGCAGATCTCCGTTCACGACTGATGTCGTGATGTCGCGTGGAGCAGCGCGCGTCGCGGTGCTGCTGCCTGTGGCTCCGATGTAGGGCGGCTTCCCGTGCGCGACTATTCGCGATAATGTTAACGGGCCATGAAGCAGAACTTCACAGTCAGGCAGGGCGCGCTCGACGGCGTGGAGGCGTTCCTCAGCGTCGCCCAGCACCGCAGCTTTCGTCGCGCGGCGACCGAGCTCGCGGTGACGCCGTCGGCGATCAGCCAGGCGGTGCGCGCGCTCGAGGCGCGCCTCGGCGCCGTGCTGTTCATCCGCACCACCCGCAGCGTCGGCCTCACCGAGGCCGGCGAACGATTCCTGGCGCGTGCCAGGCCCGCATTCGAGGAGCTGGTCGCCGCAAGCGGCGCCGCGCGCGAGCTCGGGCAGAAGCCGGCGGGGCTGTTGCGTCTCACCGTGCCGCGCTCGGTGGTGCCGATCCTGCTGGAGCCGCTGATCGCGTCATTTTGCAAGGCCTATCCCGAGATCGAGGTCGAGCTCGCCGCCAGCGAGGAGCTGGTCGACCTCGCGGCCGGAGGTTTCGATGCAGGCATCCGGATGGGCCAGTTCATCAACCCGGACATGATCGCGGTGCGTCTGACCAAGCCGTTCCCTTTCGCCGTCGTCGGCAGTCCGGATTATCTCGCGCGCCGCGGCCGGCCCAAACGTCCGGACGATCTGCGCGAACACGCGTGCCTCAGGTTGCGGCGATCGAACGGCGGGCTCGCGCCGTGGTCGCTCAACGACAACGGCCGCTCGATCGAGCTTGCCGTCTCGGGATCGTTCATCGGCCATGATTTCCCGACACTGGTCGGCGCGGCCATTGAAGGCGTCGGACTGGCGCAAGTGCCCGCGCCGCTGGTCGCCGGCGCCGTGAAGGAGAAAAAGCTCGTGCGCGTGCTGGAGCCATTCGCGACGACAACGCCCGGCGTATTTCTCTACTATCCCGGCCACCGCCAGATCATGCCGAAGCTGCGCGCCTTCATCGATCATGTGAAGAGCCCGCCGGGAGTTGGGCGGTGAGCCATCCGATCCGACCTCCGATGCCTCAACTGGTTCAGTGTCGTCCCTGCCAACGCAGGGACCCATAGCCACCAGTGGTTATTGTTGAGCGATGTCGGAACGACGAGTCGCTTCACTCACACAAGCTCCGGAGCATGGGTTCCTGCGTTCGCAGGGACGACACCTAGGTATGGAGCACGCGCGCCAGCAATAGCGAGGGGGCACCCGCCCTCACACCTTCTCCTTCACGAACCTGTTCCGCAATGTCCCGATCCCGGTGATGTCGATCTCGACCACGTCACCGTCCTTCAGGTCCGGCGAGGCGCCGTCGGTGCCCATCCAGATCACGTCGCCGGGCGACAGCGTGAAGTATTTCGAGAGCTCGACCAGGAAGGGCACGATGCCGAAGATCATCTCGTTGGTGCGGAAGCGGCCGGTCTCCTTGCCGTTGACCCGGATCGCGGTCTCCATGCGGTCGAGATCGACATCGGTCTCGATCCACGGGCCCATCGGCTTGAACGTGTCGGCGTTCTTGGCGCGCCACAGGCCGCGGTCGGCTTTCTGCCAGCTGCGCTCGGAGACGTCGTTGCCGATGGTGTATCCGAACACGCAGTCCAGCGCATTGGCTTCGGTCAGGTGCTTGGCGGTCTTGCCGATCACCACGACCAGCTCGCCCTCGTAATGGATCTTCTCGGTCGCGCTTGCCGGGATCACGACATTCTCATCATGGGCGATCAGCGCGTTCTGCGCGCGGTAGCCGATCTCGGGTCGATCAGGCACGTTCGGCACGGTGCCGGCCTTGTCGGCGGCCTCCTTGAGATGCTTCAGATAGTTCAGCCCGACGCAGTAGAAGGTGCGCGGGATCAGCGGCAGCTCGATCTTGACGTCCTTCAAGGCGTGGGTCTTCACCGTCTTGCTCCATTCGCCGAATGGATCGCCGTTCACGGTGATGACGGTGTCGCCCTCGACGAGGCCCCAAGACGTAGTACCCGCGGCGGTGAATTTCAGCCAGCGCATGATGATGTCCTTTTATTCCGCAGCCTGCGCGCGGGTCTTCCATGCGCCGGCAGCCGGGCGCTTCAGTCCGAGATTTTCCCGCAGCGTCGTGCCGGCGTAGTCCTTGTGGAACAGGCCGCGCTTCTGCAGCTCGGGCACCACGTGATCGACGAAGTCGGCGTAGGAGCCCGGCACATAGCTCGCCGCGATGACGAAGCCGTCGCAGCCGCGGCCTTCGAACATTTCCTCCAGCCGGTCGGCGATCTCCTTCGGGCCGCCGACCATCGCGTCCTGCACCTGGCCGCGGCCGGAGAAGGTGATGAAGTCGCGGGTCGAGGGATTGGTCTTGCCGGAGGTGCGCAGCACGCCGTCGCGGATGCCGAGCATGCCTTGCATGCCGTGCAGCTCCTCGGTGGTCAGCGGCTCGTCGATCGGTTTGGCGCCGAAATCGAAGTTGAGGCCTTCGGCGAGCAGCGACAGCGCGTCGATTTCGAGCGGCAGCTTCTGGATCACGGCCATCCGGTCCTCGGCCTCGGCCTTGGTCGCGCCGGTGACCGGCGTGATCAGGTTGCAGAGGAACATCTGGTCGGGATCGCGTCCGGCCTTGGCGGCTTCGCCCCGGATCGCATCATAGCCCTGCTTGGCATTGGCAAGGTTGCGCGCCGCGGTGAAGATCACCTCGCCCCAGCGCCCGGCAAAGCGCTGGCCGCGCCCGGAGGCGCCGGCCTGGATCACGACGGGGTGGCCCTGCGCCGAACGCGGCACCGTGAACGGGCCGCGCGAGGTGAAGAACGCGCCCTTGTGATCGAGCCGTTTCACCTTGGCCGGATCGGCGAAGCGGCCGGATGTCTTGTCGATGATCAGCGCGCCGTCTTCCCAGGAATCCCAGTGGCCGAGCACCACCTCCATGAACTCGTCGGCGCGGTCGTAGCGGAGATCGTGCTCGAGATGTTGCGCGCGGCCCATGTTGAGCGCCTCGCCGTCATTGACCGACGTCACCACGTTCCAGGCGGCGCGGCCACCCGTCATCAAGTCGAGCGTGGCGAAGCGGCGGGCGACGTCGAACGGCTCGAAATAGGTGGTGGACGCCGTCGAGGCGAGGCCGAGCCTGGTGGTGACCATGCCCATCGTCGTCAGCACCACGATCGGGTCCATCTTCACGCAGCGGATGCCGTATTCGACGGTGTGGGCGTGATCGTTGCCGTAGCGGTCGGGCATTGCGAGGCGATCGTCGAAGAACGCCATATGGAACTTGCCGCGCTCCAGGATGCGCGCGATCTCCTGATAGTAGTCCGCCGACATCGAATCGTCGCGCGACTCCGGGTGACGCCAGGAACTCGGCAGGTTGGTGCAGTTCTGCGCCTGCAAAAAGCCAACCAGCGCCATTTGCCGTGTCATGCCGTTCTCCTGTACCTGAATGCGTCAGCGAAGATCGAGGTCGTCGGTGAGCTTGTAGTCGGTGGCGAGCGCCTTGAGCTTGTCCCAGGTCGCATCCTCGATCTCGATGCCGTTCCTGCGCCGTTCGACTTCGCGCAGATGTTCGATCTCGCCCGGATAGAACACGCCGCGGCTCCCTTCCGAGGGCGGCGTCGATTTCAGGTAGCGGGCGAAGTCGGCGACCTCGCGCTTGAAGTCCTTGAGCGGACGGAACGCCGCGACGTTGAACACCGCCATGAAGCAGCCGTCATTGTGACGGCCGGTCGGCTCGACCCCGAAGCCGAGACCGGTCAGCAGGCCGCACAGCACCTCGACCATCGCGGCAAGTCCGCTTCCCTTGTAGCCTTCGCTGCCGCCGAGCGGCAGCAGCGCGCCGCCCTTGCGGTAGTCCGCAGGGTCAGTGGTGTCGCGCCCTTCGGCATCGATGATCCAACCCTTCGGGATGCTTTCGCCGCGCGCCACCGCGAGCTGGATCTTGCCAGCCGCGACCGCCGAGGTCGCCATATCCAGATAGAACGGCGCCTCGAGATCGGACGGCACTGCGATCGAGAGCGGGTTGGTGCCGAGCCGGGCCTCGCGGCCGCCGAACGGCGCGACATGTTTCGGCGAGCGGCCGGAATCCGCGGCCGCGATCCCGATCATGCCTTCGCGCATCGCCATCAGCGGGTAATGCGCCAGCCGGCCGACATGGCTCTGCCGGAACACGGTGCAGGCCGCGACATTAGCGGTCTTCGCCTTGTTGATGGTCATCTCCATCGCCTTGGCGTTGACATGGAAGCCGAACCCCCAATGACCGTCGATCACGGTCGTGGTCGGCGTTTCCTGCACCACGGTCCATTTCGCGCCGGGGACGATATGGCCGGCCTTGATGCGGTCGATATAGGTCGGGATCGCGATCACGCCGTGGGAGTCATGGCCGGCGAGGTTGGCGTTGACGCAGCCGGAGGCGACCGCATTGGCCTCCTCCTCCGATGCGCCGGCGCCCCGGAGCAGCGCCGCGCCGATGCGCGTGAGACGGTCGGCCTGGACGATCGGCATGGGATTTTCCTCGCGGTCCGCCCGCGTGATGCGCGGGTCTTGCTTGCTGTTGTCGGCGCCATGCTCTCAAAGCGCAGCCCGCCGGGCAAGGGGCGGAAAATCCGGTCCGCCATACCGCCAGCAGGGTGCTCCCGGTCAGGATTTCACTGAATGGAACGGGCGCGGTCGCGCTGCGGAATTTGGCTGCTCTGGCGGCACAAGCCAGGCGACTAACCGGGTCCTCCGGTCCTCCGCCTCAGCCTGGCACACCGGCGCCCGTATTATCCCGGAAAACGGCCTGCGGGATTCGTCAGCCGTTTACTTTGTCTCACAACTTGCCGGATAGACTAACCATCACTTAGGCCTCTCGCGGGCAATGTTCCCCGGCGGATTGAAGGGGGTGGCCCTGGGGCCTTCAGGGATCGTGCAGTCGAGCATCGGGCGTACATTCGCGGCGTTGAATGCCACCAACGAAGCGATCCTGTATGCGAAATCGCCAGAAGAATTGTACGGAAAGGTCTGCGAAGCCGCGTTCTCGAGCGGGAGCTTCCTGGCTGCGACCGTCTTTTTGCTGGAGCCGGATACCGGTCGGCTGACATTCGCCGCCGGTTGCGGCGACGATGTCGCGCGTCTGCGCAGCATCAAGATTTCCACCCTCGCCAACATTCCGGAAGGAGAAGGCGTCGCCGGGCGGGCGTTCCGCGATCAGAGCGCCAGCGTCAGCAACGACTATGTCAACGATGCCCGTTCGGCGGCCTGGCGCAGCGGCCTCGCGGCGGCCGGCGTCGGTGCGGCGGCGGCGATGCCGCTGCTCTGCAATGGCCGCAGCGTCGGCGTCTTCATGGTGACCCGGCGCGAGGTCGACTCGCTCGGCGAGGAGATCGTGTCGCTATTGGAACGCATGGCGGCGAACGTGTCCTTTGCGCTCGACAATTTCGACCATGAGGCGTCGCGCAAGAGCGGCGAGCGGGCGATGCGCCGGCTCAACCGCATGTTCGGCGCCATCAGCGCAACCAACGAGGCCATCCTTCGCGCCCAGACCGAGCACGATCTCTATCAGCGGGTGTGCGACGCCGCGGTGTTCAGCGGAAAATCCTTCGCCTCGGTCGTGCTGCTTGCCGAGCCCGACACGCACTGGCTCGAGCCCGTCGCCGGCACCGGCGAGGCGCTCGACCTGATCACCCAAACGCGCTTTTCGACCGACCCGGACAATCTCTACGGCAAGGGGATCTGCGGCGAGGCGTTCCGGACCAAACGGCCGTGCGTCGAGCACGACATCCCCATCTCGACGGGCGCCTCGCAGGCGCAAGCCGGCGAGAGCGGTCTGATGGCCTGCGTCGCGCTGCCGCTCACCCGGTTCGGCAGGAGCATCGGCGTGCTGATCTTCTTCATCGGCAATTCGTGGGCGCGCGACGAGGAGATCATCGCGCTGCTGGCGGGCATCGCCGAGAACGTCTCGGTTGCGCTCGACACGTTCGGCCGCGCCACCGAGAAGGCCAAGGCCGATGCCGAACGCGAGCGGCTGTCGCGGATGTTCGCGGCGCTGAGCGCGACCAACGAGGCGATCATGCGCGCGCGGTCGCGGCTCGAGATGTTCGAGCTGGTCTGCGCCGCGGCCGCGCATGGCGGCGGGTTCAACTCGACCAGCATCCTGATCGCGAAGCCCGGCGACGACTTCCTGGAGATGATGGCGGTGGCGGGGCCGACTGCCGAGAATGCGCGCCGCCTCAACGTCTCGCGCAGCGAGGCGCGTCCCGAAGGGCGCGGCGTTTGCGGCAGGGCATTCCGCTCCCGGCGCGCATGCATCGAGAACGATTTTCTCGGCGACGTCGCCCACAACCCGTTCCGCGATATCATCGACCGCGAGGATGCGCGATCGGGCGCGGCGTTTCCGTTGATCGTCGACGACGAGCCCGTCGGCGTGATGCTGTTCATCTCCGCCAAGCGCAACACCTTCTCGGCCGAGTTCGCCGAGCTGCTGCAGCGGCTCGCCGACAATGTCGCCTATGCGCTCGGCAGTTTCGATCGCGCCGACGAGAAGGCGCGCACCGAGGAGCAGAAGGAGCGGCTGAGGCGGATGTTCGCGGCGCTGAGCGCGACCAACGAGGCCATCATGCGGGCGAAGTCCCGTGGCGAGCTGTTCGATCTGGTCTGCGATGCCGCGGCGGTCGGCGGTCAATTCATCTCGGCCACCATCAGGCTGGTGCGGCCGGGCGAGGCCTTCCTGGAGAACGTGGCTGCTTCCGGCCCCGACCGGGTACGGGCCCGCGAAGTCCTGTTGTCGGCCGACGCGACCCGTCCGGAAGGACAGACGCTGACCGGCGTTGCGATCCGCACCCGCAGACCCTGCATCAGCAACGATTATCTCAGCGACTTCGGTCCTGACTCGCATGTCTATCCGGTCGTCCGCGACAGCGGCAGCAAGTCCGGCGCGGCCCTGCCGCTGCTCAAGAACGGCGAGGCGATCGGCGCGCTGGTGTTCCTCTCCGGCGAGTTCAACACCTTCAGCCCGGAGATGATGGCGCTGCTGCAGCGGCTCACCGAGAACGTGTCGTTCGCGCTGGCCAATTTCGACCGCGCCGACGAGAAGGCGCGGGCCGACGCGCAGAAGGAGCGGCTGTCGCGGATGTTCGCGGCGCTGAGCGCGACCAACGAGGCGATCATGCGGGCGAAGTCCCGTGCCGAGCTCTATCAACTGGTCTGCGAGGCGGCAGCGACCGGCGGCAAATTCACCTCGACCACCATCGCGCTCGCACAGCCCGGCAGCGACTATCTCCGCATCGTCGCGATCGCAGGCCCGGCTGCCAGCGGCGCGAGCCAGGTGACGCTCTCGACCAGCGAGGCGCACCCCGAGGGACGCGGTGCGTGCGGCAGGGCGTTCCGGTCGGGCAAGGCCTGCATCATCAACGACTATTTTGCCGATACCGAGACCGCGGCTTTCCATGAGCGCGCTCGCCGCGATGGAACGCAGTCCGGTGCCTCGTTTCCGCTGATCGTCAGCGGGGAGGTCGTCGGCGTCATGATCTTCGTCGCGACCGAGAAGGATACGTTCACGCCGGAATTCGCCGAGCTGCTGCAGCGGCTCGCCGACAATCTGGCGTTCGCGCTCGAAAGCTTCGATCGCGCCGACGAGAAGTACAAGGCCGACGAGCGCATCGAATACCTTGCCTCGCATGACAGCCTGACCAATCTGCCGAACCGCGAGACCTTCAACGAGATGCTGCGTCATGCGATCTCGGCGGCGGACCGCCATCGCCGGCAGCTCGCGGTGCTGTTCATCGATCTCGACCGCTTCAAGGTGATCAACGATTCGCTCGGCCACGACGCCGGCGACATGCTGCTGGTGGCGATCGCCGAGCGGCTGCGCGGATCGTTGCGGGCGAGCGACGTGGTGGCGCGGCTCGGCGGCGACGAGTTCGTGGTCATCCTGGAGGACGCCGCCGAACGTCACGACGTCGAGCGTATCGCCGGCGATCTCCTGGTCGCACTCAGCCAGCCCATGCAGCTCAGCGGGCACGAGTGCCACACCACGGCCTCGATCGGGATTGCGACATATCCGACCGACGGCTCCGACGTCCAGACGCTCACCAAGAATGCCGACATGGCGATGTATCTCGCCAAGGAGGACGGCAAGAACGGCTTCCGCTTCTTCTCCAACGAGGTGAGGGCGCAGTCGATCGAGCGCCTGACGATGGAGAGCGCACTGCGCCGCGCGCTGGAGCGCGACCAGTTCTCGCTCGAGTACCAGCCCAAGGTCGACATGGCGAGCGGCCAGATCAGCGGTGTCGAAGCGCTGTTGCGCTGGACCCATCCCGAGCTCGGCAAGGTCTCGCCGGGGCAGTTCATTCCGCTCGCCGAGGAGATCGGGCTGATCGTGCCGATCGGCCGCTGGGTGCTGAAGGAAGCCTGCGCGCAGAACATGGCGTGGCAGCACCGCGGCCTCAAGGCGGTGACGATGGCGGTCAACCTCTCGCCGCGGCAGTTCGGCGATCCGAACCTGCTCGACGACATCGACGAGGCGCTGGCGGCGAGCGGCATGTCGCCGGCGCTGCTGCAGCTCGAGGTCACCGAAAGCATGGTGATGCGCAACGTGACGCGCGCGGTCCGCGTGCTCGACGCGATCCAGAACCGGGGCATTCGCCTTGCGATCGACGATTTCGGCACCGGCTATTCGTCGATGTCGCTGATGAAGCAGTTCCCGATCGACACCATCAAGATCGATCGCTCCTTCGTGCGCGACCTGCCCGATGATTCCGAGGACGTCGCGATCGCGCAGGCGATCATCAGCATGGGCAAGGCGCTCGGCATGACCATCGTGGCCGAAGGCGTCGAGACCTCCGAGCAGCAGGAGTTCCTGCGCGCGCATGCCTGCGACGAGATGCAGGGCTTCCTGTTCAGCCGGCCGCTGCAGCCGCGCGATCTCGCCGAATTGTTGAAGACATCGCCGGTGCTGACGTCGCCGCCGCTGCAGCCGTCGCTGGACGACGAGGCGATCGGTGAGGCCGGGTCGGATCTAGGGCGGAAACGCGCTGTCGTCTGACGGCTGCACGGGCAGGTCGCGGACGTCGGAATCGGTCGAAGCGATCAAGCGCGAGAAATCATACGGCCAGGACGGTATCGCCTGGCCGGCCAGGGTCTGGCGCAACGCCGCCGACGCCTCCGCGAAGCTCGCACCGTCGGGCAGGCGGAACCGGCGGCACCAATTGGACGGCAGCGGTTCGGCGGCATTGCGCATCTCAAATGCCGGTCCCCACCACCACGCCGGCGCCGGCGGCCGTTCCGGTTCGGCAATGGCGTGCCAGCGCGCGAACTCGTCGGCGATGCGGGCAAATTGCAGCTTGGCGGCGGGATGCATCGGAAGCCCTTCGTTGGGCCGTGATGATAGCATCGCCCCCACTTCGCGCAACGCGGCTACTTCTGTTCCACCTCGGTCGCGGTGGCCGGGCCTTCGCCCATGATCAGCAGCACGGCGTCCTCTTCCCTGGCGCCGTCCCAATGCACCTGCTTGCCGAAATGGGTGACGAAGCTTCCCGCCGGCATCGCCACGGTGCCGTGATCGGGATCGAATTTCGGGCCCGAGCCGACCCACCAGGTGCCCTTCAGCACCACGATGTAGCGGTCGTTGGGATGGAAGTGCGGACGGCTGAAATGATTGCCCTTGGTCCATTTGGTGTAGACCATGTAGAAGCCGGGCTTCGAGGGATCGCCGACCACCACGGCATTCTGCGCGCCGCGCGCGTCGACCGGGCTCCATGGAATCTGGTCCGGCAGCTGGTAGGTGACGGCGGCCGGATTGAGTTCTGCCGCGGAACTGACGCTCAGCGTGCCGGCAAGGGCCAGCGGCATCATCAGGTATCGCCAGGACCGGTTCGACGCCGTCATCGTGTTCTCCCAGGTCAGTTCGTTCGGGCGACTGCCGCGTCCGTATGTCGCGTGATGCTAATCGCTCTCGCTTGCGCCGGACAAGACGCGCTCGCGCATGTCTGCTCTCAAGATTGCGGCATCGGGCCGTGACACAACGCAGTTGCAATATGAAAAACGCATTTACGCGGCTGCAGACGATGATAGGTTGCGCGCCAACCAAAAGACGGGAGGATAACCTTGAAGAAGCAAGTGTCGATACTGGCGGCGGGACTTGTGATCGGTGCGGCCGCGCTGCAATTTTCCACCGTCGCATCGGGCGATGACGGTTGGATCACGCTGCTCGACAGTTCCAAGCAGGGCGACTGGGACGAGGTCGGCAAGGCCAATTGGGCGATGAAGGACGGCGCGCTTGTCGCCGACAAGCTCGACGGCAAGGATCTCTCCTATCTCGTCAGCAAGACCCAGTACAAGGATTTCCAGATCCGGGCGGAGTTCTGGACCGACGAGGACGCCAACAGCGGCGTCTTCATCCGCTGCGAAGGCAACAAGGTGATCGACTCGAAGGTCTGCTACGAGGTCAACATCTTCGACAAGCGGCCCGATCCGACCTACGGCACCGGCGCGATCGTCGACGTCGGCAAGGTCGATCCGATGCCGAAGGCGGCCGGCAAGTGGAACGTCTACGAGATCACGGCGCAGGGGCCGCATTTCGTCGTGACGCTGAACGGCCAGAAGACCGTCGACGCGCAGGATTCCAAGCACGCCAGCGGCTACGTCGCGCTCCAGTATGGCTCCGGCGTGGTCAAGTTCCGCAAGGTGCAGATCAAGCCGCTCTGACAACGTGCGCCGAGGAGAGCCCGGTCGCGGCGCGGCCGGGCTTGATCGCGTGTCATGTGCTATCCGCAGGAAGCCTTCAGGCGTCGCCTTGCGTGCGCAGATGATGACCGATCACGAGCCCGGTCAGGCACAGCAACAGCCCGAGCGCCGGCGGCGCAAACAGCGCTTCCTCCTGGAAGATGCCGTTCACCAGCACCACCATCGTGCCGAACGCAGCGAGCCCCTGGATGAGGATTCCGGACGAGGCGTAGAGGCGCCAGGCCTGCAGCGCCACCGCAAAGAAGAAGCCGAGCGGCACCACCGCGCCGATCCCCATCTGATAGAGCAAGACGCCGACGGCGCTCTCCACCGCGCCGTCCATCGTGCCGGCCGCTTGCGCGGCGTTCCAGTCGATCGAGAAGTAGCCTTCAGAGAGATTGCCGCCGACGCCGAGGCCACGACCGATCGGGTTGTGCAGGAATCCGTCCCAGCCGCCCATGAAGCCGATCACGTGAAAGTCGCCGATCTGGAGTCCGATGTAGATCGCCGCGATGGCATACAGCACGAGTCCGACCAGTGCGACGGCAAGGGTGATGGTGGCGCCGAGCAGCCAAGTCGCCGTCCAGGCCAGAGCCACGAAGATGACCAGGATGAGCGCGCCCTTCACGCTGCAGAGGATCAGCAGCGGGATCGCGACCAGCGCCAGCCAGCGATATCCGACCGCGAACAGGAACAGGATGGAGAAGGCGATCCCGTAGCCGAAGCTGATCGGGCTCATATTCGGTCCGAAGATGCGCAAAATCGACGACAGTCCGAGATCCTCGAACAACGGGCTGTTGAGAAAGCTGAAGCGGAAGCGGTCGATCAGATCGACCGGGACATTGCCGGTTTGGCGCATCTCGGCTTCCCAGGCTCCGGAGCGGGTCGCCTTGAGTTCGTCGAAGTGCCAGAACGTGTAGCCGTTGGTGATTTCGAGCCAGAAATCGCGAAACAGCAATTCGACATAGCCGCAGACGATCAGCAGCGTGGCGACGGTCACCAGGAACGGCGTGATGCGGATCTCGAAGGTTGCGGCGGTCAGCAGCGAGAGCTGAAACAGGAACAGCGGAAACGCGATGTTGCGCAGATAGACGAGGGCCGCATGCGCGTCCTGCGTGGCGCCGAGCAGGAAATACATCCCTACGACCGCGAGGGTCATCAGCCCCCAATTCATGATCCGGTCGATCTCGGGCGAATGCTGGCGCTCGCGCAGCACGTACAGCGCCAGCGTCACCAGCCACATCACCGCGCAGATCAGGAAATTGTAGCCCTTGACGAAATCCATCTCCTGCTCGGTCGTCATGTAGGACGACAGGATCGAGACGAACAGGTTCTGGAAGAAGATGATGAAGACGGCGATCGACGGCGCATAGGCAGGCGCCGCGAGCACGATGGCGCAGCCGATCAGGCCTTCGACCACGATCGCGAGCCCTGCATTGGCCGCCTGCATGATCGGCGCGAATGCGATCGATGCCACGGCGATGCCGAGCGCAGGAACGAGGTCGCCGGCCAACAGCGGCCGCGGGGCTATGTCTGCTCGCACAGGCTCTGACCTAAATGACCGGACGGGTGGCGTGCCACACCCCCATCGCCGATCTAGCCGCGCATTGTGTAAGAACCGGTTAACCAGATGGGTCAGTGCGTCCCGAGCAGCGCCTTCAGCACGTCGCGGTCGGCCTTGCCGGTGGCGGCGTCGGCAAGGCCAAAGCCTTGCGACATCTCCCAATGGGTCCAGCCCCAGCACTGCTGCCGAGCGTAGGCCGTGACGCCGGCGAGCCAGCGCAACCGGCTGTCGCGCGGCGCGCCGGCCTTGAGCACCCCAAACTCATTGATAATGATTGGACGGGAATATTGCCGCTGCCAGGCGGCCGCGGGCTCGAGCCATTTATCGATGCCGCGGTCGGGGATGGCGCGGTCGACCATCGCAAGCGCCTTGGGCCTGTCCAGCGCGGTCAGCTGTTCCCGCAACTGCTGAACATTCGGATCGTCGGCCCGGATCGGATAGGGCAGTCCGACGACGTCGTGGAGCGGCTCGCTCCGATCCCAATGGGCCTGATGGGTGAACACCATCGGATCGTAGAAGTGGATGGCATAGACGACATTCGGATCGTCGAGCGGAGCGAAGCCCGGCAGCGAATCCGCACGCTGCCAATTGACCGGACCCGTGATCAGCGTGGTCTGCGGCAGCAATTGGCGAATGAAGCCGGCCAGCTCCCGGACCTCGCCTTGCCATTGCGCGGCATCGACCTCCGGCTCGTTCAGCAGTTCCGCAAACACCTGATCGGAGGGATAGCGCTGCATGATCCGCGCGAGCGCGGTCCAGGCGCTCTTCATTTCGGCCATCGCGCCGGGTGGATCGTCCTTGTGCAGCGCGTTGAAGTGCTGACCCGAATGCAGGTCGATAGACACCGCATAGCCGAGTGCGAGCAGGGTCTTCAGCGCGGCATCGATGGTTTGCAGCCGGCTGTCGATCTCCGCTTTCGTGGCGAAGCGCGGCATGACGAAGTCGGCAGGCACCGGCAACCGGATGTGGGTCAGGCCGGCCTTGCGCAGTTCGAGCAGCAGGCCGCGCGGCGGCGCCGACCGCGGATCGACGATCCAGCCGTCGGCGTTGACGCCGCGCGACAAGGCCTTGATCCGGTCCGCCGGGACGCCTTCGATCAGGGCAGGGCAGGCCCGCGCGGCGACGGACAGCAGAATGGATGCGGCGGCGATGATGGCGGGGATCGATGGCCGGGCCATCGGAAGATCAGCTCGCGATCGCTGCCGCAGCAGCGAGCCAGAACGCGGCGCGGCTGGCGCGTCGCTCACGCATATTGCCTGTCGTGCTGCTGGCTTGCGATGGTGGACTGGAGTTCGTTGAGAACGACACCGGCGAGCTTGCGCTCGGCGCCACCGAGCGCGGTGATGATGTCTTCCATCGACGCGTTGATGTCGCGATCCATCGGCAGCGCCGCGATCAGCCCGTCGGCCATGTCGAACAGCCGCCGTTCGTCCGCACCCCACGGCATCGACGGCCCGTCGAGGATCACGAGGTCGTAGCCACCGGCGGAGCGCGCCTGCGCGATCGCCTTCTGGATCGCCTCGCTGGCCTTGGCGGGATTGCCCTGGATCGCCGGCAGGATCGCAATGCCGTTTGCGGTGTTGATGGCGCGGGACGCCTTGCTGCCGATCGTAAGCCAGTCGAGCCGGCTCGGCCTGCTCTGGACGGGATGCGCAACCCTGTCGGTCAGGGCGTGGACGGTTGCATCGGCGTCGATCAGCAGGACGCGGGCGCCGTCGCGCGCGGCGACGAGCGCGATGTTGAGTGCGACAACGCTACGATCGGGATCGTCGGCGGTGCCGATCACGGCCAGCACCGGAACGGCCTCCGGGGCGGCGCCCGTCGCCAGCGCCGCATGGATCTGTCGCATCGTGTTGGAGAACGGCCCCAGCGCCGAACTGGTCCGCAGCGTCGGCCAGCCGAACCGCGTGACGTCGGCGGGATTGTCGCCGCTCAGGATGCCGCCAAGCGTGCGCATGACATCGGATTCCTGCAGCTCGGCGATCAGCGGCTTCTCGATCACGGGCTTGTCGATGAGAGCAGCAGCCGGCTGGACCGCGGGCGGGGCCTGCACGGGCGGCCTGGCCTTGGCGATGACGGGCTGCCGCTCCGGTGCGACATCCTGTTTCGGCTGGAGCCTGGGACGGATCGGATCGGCGCCGGGCGCCAGCTGGCCGGCTGCAACGATCCAGGCCGCGGCAGCGAGGGTGCCGAACATGAAGCCGATCATCGCGAGCAGGGTCATCGGCGGCGGGAAGGTGCGCTGCTGCGGGATCGTCGCATCGCCGATCACGCGCGCGCTCGAGGTGTTGAGGCTCTCCTGCTCCTCGGTCTCGCGCGAGCGCTTGAGGAAGGACTGATAGACGTCGCGGCTGGCATCGACCTCGCGCTCGAGCTCGCGCAGCCGCACCGAGGCCTGGCTCATCTGCACGCTCTGGTGCTTCTGAACGTCGAGCGCCTTGTTGAGCGACGCTTCATAGTCGCGTGCCCGGGTCAGATCGTTCTTGGCGGACACCGCAAAGCGGTCGATCTCTTCCTTGATGGTCCGGCGCAGGTCCTCGACCTGCTGCTCGACCTGGCGCAGCGCCGGATGGCGCGGCCCGAGCTCGCCCTGCAGCTCGGCTTGCCGCTTCTTGGCATCGGCATATTGCGAGCGCAGATTGGCGATGGTCGGCGACTGCAGCGCTTCGGCGGTCGCGCCCGCGTCCATCGATCCGCGGCGGCTGGCTTCGATCTGGTCATACTTGGCCTGGGCATCGAGCGTGAGCGCCCGCGCCGCGGCGAGCCGCTGGTTGCCAACCGAGAGCTGCTGGTCGGTGAGCAGATTGTCCTGCGAGCCGACGAAGTTGTTCTGCGCCTTGTAGGTCGCAAGCGCCTCCTCGGCGTTGCGCAGGCGTTGCTGCAGCTCCTTCAGCCGGCCGGACAGGTCGCGGGTGGCGCGCCGTGCGGCCTCGGCCTGCGACTGCTTGGACTCGGTGAGATAGGCCCTGGCGATCGCGTTGGCGAGCATCGCCGCCTTGACCGGATCGTGCGACCATACGTCGATGTCGACGATGAAGGTACGGTCGGTCTTCTTGACATTGATATGGCGGTTCATCGTGTCGAGCGTCGTCATCTCGATCTGCTGTTGCTGCTCCACCGTCGTCCGCGGCTCGACGCCGAACAGGCCGAGCAGCGAGGCGAGCAGGCCCGCGCTCGCGGCGCCACCGCCGAACTCGGGATCTTTCACCAGGTTGGTGTCGCGGATTACCTGCAGTAGCACATTGTTTGACGTGATCAGGCGCGACTGGCTCTCGACCACCATCGCGAGGCCCGAGACGTCCTGGGCGCGCGGGGTCAGCTCGCGCTCGACCAGCTGCAGCTCGCGCGGATCGACATAGAGCTGGGCGCCCGCGGTATATTTCGGTGTCAGGCCCTTGCCGATCGCGACCGCGATGCAGGCGCACAGCAGCGCGACCGAGACGATCGCGACCTTGCGCGCCCACAGCAGCCGCACCAGCTCGAGCACGTTCAAGCCGGCCGGGATTGCGCCCCGGCGCGGCTCCGGTTTGGCCCGGTCGATCGGCTGGTCATAGCTAAGCATTGACCCCAGCTTCCGTCTGAATGGCCGCACGCATCGGCTGAGGAGCACTCTTTCGGGCCACGCAACCCGCACGAGACGACGCGGAGGCGCAACACGAAAAATTAACCATACTCATTTGCCGACTATTCACCAGAAAGGCAAACAAAGGGTTTAAGCGCGGGCGCATCGGAACGCCTCCGCCATCGTCAGCACCGGGACATTGCGCCGCGCCGCCGCCTCCAGCGCGTAGGTCATCAGCTCAGGCGTGCAGCCATAGAGGCTCGGCGCGTCGGCGACGTCGTGGCTGTAGAAAATTAACCAGCCGTTGATGCCTGCCGTCTCGGCGAAGGCCATGTCGATCCGGTCGCGGGACATCTGGCGGTCGATCAACGGCATGGCGCGGAGGAATTGCAGGTCGACCTCGCCGCTGTTCACACCGGGCACGATGCTGCGGCAGGTGCGGAATTCCGACCTCAACTGGTGCTTCCGCGCGTAGGAGCCGTAGCCGAACGGGTAGGCGAAGCTCTCGACCGGCATGGTCGGATCGAGCGAATGGAAATAGGTCCGGTTGCGCGCGATCTCCGCGGCCAGCGAGGTCTCGTCGAGATCGCAGGCGCGGCGGTGCGAGAACGTGTGGCAGCCGACCTCATGGCCACGGCGATGCAGCGAGACGACGTCGTCGGCGCTGCCGGTGGTCCAGCCCGGCGCGTCCAGTCCAACCAGTCCGCCCGACACGTAGAAGGTGCCGCGGGCGCCGTAAGATTCCAGGATGTCGGCGCCGAATGTCGCCGCGCTCTTCGGCAGATCGTCAAACGTGAAGGTCACCATCGGCGTGGCATTGTTCAGGCGAAAGCGCTCGACCTGCACATGCATCGCCAGCCGGTGGCTGACCTTGACCCTGGCTTCCGACCACAATGCGTTCATGAGCCGAGCTTCCGCAAGATCACATGGTAGTCGCCGTGCCGGACGTCGATCTTGCCCGGCAGCAACGCGTTGATCGTCTTCGCGCCCGCGTCGATCATCGCGGCCAGCAGCGGCTTGCGCCGGCGCATCTCGGGATAGCGCGGGCTCTCGTACTTCTTCCGGTAGATCACCTGCAGTCCGCGGCCGGCCGCGAACGCCTCGAGGTTGCCAAGGGTTACCAGCGGATGGAAGTGAGTCGGGAACGGCGCCTCGCCCGGCAGCCCGGCGTGCTTCTCGCCGCGCACATGGCGGTAGAACCAGACGTGAAACCAGTGCGGGGAGTATTTCGTGACGATGCCCGACAGCGACTTCGGGTTCGGTGCGCCGATCAGCAACAACCCGTTCGGCTTCAGCGCCTCGCAGAACCCGCTCAGCACGGCCTCTACATCGGGGATGTGCTCGATGACGTTGTAGCAGATGATCAGGTCGAAACGCTGTGGCGGGAAGCGATGGGTCTGGATGTCGCCGAGGATGGCTTCCTGCGCATAGCTGTTGTTGCGGATCTGATCGGCGTCGATGTCGACCACGGTCACATGCGAACGCCGCAGCACGCCGAGCGGCAGATAGCTGGTCGAGCCGCCGCCGGCCTCGTAGATCGAGAGCGGACCGGCCGGCAGCCGGGCCTCGAGGATGCTGTGAACCGTGAGCAGGCTCTGCTTGGCTTCGCCGGGCGGCAAGGCCAGCAATGATTCCGGATGGATTTCAGCGGGGACGGGCATCGGGAGTTCGGTGAGCGGGGCGGGACGCGTAGCAAGCGCGAGGGATCTGTTCATCGGCTCATCCAACGTTGCTGTTTGCGGATCTGGTGTGGAACATGACAAGGCCCCGCTTCAGCCGGCCGCGCAGGCGCGCGATGTCGAACAGCCAGCAGAGCGCGGCATAGACGGCGAGCCCCGCTCCAATCAGCACGATGCTGGCGGGGAGATCGGCGAGGTCGAGAGCGCGGTCGAGCGCGCCGACGGTGAGCGCCATCGCGAGCGCGGCGATCGCGATCAGCGCGAGCCGGCCGAGCGGGATCGGAATCCGGAAAGCGAAGCGGCTCAGGATCAGGGCGCATACAAAACCCGTGATGTCGGCGCCGAGCCGCGCCCATGCCGCGCCGATGGTGCCGTAAAGGCCGACCAGTACGTAGGACACGATCACATTCGCGGCGATGATCGAGGCGGTGTTGATCAGGTAGAAGGAGTTGCGTCCCGACAGCAGGAAGCTCGCATGCAGATATTGCTGCGTCAGCACCTGGAACAGCACGGCGATCGCGATGACCGGCATGATCTCGCTTGCAACCGCGCGGAAGTCGGCGCCGAGGACGATGTTGGCGACATGGGGGGCGATCAGCGCGAAGCCGAGACAGGCCGGCAGCGTGACGCCGGCAAGCAGCTCGAGGCAATCGGCGAGATGGGTCCTGACCGCGGCATCGTTCTGCCGGGCATGGATCTGCACGGCCATCGGAAAGAACGCCGCGGCCATGCTCATCGCCGGCATCATCAGGGTCTGACGCACCAGGTCGAGCGCCGCGACATATTTGCCGGCGTCGGCCGCGCCGATCAGGTTCGCGATCATGAAGCGATCGGTTACGCTCGAGATCGCGAGCAGCGTCAGCGACAAGGTCAGCGGCAGGCCGGTGCGGGCGAGCGAGCGCAGGTCGGCGCGGTCGAAATTGACGATGGTGCCGCGCCATGCGCTGCGCGATTGCACGAGCGCCGCGACGAGATAGGCCGAGGCGGCCGCGAGCACCAGCAGGACGCCGGTCGGGCTGACCAGCGCAACCACGACACCAAGGCCGAGCAGGGCGGCCGCGCGGACCAGCGTTGCCTTCATGACCGAGAGTGCCTTCAGCCGTGCACGCAGCAGATCCTGCGTCAGCTCGAACAGGCCGATCGCAATGGCGAGCACCACGGCCGCGAGCGCGGCAGCGGTATCGAGGCCGACGAGGCGGGCCAGCAGATAGGCGATCGGCGCGGTGAGGCAGCAGATCAGATAACCCGACGCCACCAGCCCGCGGACGTCGGTGCCGTCGTTGCGGGCGTGGCCGCTCAGGATCAGGTTGCGAAACCAGCCGACCAGGAAGACCGATATGACCGAAGCGAAGCCGACGCCGAGCAGAAAGATGCCATAGTCATGCGGTGCGAACAGCCGCGTGAAAATGAACACGCTGAGCAGCCCAAGCAGCGCCGAGAGCACGTTGGCCGTCAGGTTGATGCCGGCCTGTCCGATCAGCATGATGCGGCGAGCTCCGAGACCCTTGTGGCCGCCGACGACGCCAGGATGGCGTCGCTCTCGGCCACGACCTCACGAATTGTCGCGACCGGCGTCCCCGAGAACGATGCGATCGAGAACGCGACGTCGTCCCTGTTGGCGCGCAGCAGCAGCCGGGTGAGTTCATCCTTGCTCAGGGTCGGATCGTCCCAGTAGCTGACGCATGGCGTTTTCGGCACGTCGGCGTGACGCAATGCGGCGGACTCGTCGTTTTCGACAAAGAAGCCGTACAGCAGATATTCGGAGAACTCGCGGGTTCGGCACAGCGCCTCGATCCAGCTCATCCCGCTGACGGCCTCGATGCGTTCGGCGAGCGCCCGGGTGGTCTGCTTGTCCCAGAAGATGATGTGCCCGATGAAGTCCGGCGCCGGGAAGGGCGGGGTCGGCAGGCCGATCAGCTGGTGGCTGGTCTCGAGCCAGCGCGAATGGCGCGGCTGGTCTGCGGTGACGGCATCGGCCATCTTCAGCAGCGGGATCGTGTTCGGATACTGGAAGCGCGAAAGGTCGAAATCGCGGAAGAACACGATGTCGGAATCCAGGATGCAGAACCGCTCATAGGGCAACGCGATCGTCGCCGCGATCTTCAGGATCTGCTGCACGTGCCAGCCGTTCACCGGCTTGGCGCGCAGCGACCACCAGAACTGGCGGCGCTTGCGCTGGATCATGCGCGGCAGCGGCCGCAGCCAGTCGGGCAGGAAGGAGGAGGCCGGGACGATGATGCGGCGCTCGCTGGCCAGCGGCGCGAACAGCGGCAGGTCGCAATCCGGCACCAGCAGATAGTGCCTGGAGAAGGACGTGACGTGACGATCCACGCTCTCGCAGAGCAGCGTGCAGATTTCCAGATCGCGCCCATAGGTCGGGGTCAGCAACGCGACAGGGTTCATCTCGTAACTCTCTCCGGCGACACCGTGTCAGGGCGGAACATCGTGGCCGCCAGACTTGTCCTGAACCTCGGTTCAGCAAGATCGGTGCCGGAGAAATTTGATGGCCCTATCGGCGGCGTTGATGGTTAAGCAATGGCAAATGACGGCCCGCTGCGGCTGTTAGCGGATCGGAAAGCATCGCTCGGCTGCGCGATTTTGACGCTGAATCGGGATATTGCCCGGATATTGCAGTGCTGGCGTCTCGAATGCCGATTTGGTCGGCGCAGGTGAGTGCACATGCAGATTCGATGGTATTTCCGGTGGGTGAGCGGCACGGCTGAACGGCGGGCTGCACCATCAGTCCATTTCGAGACATCCGCACTGTCGGCGCTGTGTGCTTTTGGCACGCGCCCCGCGAGCGAGCCCATTGGAATGCACGATGCCGACTGATCGCGGAATCACGCGGCGCGGTGCCCTCGCATTCGCGGCACTGGCCCTGAGCGGACTGTCGACCGCGCGGGCCGCGCCGTCAGCCCGGTCTCGGCTCGGTGCGGATTCGGAGCGGTTCGCCGGCGCCTTCGTCAATTGGGGCGAGACCGGCCGCGAGCATGTGCTGCAGGCCTGGGAGACATGGCTCAGCCGGCCGCGCTCGTCGGTGCTCGGCGTCGACTTCTACGGCCAGAGCAGCTGGGACGACTTTCACAAGCTCGATTGGGTGCCGGGACTCTGGAGGAAGCTCAATCCGGCGCGCAATCTGGTGTGGTCGGTGCCGCTCACAATGTCAGGCACGCCGCTCGCCGATGTCGCGGGCGGCCTGCACGATGCCGAGTTCGAAGCGGCCGCGCGCGCGATTGCAGGAGCGCATCCGAAGGCGATCATCCGCCTCGGCTGGGAGATGAACATCTCCAACTCGGGCTGGTTCGCCAAGGGCCACGCGGACGACTACATCAAGGCGTTCCGCCGCGTGGTCGGAATCTTCCGTCGCCATTCCGGCCGTTTCAAATTCGACTGGTGTCCGGGCTGGGGTGCTCAGGACATGCCGGCCGACGCCGCCTATCCCGGCGACGACGTCGTCGATTTCATCGGCCTCGACGTCTACGACTTCAAATCGGACGGTAGCGCGGCGGAGCGCTGGGCCAATTCCTGTCTGAAGGCGCCGTTCGGTCTCGAATGGCAGCGCACGTTCGCAGCAAAGCACGGCAAGCTGATGAGCTATCCGGAGTGGGGTGTCGGTCAGTCCGGCGACAATGCGTTTTTCGTGCAGCAGATGCACGACTGGTTCGCCGCCAATCAGGCTGCGATCGCCTACGCGGCCTATTTCGATGTCGACGGCCTGTGGCCGACACAGATCGACAACGGCCAGTTTCCGGAATCCGCGAGCCTGTTCCGCAAGCTGTTCGCGGGCTGAGCTCAACACGATCAAGCAAAAGCCCGATCTGTCCGTGGACCGACCGGGCTTTGCTGTTCCTCTCTTGCTGCGTCAGGCGGCCTTGGTGTTGGTCAACAGCGTCAGGCCCATCTTCAGCTTGTCCTGCAGCGTGCGCTGGGCGAGGCAGGTGAACAGGCAGAGCTTGTCGCAGGCGACGGTCTCCTTGCGGCGAGCCCGGGCTTCCTCGCTGTACCAGATCTCGCGTGCGGTCTGGGTACGCACGTTGCCGATCGGCTTGAAGAACCAGCATGTTTCCAGGCGACCGTCGGAGCGGATGAAATAATTCCGCATGCCGACGCGGCAGGGCATCACTTCCTTCGGCGCCTTCTCGCGGCGGAAATGGTTCGGCCAGGCTCGCAGCACGGCCTCGCCGTTGAGGATCGGTGCGCCCTCGCGTTTCATCCGCAGCAGCTCGTCGCGGACCTTGATGAGATCGTCGAGCTCGTTCTCGCCGATCCACAGCTCGTCCTCGACCTCCTGCGTGCCTTGCTCGACCGGCTGGAAGCTCAGCGCGGTGGCGCCAATCTGTTGGATCCAGTCGACCATTTCAGGCAGGCGGCGGAAGTTCAGCCTGTGAACGACCGGCTTGATGATGATCGGGAAATCCAGACCTTCGGCACGGCGCTGTTCGGCGACGTTGCGGATGCCCTGCACGATGTCGCTCAGCGAGTTCTCAACGCCGCGCGAGTAGTTGTGGATCGCCGGATCGGTGGAATCGATCGAGATGTTGATGTTGAACGGGCGCGCCTCGACGGTTTGCGCCACGATCTTCTTGTTGAGGTAGGCGCCGCCATTGGTGGTGACGCCCCAGTGGACGTCGTTGTCGCGGCAAAACCGCAAGAGATCGAGGAAGCCCTTTTTGATGTAGGGCTCGCCGCCGGCGAACTCGACGTGATAGGCGCCGATGAACTCCCTCAGGCTCGCGAGCGCGCGCTGCCATTCGGCGATCGACATCTCGTCGCGATAGTTCGGGCGGCGCCAGTAGTCGCAGTAGCGGCACTTGTAATTGCAGCGTTCGACCACCTCGGCGAAGATCGCGGCCGGACGGGTGACGTCGCGTCCGGTACGCAAATAGAGCTCTTCCGAGAGGGCGTTGCGGACGTGCTTGGTGCCGAGCGAGACGAGGTCGAGCGCTTTCAAGGTGAACCTCAGGCAGTGTTTTGCGTTGTTGCGACCGGATCGATCGAGGATTTATGGGTTGATCAGCAAATTGAATGCCAACTAAAGCGCACCACACGCGGCACGCGCGCGGGACGGCTCTTAACCCTAAGGAACAGCTAACAGCGTGGCGCCGATCGCGAGGCCGCCGGCTCCACGCGGCTGTCCATCCCTGGAAATCGCTTCGTTCGACTTCAAATTAACCTTGCGACGAAGTTGCGGTAACGCGGGTCTCATCTGGAGCGGATTTTGCCATGAGGTCGCCGTAAGGTTCGATCCGCGTCCGTATTGCCGCCCGTGTCGGTCACTTTGGGACGGCCATGTCCCATTCCGATCCGTGCCGGGATGATGCGTCGTGCGGATCGCGATTGCCAGGAGGGCATGGAGATGTCGACCGAGCTTGCTGTGGCGGACCGCGCCTGGGTAACCGTCTCGCCCGCGCTGGATTGCTCCATTGAGACCGTCATCTGCATTCCGAGCTTCCGGCGCCCGAAGCACCTGCGGCTGACGCTACAGTCCGTGGCGGCACAGCGCACCGAACGCAGCTTTGCAATCGTTGTGGTCGAGAACGATGCCTCGCGATGCGAGAGCGCGCCGGTCGGCGCCGAGTTTCTCAATTCCGGCAAGCTCAGCGGCGTCTGCATCGTCGAGCCGCGGCAGGGCAATTGCCAGGCGATCAACGCGGCGTTCGAGACCGCGCTCGAGACCTTTCCGAACGCGCAGAACTTCCTGATGATCGACGACGACGAGGTCGCCTCGCCGGACTGGCTGGAGCGGATGGTGCAGGCGGCCGAGACCTCCGGCGCCGAGATCGTCGGCGGGCCGGTGTGGCCGAATTTCGATGACAAGCACAAGGGCAGTCTCAGGCGCCATCCGGCGTTTGCGCCGGCCTATCATGCCAGCGGTCCGGTTCCGGTGATCTATGGCTGCGGCAACTGCCTGATCCGGCGCGCGGTGTTCGACAAGCTCGGACAGCCCGCCTTCGACCTGCGTTTCAACTTCCTCGGCGGCGGCGACCACGATTTCTTCGCGCGGGCGCGCCGCGCCGGCTTTCGCTTCTTCTGGGTCACGGACGCCGTCATCAGCGAGACCGTTCCCTCGACCCGGACCAGTCTCGGCTGGATCGTGCGGCGCGGATTGCGGATCGGCGCGATCAACTATCACATCGAGCGCAAGGCGGCGCAGACAATGTGGTCGCGCGCGGCCGTCAAGGCCAAGATGTTCGGCCTGGTGCCGTTCTCACTGTATCGCTTCGCTCGCATCGTGCTGCGCGAGCAGCAGGCCGTGATTGCGATGCACCCGATGGTGGTCGCGGTCGGCAGCGCGCTTGCCGTGCTCGGCATCGAGCCGCAGCCTTACGCAGCTTCCAAGATCGCGTCGTGAGTGAGTCGTCCGTCACCGCGGAAAGCCGGGCGCTGATCGCCGACATTGCGCGCCGGCCGGTGATGGACATCGTCCGCGGCGCATTCTTTGTCGGTATCCTCTTGCTGGTCTGGATATCGCTACGTCCGTTCGCGGATCTGAGCGGCTTCTATGTCGGCGACGTCGTCTCCGGCAAGGATGCGGTGCTTTACGTCCTGTTCGGCGTGCTGATGGTGACGATGCTGGCGCTGACCTTGCGCGACAATCTGCCGGCGCTGAAATCATTGCTGGCGCCGGCCTTCCTGCTGTTCGCGGGCTGGATCTGCGTCACCGTCGTGCTGTCGTCCGATCCCGCCACCTCGCTGCGCCGCCTGGCGTTGTCGGTGTTCGTCATCGTGGTGACCGCGACGCTGCTGCTGCTGCCGAAATCGCAGGGCGAATTGATGCGCTGGTTCGGCATCGCCGCGCTGGTGCTGCTGGTGACCTGTTATCTCGGCGTCTTGCTGGCGCCGCATCTGTCGATCCACCAGGCCACCGATCCGCAGGAGCCGGCGCTTGCCGGCAACTGGCGCGGCGCATTCGGCCACAAGAACGTCGCGGCCGCGATGATGGCGATGCTGATCTTCCTCGGCATCTATTTGATGCGGGCCGGCGGCTGGCTGTCGGGCATCGCCGTGACCGCGCTCGCCGCGGTGTTCCTGTTCTTCACCGCCGGCAAGAGCGCGATCGTGCTCTGTGTCGCCGTGCTGATGCTGACCGCGCTAATGCCGGTGATCCGCTCGCTGTGGGGCCGCGCGCTGCTGTTGCTGGCGCCGCTGGTGCTGCTCAATCTGTTCAGCGTCGGCACCGTGATGAGCGATACGCTTGCCGCGATCGCCGGCCGGATGCCGATCGACACCTCCTTCACCGGCCGCGCCGACATCTGGGCCTTTGCGCTCGAATCGCTGCATCAGCGGCTATGGACCGGCTACGGCTTCGAGTCGTTCTGGGGCACCAGCGCGATCCAGAACCTGCAGGAAGGCAAGGAGTGGGCGGGCTACGCCTCGCACAGCCACAATGGCTATCTCGATACCGCGCTCGGGACCGGTCTGCCGGGTCTCGTGCTGCTGATCGCGGCCGTTGTCGTCAAGCCGTTGCGCGACTTCCAGGCTGCGGATCGCGGCGGCAATGATGCCCCGCTGACGATGCTGTTCCTGCGCATCTGGCTGTTCGGCCTCTATCTGTCGTCGATGGAGAGCTTCTTCCTGGATCGCGCCGATACGATCTGGGTGACGTTCCTGATCGCGGTATTCGGGCTGCATTATCTGGCCCGGTTCCGGATGCGGGCGTAGAGCATGATCCGGAAAAGTGTGAGGCGGTTTTCCCTCGCGACAAACGCGTAGCGTTTGCGCGGAGATCATGCTCAAAAATAGCTAGAGCTGCGCGCGGACCGCGTTGGCAACGTCAGTCCACCAGCCGTCGAAATCGAACGGCATCGGCACGGTCGGCCGCTTCAGCGCCGTGACGATCCGGTCGGCATAGGCCGCACTGTCGGCGTCGCGCGGCACCAGCAGGATGGCGCCGCGATCGATCAATTCCTTGAAGCGCGGATGGTGGTCGAATTCGTCCGGCAGCGCCGGACCGGTGACGATCAGCGGCCGGCCGGACTGCACACAGGCCAGGATGCTGGAGCGCCGCGCGGTCAGGCCCTCGACCAGCGAATAGCAGAATACGTCGATCTCGCCGAGCAGGCCGAACACCTCGTGATCGGACGCGACATAGCCGGAGACGATCACGTCGCCCTTCAGCCCCAGCTCGGCGACGCGGGCATAGAACTTCTGCTCGATATTGTCGGTGCCGCGAATGAAGGAGCCGACATAGACGATCAAGGGCTCCAGGCCCCGCTGCTTCAGGATTGCGCCGATCTCGAGCAGCCCGTTCGGCTGCTTGCCGGGATAGATCGAGCCGAAATGCCCGACGATGAGCTGGCCGTTGCTGCGTGCCGCGACGAGCCGCTGCAACAGCATCGAATCCGAAAAGCCGGCCGGCGCGGCGATGTTCGGGGGTAGCGGCGCCAGCACGCATTTCCGCACCATGCCGCGCATGATGCGGTCGTCGGCGAGCTCGCGGCGCACCAGCGGCGAGAACATCACGATGGTGTTGGCGAGCCACAGCGCAGGGATATAGGTCAGCCGGCGGATGCCGTTGAGGCCGGCCCATTCGTGCTGAATCAAGACAACCTTGCGGCCTCGCAGCCGGGCAAACAGCAGCGCGAGCAGCGGGCGTGCGATCACGCGCTTCCAGGCCACGATCGGGAAGTTGCAGACCACGCTCTCGGCGCTGCCGACCGCGCGCCAGATCTCGCCGATCCTGCCGTCGGTCTGGGTCAGGGTTAACGCCGTGCTAGCGCCGGGCTCGAGCTTATCGATCGTCTCCTGCAGCAGGCGGGTGAACTGCCCGACGCCGCAGTGCATCCGCGGCCCGGCGCCGAGAAACAGCGCGCGATATCGGGGTGGTTCAGTCATTCAGTCCTGTCGGCCACCGCGGCCGGCTCCAGAAACGTCGCGGTTAGCCATATCGGCGAGACATTAGCTTTGGGTAACCCCGCGCGCATACGCAACGGCACCGTTCTTGCCAATCCCTGCCCAAGAGCTGCCAGCTCGTCCCGGAACGGGACATCGGATGAAGCGAAACGGCGCAGCCAGGAGCGCGACCATGACGACGGGCAAGATCTTTGCGAATTGGGATGACAACCATTCCAGGCTCTGGAGCCGTCAGCCGATCCGGCTCGAGCACACCATGCACAAGCAGCAGGCGTTCTCCATGGACGATCTCGCCAAGCTGATCGAGCACTATCCGCGCGAGCATTACAGCCTGGTCAAGACCGGTGCCAAGGGATCGAGCCGGGTCTGGCGTGAGGGCGAGATCGGCAGGCTGCGCGGCCATCAGGTGATCGAGGCGATTTCGCGCGGCGGCCTGTGGCTGAACCTGCGCAACGTCACCGCGATCGATCGCCGCTACCGCGACATGATCGAGCGGATGTTCGGCGAGATCGCCACCAAGGTTCCCGGTTTCGATGCGCCGACCCATCAGGCCGGCATCCTGATTTCATCGCCCGACGCACAGGTCTACTACCACGCCGATCTGCCGGGGCAGGGCCTGGTCCAGATCGCCGGCCGCAAGCGGGTCTACATCTATCCCAGCACGCAGCCGTTCATCCGGCCCGAGCATCTCGAGAACATCGCGCTGTTCGACGTCGAGGTCGATATCCCCTACGAGCCCTGGTACGACTGGCATGCGCAGGTGATCGATCTCGAACCCGGCCAGATGCTGAACTGGCCGCTCAATGCGCCGCACCGCGTCGAGAACCTCGACACCGTCAACATCTCGATGACGATCTCCTATGTGAACGACGACATCCGCCGCGCCCAGATACTGTATCTCGCCAACGGCATGCTGCGTCATCGTTTCGGCTACACGCCGCGCAGCCGCAGCATCCGCGGCCCGACTTTCTTCGCCAAGCAGGTGATGCAGAAGCTGCTGCGCGACGGCAAATGGGTGAAGCGCGAACGCGCCGTTCGGCGCGCGATCGACTTCCGCCTCGACGAGAGCGATCTCGGCAAGATTGTCGACCTGCCCAAGGACCCGCCCAAGGCGGCATTGGAAGCGGCGTAAGCGAGCTTGCCGGTAGCAGGTGCTGGAATGACGGTCTTGACGACAGCGGTTGGGAAATTCGGGGCGCGGGTCGCTGCCTATGCGGTCGGCTATCGCGTCGAATTGGTTTCCGATTGGGCGTATGCCGCCGCCCGCTGGGGCGCGTTCGAGCCGCTGACGGCGTTCCAGCATCCGCAATGGTATGCGTCATGGTACCGGGCCTTCGCGTCGACCGACGGCGTCGAGCCGCTGATCGCCGTCGTCAGCGATGCCGCGACCGGCGAGCGGGCTGCACTGTTGCCGCTGATCTGTCACCGGCAAGGCAGCCTCCGCATCGTCGAATTCGCCGACCTCAACCTCACCGACTTCAACGCCCCGATCCTCGGCCCCGCCGCGCCGCGCGACGACGTCGCTGCATGGCAGTTTTGGCGTGATTTGCAGGCCGCGCTGCGCAAAGCGCCCGGCGGAGCCGATCTGATCCGTTTTCGCAAGATGCCGGTCAGGCTCGCGACGCGATCCAACCCGCTGGCGCTGCTCGATGGCATCGGACCGTCGGTCGTCAACGGCAATCTGCTGGCCATCGGTGACGACCACAACGCCTGGCGCTACGAGCTGGACCGGAAGGTTCGCAAGGAATTGGGACGGAGCTGGCGCGTGTTCACGCGTGAGCCGTCCGCCGCGTTCAGGATCGCCACAGATACCGGCGAGGCGCTGGACCTTCTCTCCGTCACGGAAGTGCAGCAGGGCGCGCGGCTGAACGGTCTTGGGCTCAATTATGTGCTCGACAATGCGGACTGCGCCGCCTTCTATCGCGACCTGGTGCGCGAAGGCACCGCGCGCGGCTATGCTGTCATGACCGCACTTGCGACAAGCGACGAAGTGGTGGCGACGCTGCTTGGCGTCCGCACCGGCTCGCGCTACGTCATGATCCGCATCAGCAATGTGGGCGAGAAATGGTCGGCCTGTTCGCCGGGCCGGCTGATCATCGATCGCACCATCGAGGCGCTGCACAAGGACGGTGTGCGGGAGTTCGATTTCTCGATCGGCAATTACACCTACAAGCGGCGGTTTAGACCGCAGCGCACGCCGCTGGTCGATCTCGGTGCTCCCTTGAGCTGGCGCGGGCAGCCCTATGCACTGCGCGACCGCGCCGTGCTGGCGCTGCGCCACCATCCAAAGTTGTCGGCGCGGCTGAAGCAGGCGCTCGGCAAGGCGACGCCATCGCGCGAGGAGGATTGAGCCGCTGCCGCGGCACGCTGGCGTTACACCCCTCTGACTACGCCCGGCTGGCCCGGTGTGCATTCCAGCGCAGCACGGTCCCAGTTCGCGTTGATGGCCGCGGCCTCATAGCTCGATTGCAGGAATTCGAGCAGCGCCCTGTCCGGGTCAGCAGCCACCCGCACGGCGTCATAGGGCAGGATGAATTCGCCGAGTGCCTCGCCGAAGAATGCAGCATCGGGTCGCACCGGCGTGCCGCGATAGCCCGCGGGTTCCGGATAGGCGTAGGAATAGAATGCCGGATAGTCGATTGCGCCGCCGCCGGGCCAGAAGCCGGCGCTGCTGACTTCGTGCGAATAGGCTTCGTGCGCGACCTCATCGGGTAGATGCGGCACGCCGCCGGGATGCCGCGGCGCTGTCCTGCCGGAGAAGCGCGTGACCGCGAGATCGAAGCTGCCCCAGAAGAAATGAACCGGGCTCGCCTTGCCGAGAAAACCGGTTCGGAATTGCTTGAACACGCGGTCGCAGTTCACAAGAATCTGATGAAACCGGCGCACGGCATCCGCGTCGTAAGCGGCATGCTGCGTATCCTGCGAGAACCGGATCGGGTCGGCGACTTCGTTCGGTATCTCGTCTATGGCGACCTCGATTCCGAGCTCCTTCAGATTGGTCATGATCGCCGCGTAGAAGCTCGCGACCGATTGACCAGCCAATGCGAACTGCCGCTCGGTGCCGTCGCTGGTCGCGATGCGGAGCGTGTGCTCGATAAAATCGAAGTCGATCTGGAACGAGCGATCGCCGTCTGGGATCGGCGAGGTCGTCAGTCCGCGTGGCGTGACATAGAGCGTGACGTGCCAGGAGTGATTGAGCCAAGGCGACTTCGCCAGCCGGATCTTGCCGGCGATCTGGGTGAAGAGCTGGAGCGTGGCACTGCTGTCGCGCCACGCGGCGGTCGGCAGTTCCGGCCAGCCGGTCTTCTGTGTGTTGGTCATGGCAAACCTCAGGGCTGCGCCGACAAGAACCCTTGCGGCATATCATGAAAATGGTCCCGATGACTTCGGGAACCGGCGCGTCGAAGCGCGGCAGATTGGGCGGCAATCGTCTGGAGTGCCGCCCTATCGCGTAAGCATCAGCCGGGCGTGGAGCCCGGCTGCATGGCTCAGCCGTGTAGCTTCTTCGCAGTCTCCGCGATCGCGCGGCCCTGATAGCGCGCGCCGGCGAGCTCGTTCTCGCTGGGCTGGCGGCTGCCGTCGCCGCCGGTGATCGTGGTGGCGCCGTAGGGTGCGCCGCCGGTGACCTCGTCGAGCTTCATCTGGCCGGCAAAGCCGTAGTTCAGTCCGATCACCGTCATGCCGAAATGCAACAGGTTGGTGATGATCGAGAACAGCGTGGTCTCCTGGCCGCCATGCTGGGTCGCGCTCGAGGTGAAGGCGCCGCCGACCTTGCCGTTCAGCGCCCCCCGGGCCCAGAGCCCGCCGGCCTGGTCGAGGAAGTTGGCCATCTGCGAGGACATGCGGCCGAACCGGGTGCCAGTGCCGACGATGATGGCGTCGTAATTGGCGAGGTCGTTGATCTCTGCGATCGGCGCGGGCTGGTCGAGCTTGTAGTACGAGGCTTTCGCGACCTCGGCCGGCACGAGCTCGGGCACGCGCTTGATATCGACGGTGGCGCCGGCTTCGCGCGCGCCTTCCGCGACGGCATTCGCCATCGCTTCGATGTGACCGTAGGCGGAGTAATAGAGAACGAGAACCTTGGCCATGATGGCCTCCTTTGGGGGTTGAGGTAGGGGAAGATGATTTGGGGGGAGGAGCATGCGTGGACGTTCGTCCGCGCATGCAGGAGAGTGGTGATCAGGCCGCGTCGACGAGCACGAGCTCGGCATCCTCGAGCGCGGTGATCTTCAGCTTGGCTTCATCGCGGATCGCGGCACCGTCGCGCGCATTGACGCGCACGCCGTTGACCTCGATGCTGCCGGCCGCCGGCACCAGATAGAGGTGGCGGGCCTTGTCGGCGGCGTATTCCGCGCTCTCGCCGGCCCTCAGCGTGGTGGCGAGCACCCGCGCATTGGCGCGGATCGGCAGCGCGTCGTTGTCGCCGGCGATGCCGGAGGCGATGGTGACGAGCTTGCCCGAGCGGTCCGCCTTCGGGAACGGCTTCGAGCCCCAGGTCGGGTGACCGCCCTTCGTCGTCGGCTCGATCCAGATCTGGAAGATCTTGGTCTTGGACGGTTCCAGATTGTACTCGGAGTGACGGATGCCGCTGCCAGCGCTCATCACCTGCACGTCGCCGGCTTCGGTGCGTCCCTTGTTGCCGAGCGAGTCCTGGTGCGTGATCGCACCTTCGCGAACATAGGTGATGATCTCCATGTTGGCATGCGGATGCGCCGGGAAGCCGGAGTTGGGTGCGATCTCGTCGTCGTTCCACACGCGCAGCGCACCGTGGCTGACATTGTCGGGATCGTAGTAGCTCGCGAACGAGAAGTGGTGCTTGGCCTTCAGCCAGCCGTGGTCGGCGCCACCAAGCTCTGCGAATGGTTTCAGTTCGATCATGGTCTTTCCCCTTGATGTCGATGTTGAGGGGAGACCGGGCGCATCGCGCCCGGCGTCTCCAGATGATTTGCGGGTCAGGCGCCGAAGCCGCCGTCGACGTTGAGCACGGTACCGGTCACGAAGGAGGCTTCCGGGCTTGCCAGGAATACGACGCCGGCTGCGACTTCCTCCGGGCGGCCGAAGCGCTGCAGCGCGTGCTGCAAGCGTTGCGTCTCGGCAAACTCGCCGCCGTCCTTCGGGTTCATGTCGGTGTCGATCGAGCCCGGCTGCACCACGTTCACGGTGATGCCACGCGGTCCGAGGTCGCGCGCCGCGCCCTTGGTGTAGCCGACAACGGCCGCCTTGCTGGCGACGTAGTCGGCGAGGCCCGGGAACGAGGCGCGATCGGCGAGCATCGAGCCGACGGTGACGATGCGGCCGCCTTCACCCATCAGCTTCGAGGCGGCGCGGATCGCGGTGATCACGCCGTCGACGTTGATGGCCTCTTGGCGGGCGAGCGTCGCGGTGTCGGCTTTGGGATCGTCGACCGCACCACCGGATGCGACGCCGGCGTTGTTGACGAGGATGTCGAGCCGGCCAAAATCCTTGGCGACGGTCTTAACCAGCTGATCGACATCGGATGACGAGGCCTGGTCGGCCTTGTAGGCGCGGGCATTGACGCCCTTGCCCTTCAACTCGGCGACGACGGCTTCCGCCTTTTCGGGAGACGCGACGTAGCTGATCGCGACGCTGGCGCCTTCCGCGGCGAGTGCGCGGGCGCTGGCCGCGCCGATGCCGCGTGAACCGCCGGTGACGAGGGCAACCTTGCCTGAGAGCTTCTTGGTCATTTGGATTTCTCCACCGATTGAATTTGATGGCACTTGGATATGCCTCCGGCTGTGGTATAGAAATAGAAACTATTGAAACTCATTGTTTCCGAATTGAACGATCAGGACAGCGGCCCATGTCGAAACTGCCGGACTTCGAGGCGCTCGCGATCTTCGCAAAAGTCATGGAATTACGGTCGTTTGCGGCGGCCGCGACCGAGCTCTCGCTGTCCAAGGCGACGGTCTCGAAGGCGGTCAGCCGGCTGGAGGAGCGGCTCGGCGCGCGGCTGTTCAACCGCACCTCGCGTCGGCTGGCGCTGACCGATGCCGGCCAGAAATTGTCGGAGCGCGCCGCGCGGCTGCTGGCCGACGGCGAGGCCGCCGAGAGCGAGGCGCTGGCGCAATCGACCACGCCACGGGGCCTGGTGCGGTTCGCGGTGCCCATGACCTTCGGCGTCAAGACGGTGGCGCCGCTGCTGCCGGAATTCATGGAGGCCTATCCGGAGGTCGCGATCGATCTGCATCTGAGCGACGCGACGGTCGATCTGATCGGCGAAGGCTTTGATGCCGGCCTGCGGATCGCGCGGCTGCCGGATTCCTCGCTGATCGCGCGGCGGCTGTGCGGCATGCCGCGCTACACGGTGGCGGCGCCGTCTTATCTGAAGCGCTACGGCCGGCCGACCCATCCGATGCATCTCGCCGAGCACAAATGCTTCGGCTACGCCTATCTCTCGACCCAGGGCGTCTGGCACTACACCAACGCGTCAGGCGAGCAGGCGAGCGTGCGTCCCGCCGGCCAGTTGCGGGTCAACAATGGCGAGGCCGTGATGCCCGCGCTGCTCGCCGGCCTCGGCATCGCCGATCTGCCCGACTTCATCGTCGGCGATGCGATCGCGCGCGGCGAAGTCGAAGTGATCCTGAAAGGCTGGAAGCAGCCGGAGGGTGCCGTGCATCTCGTGACGCCGCCCGGCGGCCCGCGTCCCGCCCGCGTCGAAGTGCTGGCGGATTTCCTCGCCAGCCATTTCGCCAAAGGCCGCGCCCAGCGGAAATAGAGAGCCGTGCTCACCGGAAGTAGTCGGCACCGCACACGCAGGCTGCAGGCCGCGTGACCCGTCACATTCGTGTCATCCCTTTTAAATTGTATAAGTTGTGTGAACTAACCCATGATCGTGGGCCGCCGCGATCGTCTATTTCTGCGTCCTGAACCTGTTGCCGCAAAGCGCATTTTCGGAGGAACCAGATGATTGATCTGACCAAGCACGATTTCACGTCATTGTCGGTGAAGGATCTGCTCGATGCCCGCGAGGCCTATCACGTGCATCTGGCCCATCTGCAATCGGTCTACGCCACGGCGATCGGCCGTTATCTGATCCGCGACAGCGACCGCAACGCGACCGAACGGCGGCACCATTCCAAGCCGCAGGCGCTCGGACCGCGCACGCTGTTCAATTCGTCGGTCAAGGACTGGTCGTGGCCCTGCATCCTCGTCTTTGTCCGGGACTGGATGAAGCGCTCCGAGCTGAAGAACCATCCGGAGAAGCAGGACCAGCTGGTGCCTCCTTTCCTGTATCTGCCTGACGGGCGCGTCGTGCCCACCTGCGTCGTCAAGGTGGACCCGAACGAGGACAGCCCCGGCGTCGTCGATCCGCCGGTGTTCAAGAGCGATCTGGTCGGCGGCGGCTTTCCGGTTCAGACCATGATCCAGGGCAAGATCCATCGCGGCTCGATCGGCTGTCTCGTCACCAATGGCGAGACCGTGTTTGCACTCTCCAACCGCCACGTCGTCGGCGCGGCCGGGCGCGAGATCTTCGCCGGCTTCAAGAACACGGAGCGCCGTCTCGGCGTCAGCGATGCGCTGCAACTCGGCAAGCGCGCCTTCAGCGACGTCTATCCCGGCTGGCCCGGCGCGCGCGTGGTGGCCAATCTCGATGCCGGATTGATCCGCGTCGACGACGTCAAGGGCTGGACCGCGCAGGTCTACGGCGTCGGACAGGTCGGCGACGTCGTCGATCTCAATGTCGGCACCTTCCGCCTCGAGATCATCAACCAGCCGCTGATCGCCTTCGGTGCGACCAGCGGATTGATGAAGGGCAAGATCATCGGCCTGTTCTATCGCTACAAGACCGTCGGCGGCATGGAATATGTCAGCGATTTCGTGATCGGTCCGCGCGACGGCGACACGCCGCTCAACAACTATCCCGGCGATTCCGGCACGGTCTGGTTTCTCGACGATCCGGACGCGAAGAGGAATGCCGGCGGCGCGCGCATCCTCAGTCCCCTGGCGCTGGAATGGGGTGGCCAGGAACTGTTCGGATCGGGCGGCAAGATTCCGATGCAGGTCGCGCTCGGCATCTGCATGGCGACGCTGTGCCGCGAGCTCGATGTCGAGCTGATCGGCGACTGGAACGCCGGCCACACCGAGTATTGGGGCGAATGGGGACACGTCAAGATCGGCGCCTATGCGACCGGCCTGATCGATGCGAAGCTTCCCAAGCTCTCGAGCATGATGGACGCCAATGCCGACAATATCGGCCTCGACGACAAGCTGCTTGCCGACCTCAAGCCATATCAGCGCGGGGCATTCGCGCCGCTGGCCGACGTCGCCGACCTGGTCTGGCGCTTTACCCGGCACACCGACGAGAGCAACCATTTCGCCGACATGGACAAGCCGGGCAAGGACGGCAAGACGCTGCTGGATCTTTGCGCCGAGTCGACGCGCAACGTCGATCCGAAAGTCTGGAACGACTATTACGAAGGGATCGGCGAAGACCGCCGCGGCGCGTTGCCGTTCCGGGTCTGGCAGATCTTCGACGAGATGGTCGAATATGCCGCCGCCAACAAGAAGCTGGAATTCGTCTGTGCCGCGGGAATCGTCGCGCATTACATCGGCGATGCCTGCCAGCCGCTGCACATCTCGCAATTCCACCACGGCCTCGATCTGAACGACAAGGCGCACGCCAAGGTGCACAGCGTGTACGAAACCACGATGATCGGCCGCCACGGCAAGGATCTCATCAAGATGATCCCCGACGCCCGGACCAGCGACGTCGCGGAGATCGCCCCGGGCGGCACGCCGACCGGGCGCGATGCTGCGGTCGCCGTGGTCGCGCTGATGCAGCGAACCGTAAAGCGGCTGCCGCCGACGACGATCGTCAATTTGTTCAACTCCCACATGGGAAGCGGCCAGGTCGATGTGATGTGGTCGAAGCTGAAGGACGCCACCGCGGCCTGCATGCAGGACGGCGCCAAGACGCTTGCCCGGGTTTGGGAAGCGGCCTGGCGCGCCGGTGCGGGCGAGGACCGCGGGCAGGGCGGCAAGTTCGATCAGGGCAGTCTGAGCAAGCTCTACAACGATCCGAGCTTCCTGCCGGCATATCCGCTCCAGCAGCTCGCGCTCGATGCGGACGACCACATCGTTCCCGTCGGGGGAGGCGGAGCGCGGCGCCGGAGTGCGTCGACAGCACGGCGCGCGCGCCCGCAAGCCGCGAAGAAGGCAGCCAAGAAGGCAGCCAAGAATTCGGCGAGGAAGGCGGTCAAGAAGGCCGTGCCGCGCAAGCGTCTGGCTGCGGCCGCCCCGGTCCGCCGCGCAGCCGCCACCAAGAAGACCGCGACCAAGCGCGGCGCGGCCAGGAAGCGGTCGGTTGGAAAGACGCGCAAGGCGGCGCGCAAGCACTAAAGCATACCGAGATTCGGTCGACCGCGACGGCACTGCGCTCCTCTGCCCGCACGCGGGGCGAGCTGAAGCGCATCGGCTGCGACACGCGGGAGCTCCAGATAAGCGTCCCGCTCCTGCATCATGCGGACGGGAACTTGGGCTCATTGGCCTTCACATTTAGTTGTCTGCGCGAACGATCCTTGGCCGCATTCATTTGCCATTTTTGAAGCAAGTCGCCGCGCGGAACCCGTGCGCGCGGATGAAATCGAACTCAACGAACCGAACTCGACGAACCGAACTCAACGAACAAGGGCACTGGGCATGCAGACGGAGCGGATTGTCCTGAGCTTAGCGATCGCGATCGGCGGCCTTGGCGCCGCGGCGCCTGCGTTATCGCAGGAGTATCGCGGCACCTGGGAACAGCAGATGGCGTGCACGCCGGACGTCATGCGGCTGTGCAGCGATCAGATTCCCGACACCAATCGGATCGTCGCCTGCTTGCGGCAGAACACCGCGCTGCTTGGCAGTTCCTGCCGCGCGGTGTTCGAGTCGAATGCGCAACAACGGGCGCAAACTCAGGGGCGCGCACCGCAGCCGCAGACGATGCAGCGGCCGCGCGCGCAGCAGATGCAGCCGGCCCCGGTTGCGCCGCCCCGGCCCGACGATGACGAGGATTAGTCTCTACGGACTGACTTCTGTCTGAGACCTGACTTCGCAGACGTCGACCCATTCGGCCGCGGTCAGCTCGGCCATCCGCTCGGGCGTGATGCGTACCGCGCTGTGGGTCGAGCCTGCGGCCGGGACCACGACGTCGAATGCCTTCAGCGACACATCGCAATACACCGGCAGCGGCGTCTTCAGGCCGAACGGGCAGACGCCGCCGACTTCGTGGCCGGTGATGTCGGCAACCTCGTCGAGGCTGAGCATCTTCGGCTTGCCGCCGAAGGTTGCCTTCACCTTCTTGTTGTCCATCCGCGACGTGCCGGCGGCAACGATCAGCACCACGCGGTCGCCGACCCGCAGGCTCAGCGTCTTGGCGATCCGCGCCGGCTCGACGCCATAGGCCTCCGCCGCCAAGGCGACGGTCGCAGAGCTCACAGCGGATTCGATCACGGAAATATCTGGCGCCTTCTCGGCGAAGAAGGCACGGACTGTCTCGAGGCTCATACTGTTCAGGACCTTGCAGACACCAGGGCAGGAAGTTCGGAGAGACCGTGGATCCGGTGATCGGGCACCACGCCGAGCTCGTCCATCTGGGTACGCAACGCCCAAAACATCGTCAATGGGGCGACCGTCTCGCTCTCGACGCAGGCCAGCGCCATCGCTTCTGGCGCCACCCGCTCAATCCAGGCGACATTGAGTCCAAACGCCTTAGCGCCGCAGGCGTCCCACGGATTGGAGGAGATGAACAGGACCTCCGCGGGCGGCACGTGCAGCACCTCCTCGATCAGCGTGTAGGCCTCGGGCGCCGGCTTGAACACCTTGTGGGCATCGACGCTGATGGTCGCATCGAGCAGGCGGTCGAGCCCCGAATTGCGCACCAGCGCGTTCAGCATGTCAGGGCTGCCGTTGGAGAGGATCGCGAGCTTCTTGTCCTTCATGGCCTCGAGCGCGGCGACGGCATCCGGATACAGCGCAAGATGCCGATACTTGTCGATGATGCGCCCAAAGATCGCCTCGTCATACTGCAGGCCGAGGCAGCGCAGCGTGTAGGCGAGGGAATCGCGGGTCGCCGTGGCGAAATCCTGGTAGCGCCGCATCAGCGTGCGCAGCCAGGAGTATTCGAGCTGCTTGATGCGCCAGACCTGGGTGATGATGTCGCCATAGCCGGGGAATGCATCCTCGGTGATTTCGGCCACCGACTGGACATCGTAGAGCGTGCCATAGGCGTCGAAGACGATTGCCTTGATTGTCATTGTGGTCTCCCTTGCCGGCCGATCGTCGCATACAGGAATTTCTTGAGTGCGTCGACGGACTGATCCCGGGCCGCCGCGTTGAATTCGAGGTGATGGCCAAGCAGCTGGGCCGGCGTGCTGTAATGCGACACGTCGAAATCATGGTAGGCGCCGGGATAGACGATCAGCTCGATCGGATAACCAAGGCCCTGCTGCCGCGAGATGCCGTCATCGTCGCGGCCTTCCGCCAGGTTCCGGCACTCTTGCGCCGGCGTCCAGTCGTCGAGTTCGCCGACCAAGATCAGGGTCGGCACGGTCATGTTGCCCCTGATGCCGAGGCAGCGCGGATAGAAGGCGACGGCGGCGCGAAATTTTTCCGTCGCGTTGACCTCGATCGCGCCATGCTCGACAGAGAACAATGCGAGCCATCCGCCTTGCGAAAAGCCGATCACGGCAATGCGTGTCGGATCGACCATGGATTGTCGGCTCAGGAAGCTCAGCGCGCGGTAGGCGTCGTGAACCGTTGCGGCAGGGACATCACCGGTGCAGGTGTTGCTGATGCCACGCGGGCCGAACCGGTCCACGGTGAGCGTGACATAGCCCCAGGCCGCGAGCCGTTTGCCCCAGCGCTCGTCGAGTTCTCGCCACTGCCCGCTGCAGCCATGCAGCAACACCACGGCGGGCAGGAGACCCGGTCGCTCCGGCCGCCGCAACAGGCCCTGCAGTGGCTGCGCGTTGTTGAGCGGGCTTTCGAACTCGACCAGCACAGAGGGCGCTTCGGCTGTTGCCGCAGGCTTGCCGCCCGCGCTCCCGACCAGGAGCACGGCGAGGAGGGTGGCAAGTCCGGCCCGGTTCGTCATCGGCCGCCCCGCAAGCGTGCGGCCGACGATACTCCCTTAGATCATGATGCGCTTCCACGGAATCGCATCATGATCTCATCTCGTTATTTGAGCATGATCTTTTCGGAAAACCGCTTCGCACTTTTCCGGATCATGCTCTAAATCCCCAAAATCTTGCGCGCGTTGGCCTTCAGGACTTTGGGCCGGATCTCCTCGCGAATGTCGAGCTTGGCGAAGTCGGCGAGCCAGCGGTCCGGCGTGATGACCGGCCAGTCGGAGCCGAACAGCATCTTGTCCTGCAAAATCGAGTTGATGTAGCGCACCAGGATCGGCGGGAAATATTTCGGCGACCAGCCGGACAGGTCGATATAGACGTTCGGCTTGTGGGTCGCGACCGACAGCGCCTCTTCCTGCCAGGGGAAGGAGGGGTGCGCGAGGATGATCTTGAGGTCGGGAAAGTCGGCCGCGACGTCGTCCATGTACATCGGGTTGGAGTATTTCAGCCGCATCCCCATGCCGCCGGGCATGCCCGAGCCGACGCCGGTCTGGCCGGTGTGGAACAGCGCGATCGCACCGCCCTCGTTGATCGCCTCATAGAGCGGATAGGCCATGCGGTCGTTGGCGTAGAAGCCCTGCATGGTCGGATGGAATTTGAAGCCGCGCACGCCGTAGTCCTCGATCAGCTTGCGCGCTTCGCGGACGCCGAGCTTGCCCTTGTGCGGGTCGATCGAGACGAACGGGATCAGAACGTCGAGATGGTCGGAGGCGATCTCCAGCATCTCCTCATTCTTGTAGCGGCGGAAACCGGTCTCACGTTCGGCGTCGACCGGGAAGATCACCGCGGCGATGTTCTTGGCGCGGTAATAGGCCGCGGTCTCCGGCACGGTCGGCGGATGCTTGTGCGGCGACTTGAAATAGTCGGCCATCTGCGCCTGGAAATCGTCATAGCCGTCGTCGCCATGCATGCCGCACGGCTCCTCGGCATGGGTGTGGATGTCGATCGCTGTGACCTTTTCGATGTCGGGCAGTTTGAGCTTGGGCATTCGGCTTCCCCGGCGGCGTGTTTGTTGGTGATGGAAAATAATTATATGATATAACAATTTTCGCAAGCGGTCAGAGTTGATCGGACGCGATGGCGAAGCGGGCTCGGTTCGGCCGCGAAGTGGTGCTTGGGTGGGCGTGAGCGCGGCGTGCGAGCACGATTCGCCGGCCATGAATCAAACGTCAGGGCGCCGCGACGGGATCGGGGCTTGGCGGCGGATATCGCGACGGTCGCCGTTTCTGATGTGATCTCAATGGTGTGGCAGGTTGACCGATACCGGTTCCAGGCCGCGATATGGCTGAAAATCGGCCCATCTCGGTTGACATTTAACAGTCCGATGGCTTAGAACCCGGCCGTCCCGCGCGGTCGGCCGCTTGTCGGGATAATCCCATTTTGCCATCTATTGGCATTGATCAGGTACGGCCTCCAACACGGGCCTTTCGAAGTAACAGGATTGTCCCATGAAGGTCCGTAACTCGCTGAAGTCGCTGCGCGGCCGCCATCGCAACAACCGTCTGGTCCGCCGCAAGGGCCGCGTCTATGTGATCAACAAGGTCCAGCGCCGTTTCAAGGCGCGCCAGGGTTGATCCGGCGCGGGTCGGTCGATTGCGCCGATCCCAACACATCTCTTTCACAGGTCTTTGACGCCGTGCTGCTTTGCAGCGCGGCGTTGTGCGTCTAGACTTCGGGCCATGGGATTCAACTTCCTTGGACCTGGCAACCGCCGGCTGGCGATCCTGATCGCCGCGCTGCTTGCCGTGCCGGTCTTGGCCATGCCTGTCGCGGCCGCCGCGCAGGACGATCCGCGGGTGGTCCCGCCGCCGAAGGCCCAGAAGAAACTGCCCGAAGCCCCGACCAAGCTGCCGAAGGTTCCGGCCGACCGTACCCGCGGGCTGGATTTCCTGTTCGGCGCCCTGAAGGCTGCGCCCGATGAGGACAGCGCCCGCCACGTCGAGGCGCGGATCTGGGCGCTGTGGCTGCAAACCCCGAGCGATACCGCGGCGCTGTTGATGGTGCGCGCCAAGGCTGCGCTCGACGCCCAGAATATCGATGTGGCGCTGAAGCTTCTGGACGCGGTAATCAAGCTCCGGCCCGACTATGTTGAGGCCTGGAACCGGCGCGCGACCATCTACTATCTCAAGAACGACTATGTCCGTTCGCTGGGAGACCTGCAGCAGGTATTGACCCGTGAGCCTCGCCATTTCGGCGCGCTGGCGGGTGTCGGCATGATCATGCAGGACATGGGCGACGACAAGCGCGCGCTGGACGCCTTCCGCAAGGCGCTGGCTGTCGATCCCTACCTCGAGAAGGTGCCGCAGATCGTCAAGCAGCTGACCGAGAAGGTCGAAGGCCGCGACATCTGATTGCGTGCGATTGACGCGAGGGGAGGCGTTGCTCGCGAGCTCGATGCTTGCTCGCGATACGGTCCGGCGCAGGAGACTAGTGCAGGAACTTGCCGCGGGATGCGCTGTCCTGGGCGACAGCAGCATAGAATTGCTGAAGCTCCGCCTCCAGGTGCTCATTCACGAGCAGCAGGGCCTTCAGGGCTCCGCGCAGGTCGCCGTTGCAGCTCGCCACGATCTGATCGATGGCCACATCGCTAGGGTCGGAAATCATGGTACTCCTCCGATTACTTCCCGTTGAACTCGTCGTGCGGACGCAGGTTCCTGTGGATTCAGTGCACAGGCCAAGAGGCATCCCGGGCGCGTCCCGGTTTCGATGAAGCCTCGCCTCTGATGGCGAAATTGCCACGGGCAATCTATGGAATTACTAATGACGGTGGGATGAACCCGCTATCCACAGGCTGGGCGCATTGTGGACAACTGCGCCCTGGGCGCGAACCGGACAACCGAAAATTGGCTTTCCGAACAAGGGCATCCCAGGGCTGCGGGCAAATCCACGCGAAACCTGGCTTCGCCTCCGTCGTAATTTTCGGGTGCCCAAGACGCTTCAACTACCCAAGACCCTTCGGACCCCCTCGATGTTAATCGCGATCATCGCACTGGCGGCCGCAGGGCTGGCACTGGCCTTGGCGACGCAGATCGGCGTCCAGCTGATCCAGCGCGCCTTTCCGCCGCAGGGGCGAATGATCGAGGTATCCGGCGCGCGGCTGCATGTCGTCGAGCTCGGCCCGCGCGATGCCGCGGGGGCGCCGGTCGTGCTGCTGCATGGCGCAAGCTCCAATCTCCGCGCAATGCGGCCGCTCGGCGACCGCATTGCCAAAACGCGCCGGGTGATCCTGATCGACCGGCCGGGCCATGGCTGGAGCACGCGCGCGCGCGTCGCGGATTCGACGCCCGCGATCCAGGGCCGGATGATCGCGGAGGCGCTGACGAGGCTCGGCATCATCAGGGCGATCGTTGTGGCGCATTCCTGGGCCGGCGCGCTCGCGCTGCGCATCGCGCTAGATGATCCGGACCGCGTCGCGGGCCTCGTGCTGCTCGCGCCCGTCGCCTATCCCTGGCGCGGCGGCGCCGGCCGCTACAATGATGTGATCTCGACGCCGCTGATCGGGCCGCTGCTGGCGCACACGGTCACGCTGCCGCTCGGTTGCCTCGTCGCCAATTCGGGCGCGCGCGGGGTGTTCGCGCCGCAGCCGATGCCGGCCGATTTCGTCCGCGACAGCGAGACATTGCTCCTGCTGCGCCCGCGCGAATTCATCGCCAATGCGCGCGACCTCGTCACGCTGAAGGCCGCCGTGGTCGAACAGGCGCCGCGCTATGCGGAGATCAAGGCGCCGGTATCCATCATTTCGGGCGACGTCGACAAGACGGTCTCGACTGGAATCCATTCTCGGCCGCTTGCAGCGTCAGCGCCGAACGCCAGGCTCATCGTGCTGCCGGGGGTCGGCCACATGGTGCAGTATGCGGCGTCCGATCTCGTGGCGTCCGAGATCGAGGCGATGGCTGACCGGTTGGTCCAACCGGCAGCAACAGCGGACAAGACCGTCCCCGCGAATCTGTGATCCGCTGAGGCTTGCGCGGTTGCAGCCTGCCGAACATCATGCGGCTGCGCGGCTCGACAGATAACATCCAAAGGACAAGCCCCATGCGGATCGACAACATCGCCGACCTCATCGCTGAAACCCTCGCCCAGGCCGGCGTGAAGCGCATCTACGGTGTCGTCGGCGACAGTCTCAACGGCTTGACCGAGGCGCTGCGCAAGCGCGGCACGATCGACTGGCTGCATGTGCGCCATGAGGAGGTGGCGGCCTTCGCCGCCGCGGCCGAATCCCAGATCACGGGCGACCTTGCGGTGTGCGCGGGCTCCTGCGGCCCGGGCAATCTCCATCTCATCAACGGCCTGTTCGACGCGCATCGCAGCCGCACGCCGGTGCTGGCGATCGCAGCACAGATTCCGTCAGCCGAGATCGGCGGCGGCTATTTCCAGGAGACCCATCCGCAGGACCTGTTCCGCGAATGCAGCCATTATTGCGAGCTGGTATCGGATCCGGCGCAGCTGCCCTACATGCTGGAGAATGCGATCCGCGCCGCGGTCGGCAAGCGCGGCGTCGCCGTCTTGGTGCTGCCGGGCGACGTTGCGATGCGGCCGGCGCCGAAACGCGACATCGCGCCGAACGCCGGCCTGCTGCCGCCCGCGCCGGTGGTGCGTCCGGCCGAGGCCGAATTGAACGCGCTGGCCGCGCTGCTCAATGGCGCAAAGCGCGTCACGCTGTTTTGCGGCCGCGGTTGCGCCGGCGCGCATGCCGGCCTGATCAAGCTCGCCGAGACGCTGAAGAGCCCGATCGTGCATGCGCTCGGCGGCAAGGAATATGTCGAGTACGACAATCCCTACGATGTCGGCATGACCGGCTTCATCGGCTTCTCCTCCGGCTATGCCGCGATGCAGGGCTGCGACGCGCTGCTGATGCTGGGCACCGACTTTCCCTACAAGCAGTTCTTCCCGACCGGCATCAGCATCGCCCAGGTCGATCTCCGTCCGGAAAATCTCGGCCGCCGCTGCAAGCTCGATCTCGGCATCGTCGGCGACGTCGGCGAGACCATCGCCGCGCTGCTGCCGAAGCTGACCGTCAAGACCGAGCGCAAGTTTCTCGACGCCAGCCTTGCGCACTACAAGGACGCCCGCGCCGGGCTCGACGATCTTGCCCGCGGCAAGCCGGGGCAAAAGCCGATCCATCCGCAATATCTGGCGCGCCTGCTCAGCGAGCAGGCGACCGAGGATGCGGTGTTCACCGCCGATGTCGGCACGCCGACGATCTGGGCCGCGCGCTATCTGAAAATGAACGGCCGCCGCCGGCTGGTCGGCTCCTGGGTGCACGGCTCGATGGCCAATGCGATGGCGCATGCGATCGGCGCGCAGGCGGCGCAGCCGGGGCGTCAGGTGGTGTCGATGTCCGGCGACGGCGGCTTTGCGATGCTGATGGGCGATTTGATCACGTTGACCCAGGCGAAGCTGCCGGTGAAGGTCGTGATCTTCAACAACAGCGTGCTCGGCTTCGTCGCGCTGGAGATGAAGGCCGCCGGCTTCATCGAGACCGGCGTCGACCTGAAGAATCCCGATTTCGCGGCGATGGCCCGCGCCATGGGCATTCACGGCGTCAGGGTGGAGGATCCCGGCGAGCTCGAGGGCGCGATCCGCAACGTGCTCGCACATGACGGCCCGGCCGTGCTCGACGTCGTGACCGCGACGCAGGAATTGTCGATGCCGCCGACCATTACGCTGGAACAGGTGAAGGGCTTCAGCCTGTGGGTACTGCGCGCCGTGATGAGCGGCCGCGGCGACGAGGTGGTCGATCTCGCCAAGACCAATCTGTTGCCGCGCTGATCGCGGCGGACGCACAAAATCAAGCGGCCCTTCCAAGCGGCTTCGCGCGTTCGATGCGCTTCCGCTCGCTCGGCGAGTTCATGGCTTGCCAAAGGTCGGTGCGTCGCTGGACGTTCAGCCAGAACTCCGGGCTGTTGCCGAATACGCGGGCAAGAATCAGCGCGGTTGCCGCGGTGACGTTCCGGCGATCATTGCACAATTCGTTGACATGCTTGCGCTGAACTCCCATGGCCTCGGCCAAGGCGCCTTGGGTCAGCCCCAACGGCGCCATGAATTCTTCCCTGAGAATCTCGCCCAACGTGGTGGGCTTGCGCTTGGTCGTCAGCATGACCCTTCTCCTCCGTCATCTGTAACTGTGGTCGTCGAGGTAGACACCTTGTGCTTCGCCTCGCGCGCCCGACCACCGAAAGACAAGGCGCCATTGCTTGTTGACGCGAATGGAATGAAGCCCCGCAAGATTGCCGCGGAGTTTCTCAAAATGATTGCTCGGCGGCACCCGCAGGTCCTGATCAGTCGTCGCATCATCGAGCATCTGCAGCTTGCGAAACAAGCGGTCTTCAAGATCCGACGGGATGTTTCGCGATTTCGCGTCCTCCGTGAAGAAAGCGCGCAGCCATTCGTCCCGGAAGCTCAGGATCATCGGACGCAGCCCCTCGATGACCCATTGTACCACACGGTGGTACAAAATCACAACGCCCGCGTTGCGGGCGTTGTGAGGGAGTGTCGAGCGGCTTTACTTCTGCTTGCCGTCCTTGTCGAACGACGACACGTAGGCCCACAGATTGTTGGCTTCGGTCTCGTTCTTGATGCCGGCGAATGCCATCTTGGTGCCGGGGATCTTGGCCTTCGGATCCTTGATGTATTCGAGGAAGGTTTCCTTGTTCCAGGTGATGCCGGAATTCTTGTTGGCATCGGAATAACTGTAATCCGGCGCGGTACCGGAATGGCGGCCGTCGAGGCCGTTGAGTTCGGGGCCGACCTTGTTCTTGGCGCCTTCGCCGATCGCGTGGCAGGCGAGGCATTTGTTGAATGAGGTCTTGCCGGCGGCGGCATCCTGCGCCAGCGCGGAGGACGCGGTGGCCAGCGATGTGACGACCGCCAGCGCGCTCAAGGTCTTTAGGTTCATGGGGTTCTCTTCGTTTCGTCCCGGGGGGTAGTGTTTGGTTTGTGGCATGTCCGGCTTGGACAGGACAAGCCACGAAACTTTGACAGGTTTCATGGCCGTCCGCTTGTCCGAGAGAGAACTCGGCAATGCGGGGCGGGGCAATCCGACCTTCGGCCGGGTGAATGAAACAGGCGGCTGAAACAGGATGCAGACGTGCTTGATTTGTCGTAACAAATCCGCAAAGCGCCGAGCGCTCCGAGGGAACACCGATGTCCATCATGATGCCGGCGGCCGATCAGGCCGTCCTTGCCCGCCGCGCCGAAATCGTCGCCGCCTTGCGCGCAATCGTCCCGGGCGAGGGCGTGATCGACAGCGCAGCCGAAATGCTGGCCTATGAATCCGACGGCCTGACCGCCTATCGGCAGCCGCCGATGGTCGTGGTGCTGCCCGATACCACCGAGCAGGTCGCGAAGGTCCTCAAATATTGCCAGGAGCAGGGCATCAAGGTGGTGCCGCGCGGCTCCGGCACCTCGCTGTCCGGCGGCGCGCTGCCGCTCGCCGACGGCGTGCTGCTCGGGCTCGGCAAGTTCAAGCGGATTCGCGAGATCGACTTCGACAACCGCGTTGTCGTCACCGAGCCCGGCGTCACCAACCTTGCGATCAGCCAGGCGGTCGCCCATGCCGGCTTCTATTACGCGCCCGATCCGTCGTCGCAGATCGCCTGCTCGATCGGCGGCAATGTCGCGGAGAATTCCGGCGGCGTGCACTGCCTGAAATACGGCATGACCACCAACAACGTGCTGGGCTGCGAGATCGTGCTGATGAGTGGCGAAATCCTGCGCATCGGCGGCAAGTCGGCCGAGAATGCCGGCTACGATCTGATGGGGATCATCACCGGCTCGGAGGGGCTGCTCGGCGTCATCACCGAGATCACGGTGCGCATCCTGCAGAAGCCCGAGACGGCGCGCGCGCTGATGGTCGGTTTCGCCGAGGTCGAGGCGGCCGGCGAATGCGTGGCCGCCATCATCGGCGCCGGCATCATCCCCGGCGGCATGGAGATGATGGACAAGCCGGCGATCCACGCCGCGGAAGCCTTCGTCCATGCCGGCTATCCGCTCGACGTCGAGGCGCTCCTGATCATCGAGCTCGACGGGCCCCAGGTCGAGGTCGACGAGTTGATCAAGCGGGTCGAGGCAATCGCGCAAGGCTGCGGCTCGACCTCCTGCCAGATCTCGACCTCGGAGGCCGAGCGCAATCTGTTCTGGGCCGGCCGCAAGGCGGCATTCCCGGCGGTCGGGCGCATCTCGCCGGACTATCTCTGCATGGACGGCACCATCCCGCGCGGCGCGCTGCCGAAGGCGCTGGCGCGGATCCGCGAGCTCTCGGAGAAATACGGCCTCGGCGTCGCCAATGTGTTCCACGCTGGCGACGGCAATCTGCACCCCTTGATCCTCTACGATGCCAACAAGCCGGGCGAGATCGAGAAGGCGGAAGCGTTCGGCGCCGATATCCTGCGTTGCTGCGTCGAGCTTGGCGGCGTGCTTACCGGCGAGCACGGTGTCGGCATCGAGAAGCGCGACCTGATGCCGGAAATGTTCACCGAGATCGACCTCAACCAGCAGCAGCGGCTGAAATGCGCCTTCGATGCGGAGGGTCTGCTCAACCCCGGCAAGGTGTTTCCCACCCTGCACCGCTGCGCCGAGCTCGGCCGCGTCCATGTCCACGCCGGCAAGCTGGCCTTCCCGGATATCCCGCGGTTCTAGGGCATGATCCGGAAAAGTCCGAAGCGGTTTTCCGGAAAGATCATGCTCAAACAAGGAGCTAAAGCGCGATGACAATTCAACCTGATCTCATCGCGCTTTAGGGCGATCGGTACATTTCGATCGATCGCGCTAGCCAGCCGATAACCTTAACCGATGCTTGCCGCGATGGCCGTGGCAGGTCGTCACGGCTGCCGTTGCGCGTCGCTGCAACTGCGGGCGGCCACCGTTTACACGACCTTCAACTGTTCCTTGGTATTTTCCCAAGATGCATGTCTTCGGGAACACATCGATGCCCAGCCTGGCCGATCAGCTGGCGCTTTCGCGCAATCGGCCCGCAGGTTTCGACTACATGCGGATTGCGCTGGCGGTATCGATCATCTGCCTGCACAGCCTGAACGTGACGCTCGGGCTCGGCCGGGCGCTGGAAATACTGGGCCCGTTCCGCATCGGCATCGCGATGATCCTCGCGCTGTTCTTTGCGCTCAGCGGCTTCCTGGTGACGGCGAGCCTGCAGCGGTGCAAGAGCCTGATCTCCTTCCTCGGCCTGCGCGTGCTTCGGATCGGGCCCGCGCTAGCGGTCGAGACGACGCTGTCGGCGGTCATCATCGGCTCGGTCTTCACCGAACTGCCATTGGCGCAGTACGTCGCCGACCCGAAATTCCGCGCCTATTTTCTCAATATCGTCGGCGACATCCATTACGAGCTGCCAGGCGTCTTCCTGCACAATCCGATGCGGGACGTGGTGAATGCCCAGCTCTGGACGGTGCCGTATGAATTGTGGTGCTACGTCATCCTGGCACTGCTCGCGGTGACCACGATCTGCTTCAACAGGGTGGCGTACCTCGTGTTCCTGGTGATCGTTCAGGTCGGGCTGGCCAGCTACGACCTCTACCGCTGGGAGGAGGTGCCGATCCAGCTGCGCCCGCATCTTCTGGTGTTCTGCTTCCTTGCCGGTGTCGGCTTCTACCTCTGGCGCGACAAGGTGCCGTTCAACCGCACGGCGTGCCTGGTCGCGCTGTTGCTGTGCGCCGCCGGCATGGCCACGGGACGCGGCGACGCGCTGGCGCCGGTGCCGGCCGCCTATGTCGCGTGCTATCTCGGCCTGATGAATCCACGGCGGAGCTGGATCGTGTCGTCAGGCGATTACTCCTACGGGCTCTATCTCTATGGGTTCGTCATCCAGCAGTGCGTTGCCGCGTTCGGACCGCCGGTTCAGCACTGGTATCTGAATATCCTGATCAGCCTGCCGCTCGCCTTCGGCGTCGCCGTCGCGTCCTGGCATCTCGTCGAGAAACATGCGCTGGGGCTCAGAGATGCCGTCGAACGCCTGGAGGCAGCGATGCTCTCCAGGATTTCGATCCTCGGATTCTGGCGCCGAGCCGAACAGGCCGAACGAGAGGCCGTCGTTCAGCCGGGGCCGATCAATCCAGTTCGACCGATTATCCTTTCCGGCGGATAACCATTGCTTGCTGCGAACCCGGTGACGCGTCGCCTGGATTGCGTCCGCTCAGACATGCACGTGATGCGTTGATGTCTTGTTAGTTTGTTGCTGGATAGTGTCCGGTGACGCAGCTGTCTCGGAAGTGCAATGCAACCCATGTTCAGCCTGGCCGATCAGTTGGCTGTTTCGCGCTATCGACCCGCAGGCTTCGACTATCTGCGGCTCGCGCTGGCCGCCACCATCATCTGCCTGCACAGTGCGAACGTCGTCTTTGGGATCGACCGGGCGATGGAGATCCTGGGCCATATCCGCATCGGGTGCGCGATGGTCCTGGCGCTGTTCTTCGCCTTGAGCGGGTTTCTGGTGACGGCGAGCTTGCTAAGGTGCAAGAGCCTGATTTCATTTCTCGGCCTGCGCGTGCTTCGCATTGTGCCCGCGCTTGCGGTCGAGACGACACTCTCGGCCATCATCATCGGTCCGATCTTCACCGCGCTTCCCCTCGCGCAGTATTTCGCGGACCCGAAATTCTACGCCTATTTTCACAATATCGTCGGCGACATCCACTATGAGCTTCCGGGCGTGTTTCTGCACAATCCGGTACCTTTTGCGGTGAATGCGCAGCTTTGGACGGTCCCATATGAGCTGTGGTGCTACGTGATCCTGGCGCTGCTCGCCGTGACCGCGATCTGCTTCAACAGGGGGCTGTATCTGGCGTTTCTGGTGCTCGCCCAGATCGGCTTCGCCTGCCACGATATCTACCATGCGGACGTACAATATCTTCACCTTCGTCCGTCGCTGCTCGTGTTCTGCTTCCTCGCAGGTGTCGGCCTCTATCTCTGGCGCGACAAGGTCCCGTTCAACCGCACCGCGTTCCTGCTCGCGCTGACGCTTTGCGCAGCCGGGATGTCCACTGGATACACTGATGCGTTCATTGTCGGACCTGTCGCGTATGTCGCGTGCTATCTGGGGCTCATGAACCCGCCGCGAAGCTGGATCGTGTCATCCGGCGACTACTCGTACGGGATGTATCTCTACGGGGTCGTCGTCCAGCAGAGTGTTGCGGCGTTGGGCCCCCCGGTTCAGCATTGGTATCTGAACATCCTGATCAGCCTGCCGATTGCCTTCGGCGTCGCGTTCGTGTCCTGGCATCTCGTCGAGAAGCATGCGCTTCGGCTGCGCGGCCATGTCGAGACCTTCGAGGCCGCGGTCCTGTCGCGGATTTCGATTATCGGCTTCTGGCGCAGGTCGCCCGAGCGGGTCGGGTTGCGCGCAAGGTTCGGCAACAGCGGCGCATCGATCTGATCTGCGCGCGCGGGGAGGGATGGTATCCTCCCCGCGGCGCCGTCGATCACAGCAATACGTATTGCGTCCGCTCGCGCTTGGCGAGCAGCGGCAATGCCTGCTCCGCGATGTAGGTCTTGAAGTAGGCGCTCTCCGCATGCGCCTTGAATGCCGCTTCGTCCTGGAACAATTCGTAGAACAGGAATTGCGCCGGATTGTCCTTGCCGCGGCCGATCAGGAACAGCTTGGTGCCGGGGTCCTTCTGCGCTTCGGGCAGGAAGCCGTCGAGGATTGCCGCGACCTTGTCGGCCTGGCCTTCCTTGGCTTCCCATTGCGCCACGACCAGCAGGCCTGATGTGTTGATCGCATCGCTGATGGTTCTCGTGCTCATCGCATAGTGCTTCATTTGCATTCCTCCGTTGCTTTGCTCCGATCGAGCTTGCGATCCGGTCCAGGGCGAGACGCCGGCGACCGTCATGATCGCGGCGAACGAGCCGATGGCCGATCGTCGGGTGAGCATCATCGTCGTGGTTGTGACGTCCGAACGTTTCATGATCGCCTCCAGATGAAGTGCGCCAACCGTCTTGCCGGCCGAACCGCAATGCGACAGATAGGGGATCGCGCTGCGCACTCGGTTAGGTGACGGTCGAAATGTCGATGTCGTGAAAATGGTTCGACATTAGTCGAAGTGTTACGTCTCCGCCTGCGCAGGACGCGCGATGTGGCCAAAACCTCGAGCAGGGTGGCCCGACCGCCGTTCCCGCCACTGTCGGGCGGCAAGCCCCGCTCCCGGGTCATTCCGTCGGCATTGCGACGGTGGGGTTCGTCGCATTTGATCTCGGAGCCAAATTTCGTTACCGACTAGCGTGTGGAAACGCTGAAAGTCAGAGACGTCCAGGACGTCGAAGAGGTGGTGCGCGCCGCTGTCGCCAGCGAGCAGCCGCTTGAGGTCATTGGTCATGGATCGAAACGCGCCATCGGCCATCCGATGGCGACCAATGCGGTGCTCGACGTCTCGGTGCTGAACGCGGTCAGCTCCTATGAGCCGAACGAGCTGATCATCACCGTGCAGGCCGGCGCGCCGCTCGCCGACGTACAGTCCCTGATCGACGCCAAGAACCAGCAATTCGCCTTTGAGCCGGTAGACATGTCCGTGCTGCTGGGCAGCGCGGGAGCCGGCACGATCGGCGGCATGATCGGCGCCGGCCTTGCCGGGCCGCGCCGCATCAAGGCGGGCGGCGCCCGGGATCATCTGCTCGGGGCGCACGCGGTGTCCGGATTCGGCGACAGTTTCAAGACCGGTGGGCGGGTGGTGAAGAACGTCACCGGCTACGATCTCTGCAAGCTGCTCACCGGTTCCTGGGGCACGCTGGCGGTCATGACCGAAGTGACGCTCAAGGTGATGCCGAAGCCGGAAGCCGAGCGGACGCTGGTGCTGCGCGGGCTCGACGACGTCACCGCCAACAAGGCGATGACGGCAGCGCTGGGCTCGCCCTTCGACGTGTCGGGCGCGGCGCATTTGCCGGGTTCGGCGCTGCGGTCCGGGACCGGCGCGCTCGCCGGCCTTGCAGCCTCCGGCCAGCCGGTCACGCTGGTGCGGCTTGAGGGCATTTCGGCGTCGGCGAAGCACCGGGCGGCCTCGCTCAGCCAGACACTCTCCTCCTATGGAACGGTCGACAGCCTCACTGATGACGCCTCGGCCTTGATCTGGAGCGCGCTGCGCGACGTGGTGCCGTTCGCGGCGAACGGCGCGCTCGGGGCCTCGCCGGTGTGGCGCATCGTTTGCCCGCCGGCCTCAGGCGGCGCGCTCGGCCAGGCGCTGTCGCGCTTAACCGGTGGCGATGTGATCTACGATTGGGGCGGCGGATTGATCTGGGCCGCGGTGCCGCCGAATGCCGACGCGCAGGCCGCGCTGGTCCGCGGCCAGGTCGAGGCGGTCGGCGGGCACGCCACCCTGATCCGCGCCACCGAGGATGTGCGCCGTGCGGTCGACGTGTTCCAGCCGCAGCCGGCCGGCCTTGCCGCACTCGGCGAACGTATCCGGGCGAGTTTCGATCCGAGATCGGTCCTCAACCGCGGCCGGATGATTCGAGGCGGGGGGGCATGAAGACCGAGTTTACCCTGGCGCAGCTCGCCGATCCCGACATCAAGGAAGCCGACAAGATCCTGCGCGCCTGCGTGCATTGCGGCTTCTGCACCGCGACCTGTCCGACCTATGTGCTGCTCGGCGACGAACTCGATAGCCCGCGCGGCCGCATCTACCTGATCAAGGAGATGCTGGAGAAGGACAAGCCGCCGACGGCGGACGTGGTCAAGCATATCGACCGCTGCCTGTCGTGCCTCGCCTGCATGACCACCTGTCCGTCGGGCGTGAACTACATGCACCTCGTCGACCAGGCCCGGGTCAGGATCGAGCGGGATTACGAGCGGCCGCTGCCCGAGCGGCTGCTGCGATCGGTGCTCGCCTTCGTGCTGCCGCGGCCGGGCCTGTTCCGGATCAGCATGATCCTGGCAGGGCTCGCCCGTCCGTTCACAGCGCTGCTGCCAACGCCGTCGGTGGGTGCGGCAAGCCCGGGCCTGCTGCGGCGGATCAAGGCGATGCTGGCGCTGGCGCCGCGCAGCCTGCCGCCGCCGGGTCCGGCTGCGGGAACCGTGTTTGCGGCGACCGGCCGCCGGCGCGGGCGGGTCGCGCTGCTGCAGGGCTGCGCCCAGCAGGTGCTGGCGCCACGCATCAATCAGGCCGCGATCAACGTGCTAACCCGGCACGGCGTCGAGGTGGTGCTGGTCAAGGACGAGCAATGCTGCGGCGCGTTGACCCATCACATGGGACAGGACGCCGATGCGCTGGCGCGCGCACGGGCCAACGTCACGGTGTGGCAAAGGGAAGCGGACCAGAACGGGCTCGACGCCATTCTGGTGACGACCTCGGGCTGTGGGACAGTCGTCAAGGACTACGGCTACCTGCTGCGCGAGGACAAAACATTCGCCGAGCCGGCCGAGCGAATCTCGGCGCTGGCAAAGGATATCACCGAGTATCTCGCTGGCCTCGAGCTCGCGCCTTCAACGCAGAAAGGCGACATCACCGTCGCCTATCACTCGGCTTGTTCGTTGCAGCATGGACAGAAAATCACTCAACTTCCGAAAGAATTGCTTTCCAAGAATGGATTCGTGGTGAAAGATGTGCCCGAGAGCCATTTGTGTTGCGGTTCGGCGGGGACCTACAACATTCTCCAGCCCGACATTGCGAGCAGATTGCGCGATCGCAAGGTCGCCAATATTGCGCTTGTCAAACCGGACATGATCGCTGCGGGCAATATTGGTTGCATGGTTCAGATTGCCGGCGGTACGTCAGTTCCTGTGGTGCACACGATTGAGCTTCTCGATTGGGCGACAGGAGGTCCCCGGCCAGGATTGAATTGATCGACTGCCATTCGAGCATGATCCGGACCCCAGCCTTGCCCTGACGCAAACTGAAGGACCGGCGCTTCCCTGCCACAGACGCGAAGCGATCGCGCGGCCATCATGCCCGACAAAGCGAAGTGGAAGGTGCCTCTCCTCGAGGTGCAGCTGCTGACCGGCAAGCGATCACTTCAATACGCGGTGGACTCAAATCAGCGGCAACAGGAGGACCACGATGGCGAAGTCGAAGAAGGCGAAGAAAAGCAAGAAGGCCAAAAAGGCCAAGAAGGCGGTAGCGGCGAAGAAGAAGTCCGCGAAGAAGTCGGCCAGGAAGACTGCGAAGAAGGCCGCGAAGAAGTCTGCGAAGAAATCGGCGAAGAAGTCAGCCAAGAAGACCGCTAAGAAAGCTGCGAAGAAGGCTGCTCCGAAGAAGGCCGCGAAGCCGGCTGCGAAGAAGGCCGCCAAGAAGAGCGCTCCGAAGAAGGCCGCCGCGCCGAAGCCGGCTGCCCCGGTTGCAGCGCCCCCGGCGCCCGAGCCCGCGCCGCAGCCGGCCCCGAGCTGGGCCACGCCGAGCCACGAGCCGGCGCCGAGCTGGGGCACTTCCGACAGCGAGCACCACTAGCCGAACCTGTACCGGTTCACCTGATCGAAGCCGCAGCGGACGCCGCTGCGGCTTTTTCCGTATCGGCCGTCCGTAGTTTTGCGGAGACGCGATTCGCGTCGATACCGACTGCAGCATGTCGAACTGTTGCTCGAATCCGATTTTGCGTGCCGCTCAACCAGGGCGGGAGCCATGAGTCTTGTGGTGCAAATGCAACACCCGTCAACCAACGTGTGGCGAGAGTGCTGAAACGCCTAAAAAGTCGGCACATGCATGTCTTTTTGGCTTCACGGTCCCGTGCACGGGCCTCAGATTGAACCCACGCGATTTAGTCGCAGTCCGTTATCGCGCGCCCTGGGGGCCACCGGAGCGGGGCTGTCTGGAAAAGTAGATGGGGATCGTCATGAAGAAACTGGCTTTGTTGGCAACGGCGCTAGCAATGATTTCGAGCTCGGCAATGGCCGCTGACATGGCGGTGAAGGCCGTCAAGGCGCCGCCGCCGGCTCCCTTCGATCCCTGGGACGTCGCCTTCGGCGCCGGCATCCTGAGCGACTACATCTTCCGCGGCGTCACCCAGTCCAACCACAATCCGTCGGTCACCGCCTATTTCGAGCCGCGCTACAACGTCAACAAGGACCTGCAGCTCTACATCGGCACCTCGACCGAAAGCATCTCGTTCGCCAACCGCGCCGCGGCCGAAGTCGACGTCTACGGCGGTATCCGCCCGACCTTCGGCGCCTTCGCCTTCGACATCGGTGTCTGGGGTTACCTGTATCCGGGCGGAACCTGCTACTTCGGCGCGCCGTTCGACACCGCCGGCAAGGCGCTCGGTGCCGAGTGCGCCCTCAACTTCCTGCCGAACGGCAACGTCATGAAGAAGGACGTCTCGTTCTTCGAAGTCTACGGCAAGGCGACCTGGACCATCAACGATAACTGGGCGTTCACCATCAACGAGTACTACTCGCCCAACTTCCTCAACACCGGCGCCTGGGGCAACTACTCCTCGATCATCGGCAAGTACACCGCGCCGAGCACCGTGTTCGGCACCAGCGGCGTCGGCATGTATGTGTCGGGTGAGTTCGGCCGGCAGTGGCTCGGCACCTCCGACAGCTTCTACGGCGTTCCGGCGTTCCCGAACGGCATCAAGTATGCCGACTACAACACCTGGAACATCGGCATCGGCTTCACCTACAAGGTGTTCACGCTCGATCTGCGCTACTCCGACACCGACCTGTCGAAGGGCAATTGCAGCGCCTTCACGAGCGACTATACCGCGGGCGGCACCACCAATGTCACCCCGATCAACCCGCTCGGCACGGGCTCCAACTGGTGCGGCGCGGCCGGCATCGCCAAGCTCTCGGTCGACCTGACCGCGATGTCCAACCTGAAGTAATTTCCTCTTGCGAGGATCCCGGGGGCGGCAGAGCAATCTGCCGCCCCCTTTGCTTTGCGGGTACCGGTGGTGGTGCTTGGCTGGCCGCCTTCGCCTATGGCCGGCGTCGCGAAGGGCAACCGCAGGCCGTGGCCGCGGCCGACCCGGTCACGCAGTTACGACGCGGCGGCCTCGACCTTGTCACGCAAGGTGAAGCGGTCGCCGTCGCGGACCAGCGAAATGCTGCGCTGGTGGAAGGCGTCGAGCGTCGAACGGTGGCCGATCGAAACCACCGTGGTGTCGGGCAGCTTCTCGGTGATCAGTCGGTACAGCGCGGCCTCCGACGGCTCGTCGAGCGAGGCCGTCGCCTCGTCGAGGAACAGGAACTGCGGCGCATGCAGCAGCGCCCGGGCGATGCCGAGCCGCTGCTGCTCGCCGAGCGACAGCATCCGGTTCCAGTGCGCTTCTTCCTCGAGCCGCGCCGCGAGCTGCGGCAGTCCGACCGCCGCGAGGACCTCGCGGACCCGTCCCGCATCATAGCTCGCGGCCTGGCCCGGATAGACCACCGCGTCATGCAGCGAGCCGATCGGCAGATAGGGACGTTGCGGCAGCATCATCAGGCTGGCATTGGCCGGGATATTGACCGAGCCGCGGCCGAACGGCCAGATGCCGGCCACTGCGCGGAATAGCGTGGACTTGCCGGCGCCGGAGGGACCGGTGACCAGGGTGCGTTCGTTGTCGCGAAGGCTGAAGCCGTCAGCCGTGAGCAGCGGCTTGCCGTCCGGCAGGGTGACCAGGAGATCGTTGAGATCGATCGCGTCACCGCCCGTGGGCTTGACGTGGATGATGTCCTGCCGCTGCGCGAGCGCATCGCCACCGCGGATCGAGTTCTCGAAGCCATCGAGACGCGCGACCACCGATTGCCATTCGGCCAGCGTCCGGTAGGCCGTGATGAAGAACGACAGTGAATCCTGCACGCTGCTGAAGGCGGACGCGGTCTGCATCATGCCGCCGAGCTGGATCTTGTTGGCGAAATAGGCCGGTGCGATCAACACGTAGGGGAAGATCACGGCGGCTTGCGAATAGGTCGCGGTGAACGCCGTCAGCTTCTTGGTTCGTTGCATGATGTCGAGCCAGTTTCCGACCACGAAGCCGAAGCGATCGAGCAATCGCGTGCGCTCCGCCGGTTCGCCGTGGAGCAGTGCAATCTGCTCGGCGTTCTCGCGGGTCCGCACCAGGTTGAAGCGGAAATCGGCTTCGAACCGTTGCTGCCGGAAGTTGAGGTCGACCAGCGGCCTGCCGATCACATGGGTCAAGACCGTTCCGAGGATCGCGTAGACCAGCGCGCCCAGCACCAGATAGCCGGGAATCGCGAGGTCCTTGCCGAACAGATGCAGCGGCGCCTGATTGGACAGGCCCCACAGGATGAACACGAAGGAAGCAAGCGTCACCACGGCGCTCAATAGTCCGATCCCGAGCGTCAGGGTCTGTTCGACGAAGCGCTGGGTGTCGTCGGCGATACGCTGGTCGGGGTTATCAGCGGCATCGCCGAGCAACTGCATACGATAGTGGTTGGCATCGTTCAGCCAGCCGCCCAGATAACGCGTGGTCATCCAGCGCCGCCAGCGGATCTGCAGCCATTGATTGAGATAGAGCTGGTAGACCTTCAGGCCGATCCAGAACGCCGCAAGCACGCAGAAATAACCGATCTGATAGGTGAAGACCGCCTGATCACGCTCCTGCAGCGCATTGTAGAAGACATTGTTCCAGCGGTTGAACAGCACGGTCAGAAACACGGTGGCGAGCTCGATGATCACCACCGCGGCCAAAAGTCCGCGGCCTGCCCATTTGTCGTCGGAGTTGAAATAGGGCGAGGCGATGCGCCACACCGTCGCGAGCGTCGAGCGAATGTTGTTCACAGATTATCGTCTCCGGGGGATGGGCCGCAACGGCCTGAAGAATCGGGACAATCGGCGTAGCCCTCGACTAAAGTCGTAGCTCTGGCATGCAAGCGTTGGCTTGTCCCGGCGATCGAGTCAACTCTAGCATGACGACAACGGCGAGGGGCGGGGGACCTTCGATTTTTCGCGAGGATGTGAGCGATCCTTACCGATCGTTCATTCGCGAGCCGGGGCTGCAATTCTTCCGACGGACTCCCGCAACCGCACCAGCGCGCCTGCTGCACCAAGGCCGGGGCGCTGCACAAGAATGTGGGAAGGACCCCGAGATGAGCACCTGGAATCAAATCTACAATCCGCTCGGCAATGCCGGGCTGTCGACGATCGCGGCCGCCATTCCCGTGGTCACGCTGCTGGTGCTGATCGCCAGCGGCAAGGTGAAGGCACATATCGCCGCCATCGTCGCCGTGATCGTGACCAACCTGATCACGATCTTCGTGTTCACGATGCCGGCCGGCATGTCGATCCGCGCATCGATCCTCGGCATCGTCACCGGGTTCTTTCCGATCGGCTGGATCGTGCTCAACGTCATCTTCCTCTACCAGGTCACGGTGAGGTGCGGGAAGTTCGAGCTGTTGAAGCGCGCGGTCGGCGGCGTCACCGAGGATCGCCGCCTGCAGTTGCTGCTGATCGCGTTCTCGTTCGGCGCCTTCTTCGAGGGCGCCTCGGGCTTCGGTACGCCGGTCGCCATCACCGGTGCGGTGCTGATCGGGCTCGGCTTCTCGCCGCTCGCGGCCTCCGGCCTGTCGCTGATCGCCAACACCGCGCCGGTCGCCTACGGCGCGCTCGGCACGCCGATCCAGGGCCTCGCCTCGGTCACCGGGCTCGATCCCTACGTCCTCGGCGCCATGGTCGGCCGGCAGCTGCCGCTGTTCTCGCTGATCGTGCCGTTCTGGGTGGTATGGGCGTTCGCGGGCTGGCGCGGCATGAAGGAAATCTGGCCGGCGATCCTGGTCACCGGCGTGTCGTTCGCGGTCCCGCAATTCGTGATCTCGAACTACATCAATCCCTGGATCGTCGATATCGGCGCCTCGCTGATCTCGATGGGCGCGCTGATCCTGTTCCTAAAGGTCTGGCAGCCGCGCCAGCTCTGGCTGTCGCCCGCGCTGCGCGGCCGCGATGAATCGGCGGCGACGATGGCGGCCGCCAAGCCGCTCGACAAGACGCCGTTGACCCAGGGCGAATTGTGGAGCGCGCTGCTGCCGTGGATCATCGTCTGCATCCTGATGCTGATCTGGGGCAATGGGGCCTTCAAGACCTGGGCGAATGCCAACTTCACTTGGAATTATGCGGTGCCAGAGCTCGACAAGCTGATCTTCAAGGTGCCGCCGGTAGCCGCCAAGCCGACGCCGGAAGGCGCCGTGTTCAGCTTCACCTACCTGTCGTTCACCGGCACCGGCATGCTGATCGCGGCGATCATCTCCGGCCTCCTGATGGGCTTCTCGCCACTCAAGCTGATCGCCGAGTACGGCCGCACCATCCGTCTCTGCGCGATCTCGCTGATCACGATCTCGGCGATGCTGGCGATCGGCACGCTGACCCGGCTCTCCGGCGTCGACGCAACGCTCGGCCTCGCCTTCGCGGCGACCGGCGTGCTGTATCCGTTCTTCGGCACCTTGCTCGGCTGGCTGGGCGTGGCGCTGACCGGATCGGATACCGCATCGAACGTGCTGTTCGGCAATCTGCAGAAGATCACCTCCGAGCAGCTCGGCCTGTCGCCGATCCTGATGGCGGCGGCGAACTCCTCGGGCGGCGTGATGGGCAAGATGATCGACGCGCAATCGATCGTGGTTGCCTCCACCGCGACCAACTGGTACGGCCACGAAGGATCGATCCTGCGCTACGTGTTCCTGCACTCGATCGTGCTGGCGTGCCTGGTCGGTCTGTTTGTGACCCTGCAGGCCTATGTCTACCCGTTCACGGCGATGGTTCTGAAATAAGAAGGCGAGGCGTCGCCCAAACGACGATCCCCGCGGGTGCGAGCCCGCGGGGATTTTGCTTTTCCAGCGCTTTTTCTCGCGCCGCCATTCTGGCCAATCGCGGCCTCGTCCCATACAAGGGCGGCGTCGCAATTGCTGGGAATGGCATGATCTCGATGAAGCGGATTCTGAACGGCGGGATGGCCGCTTTGGTGGTCGTTGCAGCGGCGCTTGGCGCGGGGCCGGTGCGGGCCCAGGAAGAATTCCCGTTCGGCTTCGTGATGACGCTCGATGCCGCGCGGATGCCGGGCTCCAAGCGGATTCCCTCGATCGAGGTCGGCGACAATGGCGAGGTGATCCTCGAGCTGTGGTGCGACGGCGGCAAGGGCCAGTTCTCGGTTGCCGGCAACACCATCGTGTTCGTTCCCGGCGCGATGGAGAACCGCAGCTGCCCGCCGGACCGGGCGCAGGCCGACAAGGACCTGCTCGCAGCGCTCGGCGACATGACGAGCTGGCGGCGGCAAGGTGATCAGGTCACGTTCATCGGCAGCAAGTCGCTGCGTTTTGTGATCAACAGCAACTGACACGCATCGCGCGGGCGCTCAGGGCGTTGCGACCAATCCGCTCGCGGTGGCAACGATCCAGCGATTGCCCCAGCGCACGATGGAATCGACCCGGCCGAGGCCAGGGACGACGTCGCCGCGTGCGGCCATCTTGACGCCCTCCGGCCCCTCGAGCACGGCGGTGCCGTCGCGGACTTCGACCACCGACCATCCGGGAATCGTGCTCGGCCGGGTCTCCGCCGCTGCTGCCACGGGCTGCTTCGTTCCGAGCGCCGCGGCCTGCGCGTTCAGGGTGGTGGGCGCGGCGCCGAGAGCGAGCGGGCGCGGGCTGGCAGGGGCGTTCTTCGGAATGCTGCCGGTGACGGCGGGGTCGGCGTTGGACGCGGTCCGGCGCTCGCCCCTCGATTCGCTTCTTGGGCTCGACCGCGTCTCGGCAACATGCGGGACAGGCGCTTCCTTTTGGGCAACCGGGATCGGGGCGGGGGCCGCAAAATCGTGCCAGTTGGCGCCGCCCGTCCATCCCAGCACGAAGCTTGCGGCCAGTGCGGTGGCTGCCAGCAGCGCGGTGCCGATCCGGTCGGCGAACGGCTCGCGCAGCAGCAGGGCGGCGTCGTGGTTCTCGCCTGAGACGTCCCAGAGGTCCGCCGTCTGCGCCGGCGAATGACCCTCCGTCACATCCGTTGGCCAGATGCTCCCAGGATTGATCGGCTCGCGGTCTTGCATGGCGTGACCCGTGTTCGGTGACGCAAAGGATGATCCTCGAAACTAAATCGAGCCTTAATTTTCGGTGACCGAACTGCGGCAGCACGAAGTCTTTTGGTCGCAGTCCCCGCAAATTGACGGGGCGGTGAGCGCGGCCGACAATCGCGACGACGACCCTGCATTGGGCCAGAGATGCACAAGCCTGACATCAGCATCGCCCCAGCCTGTTCATGACCAAGCGCCTCTAGCTCCAGGCGGTCGTTTCCGGACGCCGTCACCGCAAAGCGGGTCGTCGCGGCGCTTAGGCGCCGCTATAGCGATGGCATGCTCGATTTCGCCGCCCAATATGCAGCCTTTCAGCGCCGCGACCCGGCCTGGGACGGCATCGTGTTCGTCGCGGTCAGGACGACGGGCGTGTATTGCCGTCCCGTGTGCCGGGTGCGCACGCCGCTCGCCCGCAATGTGCGGTTCTACGGCAGCGCCGCGTCGGCCGAGCGCGCCGGCTTCCGGCCCTGTCTGCGCTGCCGTCCCGAGGCGGCGCCGTTCTGCCCGGCATGGAAGGGCACCAGGACGACGGTCGAGCGCGCGCTGGCGCTGATCGAAGCGGGCGCCCTCGACCGCGGCAATGTCGCTGCGCTGGCCGATCGGCTTGGCATCGGCGCGCGGCATCTGTCGCGGCTGTTCGCCGAGCATCTCGATGCCTCGCCGCTGCAGGTCGCGCTCTCGCTGCGTGTGCAGCGCGCCAAGCGCCTGATCGACGGCAGCGATCTCCCGATCTGTCTGGTGGCGCAGCGCGCCGGCTTCTCCAGCGCAAGGCGCATGAACGCCGCATTCGCAAAACTCTACGGCCGTTCGCCCGTCTCGCTGCGACGGAAGCGGCTGCCAGACATCACGATGCGATAATGGAGATCAGCAATGGCCAAGAGCTACGGCACCGTCAGTGCCGAACAGAAACTCAGGATGAGCGGCCTCGCATTCGTGCAAGGGCTCGCCTCGGGCGCCTTGCCGCTCAACACCATCGCGCGGACCCTCGGCTATGACGTCACTGAAGCCGAGCACGGCCGCGTCGTCGTCACGCTGCTGCCGACGGATGCGCATCTCAATCCGGCAGGCACCGTGCATGGCGGGCTCACCGCGACACTGCTCGACAGCTGCATGGGCCTTGCGGTGCAGTCGACGCTCGACGCCGGCACGAGCCAGACCACGCTCGAATTCAAGATCTCGCTGGTGCGGCCGATCACGCCGGACACCGGCCCGATCCGGGCCGAGGGCAAGGTCCTCAATTGCGGCCGCCGCATCGGTACTGCGGAGGGCAGGGTCACCGACGAGAAGGGACGGCTGCTCGCGCATGGCACGACGACGTGCCTGATCTTTCCGGCTTGATAAAGAGCCGCTGCGGAGAGCCTGCGCCGGCACCGCATCAGGAGACGCGATGCCGGCGCAGCAACATTGGAATTCGTCCAGCGAGCCGGCGGATCAGAGCGCTTCGCTTTCACCGCGCCGATCGTTTGCGCTACCCGAGCGCACGGAAAGTGCGTTCGGGTAGCCGCGATGCGATCGTCGATGAAGCGCCGGTTCACCCGGCATAGACACTCTGTTCAGGCAAGCGAATGAGGCCGAGCTGCAGCATGGCCGTCAGCGCATCTTCCTGTCCGAGCTCCTCGGCGATCCGTCCGTCCTGCACGCGCAGCACGGTCGTGCCGGCGAACGTCATCTTGCGGCCGGAGGCCGCAGGCAGCGAGCCGAGCCGGAAGTCGCTGAAGGCGGGCCCGGTGTGCGTGCCGCCGCCTTCCCAGCGGCCGACGACGAGATCACCTTCCGCGACGAGATCGCCGACGCCCCAGAAATTGAGATCCGGAAACGCTTCGCGAAACTCGGTCATGAACTTTGTGACCGCGGCGCGGCCCTTCTTCGGTTCGTGCATCGGGTAGTGCACGACAATGTCTGGTGTCGCGAGCTCGTTGATGATGCGCGGATTCCAGGGGTTGCCCCAGAACTCCTTGAACCACCGGCCTACGATGGTCTTGTTTTCCTCTGACATCTCTTCGTCTCCATTTGCGCGTTGCCGGTATCGCGACCGGCGTTGTCTCGATGTGCGCAATAGGCATTCGAAGACGTGCGTCGAGCCACCCGATTCCAGATCGGGCGCGCGAGCGCGTTGGAGGCGAGATTCCGCTTTATCGATATGGCGCTTAGCGCCGCTTCTCGAACGTCATCGCGCAATCGGAAAGCGGGTGGTTCGCGCAACGCGCAGGCGAGAGCGTCTTTGTCGTCACACAGGAGAACATCATGCGCAACTTCGATGCGATCGCCGCGCTGCGCGGCGACGAACTTCGTCCCGAGCTGCGGGCGCAGCTCGATCGCGCCGCGATCGAGCCTCGTTCGAATTGTTCGTCAGAAGCGAGGCGATGCTGCAGTCCAGTCCGGACGCAGCTCCCGAGATGGACGCGCGACAACGTGGTGCCGCTGAAGACGAGGGTAGCCTGAATCGGCAGCGCGACGGCTTCAGCGCCACACCGACTTGTCGGCGTCCCAGCGCTGACCCTTGAATTCCTTGACCAGCGCGTCGATCGCGCCGTTGTCGTCCTTGGCCTCGCTGCCTTCCTCGTCGCTGCCGGAGTCGTCGGACAGATTGAGCTTGGCGCCGGCGCTGTCGTCCGACGTCGAGACGGTGGGGCTTGAGACCCACAGCATCAGCCGGTCCGAGCTGCCGGGCTTGTCGGGTGAGACGAGGGCGGTGACCTCGTAGTTCTGGGTGAGGCCGAGCGCAGGGTAGATCGCGCTGGGCCGCTTCAGCACCAGCTTGAGCTTGCCGGTATTCGCGTTCCATGTCGCCGAGGCCGGCTTTGCGGCAAGCGTCTTCGCCAGCACGTCCGCGATCGCGGATGCGAGCTTGTCCTTGTTGATCTTGTCGCCATCACGCCAGTCGGCGGCGGCGAAGCGGATGGTGCGGTCCATCTCGACCACACCGCTGGTCCAGCCGGCGGCCGTCACGCCGGGCGCTGATTTCGCCTTTGCAAGCAGCGCGCCGGCGTGCTCGGGATCGACGGTGAGGTTGAGGGTCTGCTCGCCGGAGCGCATCGCATCGCAGGTCACCGCGAGGCTGGAGGTGCCGATCTCGACCGCCTCGCCTTTCAGGCTCTTGAGGAAATCGGTTGCCGCATCGAGCTTCACCCGCACCCCGATCGATTCCGGCGAGACGTCGGTGAAGTCCTTCGGCTGCGGCGTGATGCCGTCCTCGGTGGCCTGGTTGTCCTGGAATTCCTTCTCGCTGAGATCGGAATTGTCCGTCGAGGCGACCTCGGTCACGGTCTGGCCGATCGTGATCTGGCCGCGGAATTCAAAGCTGTCGCCGGTCTGCTTGCGGTTCAGCTTGACCGTGATCGGCTGCTTGTCGGCGACGCTCTGGGTGGTGCCGGTGAGCGTCTGGCCGTTGACGGTCAGGTTGGCGACGAAGCGGTCCTTGCGGTCGGAGCTCTTGTCGGCGGGATAGCAGACGTCGAGCACGGCCGCGGTCACGGTCTTGCCCTGCCGGGTTTCCTTCAGCACGACGTCGGCATTGCCGTCCATCAGGCCGTCGATCGCGGTGAAATAGCGCGTCTCGGGGCCATTCGACGGCGCCGCCTTGGTTTGCAGCTTCATCTGGGCGAGAGCAGGCGCCGAGGCGACGGCAAGACCGAGCAGCAGGAGCGGGAGCGCGCGCATACGATAAGTCCTCGAAGGCCAGAATCGGTTCCGTCGTAACTAGCAAACCTCCGTCTCATTGGCCAAAAAAGAAGGCCGCCTAACGGCGGCGCCTCCAGAATCGCTGTCATGCGCGGTCGTCAGGTTCCTGGCCGCTCTCCAGCCTGCCGCGCAGTGTGCTGACGACGCGACTGGTGGATTCGAGGTCCTTGATCGACAATCCGTCGGCGAGGCCGTTCACCCAGGGCAGCTGCAGGCGCATCGCCGCGTCGAAGCTTTGCCGCCCCTTCTCGGTCAGCACGACGAGCTGGGCGCGGCGATGATGCGGATTGGTCTCGAATGTGACGAGCCCGTCCCTTTGCAGGTCGTTGACGATCCGCTGCACGTTCTGTCTGGCCGCGCCGAGGTCGCGCGCCAGCCACGCGACCGGTTGCGGGCGTTCGGCGGTGACGATGGCGCCGAGGATCTGCCAGCGCGCGCTGGTCAGCCCAAGTCCCGCCACCATCCGGTCGCCGGCGGTGAACAGCAGGCTGTTGAGCCTGAACAGGTCGAGAATCAGGTTGCTCAGGGCTTCGCCGGCCGGCGTTCGCTTGGTCTGCGGCATTTGTCACCATAAGTTGATATTGACATCATAATGTCAAAATAGTACGTATCCATCGTAACGTAATGACATCATAGCACCAAATCAACGGAGCCAGCCATGCCGCAGATGTGCCCCCTCGACCCTGCATTCCCGATCGACCGCCAGCTCGCGGTCGATGCCACCAACATCGTGCTCGTCAACCTCTTCACGCTCGATGCGGCCGACGAGGAGATCTTTCTGGAAGCCTGGCAGGCCGACGCCGCCATCATGAAGCGGCAGCCCGGCTTCATCTCGACCCAGCTGCACCGCGCGATCGGCGAGAGCCCGACCTATCTGAACTACGCGGTCTGGGAATCGACCGCCGCCTTCCGTGCCGCATTCAGCAATCCGGAGTTCAGGGCCAAGCTGTCGGCCTACCCGGCGTCGGCAGTGGCGTTGCCGCACCTGTTCCAGAAGGTCGCGGTATCAGGCATCTGCGTCGCATAGCGGCTGTCGGCCTCGACGCGTTGTGACGTCGATCGCGGTCGTGCGTTGAGGGATTCGCGCCGAGGCGTGTCCTTGTGACCCGCCACAGTCGGGCCACCGTTAAATCTCTGACGTTCCTGCGTTCTTCGACCGGCCAGCGGCTCGCCGAGCACGATCGGTCGGCTTCAGCGGCAACTTGGGGAGGCATGAAGCACTTGCGCACAGCAGGAGGAACAGCGCGCGCTGCGCCTTGTATCTCGCGCCGTCACGACTGCATTCCGAGCCGCACATGACGGTATGTCCGTCGGTCGTACGAACAGACCATTTCCACCTGCTGCGTCCGCGCCGCTTCAGCACGATATCGAACGCCGCGAAGCGGTCGTCGCCCGTCCAGCAGGTCAGGTCTCGAATGCCGCTCATGACGCCGCCCCCATGCTCGAGGAAGCCGACGATGAATCTTTCGGAAGAGGAAATGTCACCGGGAATGTTTCGGCAACCAGAGCATCGTGCGCGGCCTGCTCTTCGGCCATCCGTCTATCGATGAAATCGCGCTCGAGATCAGACAATTCTGTCCGGAGCAGCTTCCGGTGGCGGTGGATTGCGTTGCGATGGGCACGGATACGGGCCAAGTTTTGTTCGAACATCGTCGTCCCTCCGCGTGACAGTGGTACGGCCTACGCTTCAGGCCGCGGCGCGGCGTTCGGTCGACCGTAGCCGCATAGGTTTGCCGCCAGGCGGGTGCCAGGCGCCGCCGTCAAGCGCGCAGAGCGCCTCGAGGATCTCGTCGATCGCGACCGGTGCCTTCAATCCTTCGGGCGCCCTCAGGGACGGACAGGACGCGATTGCGGAGGCGTCGGACGCCCAAGAGGCGAGGATGGCTCGCTTCTCGGCGAGCGTGAGGCCTGAATGAGAGACCACGTCTCTCGGGTGCTCGAACTTGGTGCCGGGATGAGGGAGATAGTTGAAATCGAAAACGTTGTCGTCCAGGGCGGTCGTCGGCCGCATGGCTGCCTCCAAATCTGAGACGAGTTAAGGGGAGGCCGCGCGAGGAGGCCCCGCGCGGCGTCGATCGATCCAAATCGCCCGAGGCCGGTTCAGGCGACTTTGGCTTCGATCTGGGTGATGTTGTTCGGGGCGGTGCCGTTGATCGCGATGCGGCGCGGCTTCATCGCCTCAGGGATTTCCCGCTGCAGGTCGATGACGAGCAGGCCATTCTCGAAGCGGGCGCCCTTGACCTCGACGTGGTCGGCGAGCGTGAACTGGCGCTTGAAATTGCGCGCCGAGATGCCGCGGTGCAGAAAAGTCTTGCCTTCCTTATCGTTCTTGCGGCCCTCAAGGGTCAGGACGTCCCGCTCGACCGTCAGATCGACCTCGTCCGGCTTGAATCCGGCGAGCGCAACCGAGATCTGGAAGCTGTTCTCGTCGAGGCGTTCGATGTTGTAGGGTGGATAGCTTTCTTCGCCGACGCGTTGGGCGGCTTCGGCGAGGTCGAACAGGCGGTCGAATCCGATGGCCGACCGAAACAAGGGCGAAAAATCTACAGTGCGCATAGCCAGATCCTCCTAAGAGCAAAATGGTTACGAGCGGCACCGGACACTTCCGGTGCCCGTCTCAAGTGGCGGGACCCTGACGGCATCCCGATCGCCTCATGGCGACGCCGAAGAAATTTGTAAATCTGGAAAAAGTTTCAAGAGGGCCGCGCAAATTTTTTGCGGGAATTTTGGTTTGGTTAATGTATTCGCCGCTGAAGCAGCGCCGCGGCGCGGCCGCCTTCTTCGCTTCTCCGTTCCAAGCAGCGTTGAGGACCGGCTCAAGTCTGCAGCGGTCAAACGCAGAAGTCGGCGGGCCTTGCGCCGTAATCCGATAGGCCCTCGTGAGCAGACATCCACGGATCGTGCGGTACTCGCGAAATGAAGAAGGCGGCCAACTGAAGCGGCCTCAGTGGATGGCTTTCATTCCCTGATTGCGAGAGCCGGCTCGACGCTGTTGCGAGTCCCAGGATCGATCTAGTCCGGTGCTGCTAGTCGCAACGGCGGACCCTGCGGACCGAACCATCGTCACGCTCGATCGTGACCGTGCGGCATCCGCGATATCCGCGATCATATCCGTAGGCACGATAAGCGGGTCGATCATAGTCCCGGTAGTAACGGGGCTCCGGGCCCACTCTGACGCCGCCGAGCGGAGTATCAACCGCAACCTGAGCTGACGCGGGCGCAATGGAGATCGGCGCGGCGATAGCGCAACCAGCAACCGCCATGACACCGGCCAGTAATAGCGTTCTCATGAGAGTTTCCTCCTGAGTTATTGCATCGCTTTTCAACATCCCAGGTGAGGCGAGGTTCCTGCGCGAACTTCACCGAAAGGGCCACGAGCGGATGTCGTTCAACGCTTCACGCACGCTCATCCCGCAGCCCACAAAAAAGAAGGCCGCCCGGAGGCGGCCTTCGATCTCGACGCGGATGTGCAGACGGGGCTTAGAAGCCGCCCATGCCGCCCATTCCACCCATGCCGCCGCCGCCCGGCATCGCCGGCGCCGCGTCCTTCGGCAGTTCGGCGACCATGGCTTCGGTGGTCACCAAGAGGCCGGCCACGGAGGAGGCGTCCTGCAGCGCGGTGCGCACCACCTTGGCGGGGTCGATGATGCCCTTGTCGACCATGTCGACATAGTCCTCGGTCTGGGCGTCGAAGCCGAAGGTCTCCGACTTGTTCTCGAGGATCTTGCCGACCACGATCGAGCCCTCGACGCCGGCGTTCTCCGAGATCTGGCGGACCGGAGCTTCGAGCGCCTTGAGCACGATGTTGATGCCGGCCTGGACGTCGGCATTCGGGTTGGTGAGACGGCCGACCGCCTTCTTGGCGCGCAGCAGCGCGACGCCGCCGCCCGGCACGATGCCTTCCTCGACAGCCGCGCGGGTCGCATTCAGCGCGTCCTCGACACGGTCCTTCTTCTCCTTGACCTCGACCTCGGTCGCACCGCCGACCTTGATCACCGCAACGCCGCCGGCGAGCTTGGCAAGGCGCTCCTGCAGCTTCTCACGGTCGTAGTCCGAGGTGGTTTCCTCGATCTGCGCCTTGATCTGGCCGACGCGGGCGTCGATGTCCTTCTTCTTGCCGGCGCCCTTGACGATCGTGGTGTTCTCCTTGTCGATCACGATCTTGCCGGCGCGGCCGAGCATGTTGACCGTGACGTTCTCGAGCTTCATGCCGAGGTCGTCGGAGATCAGCTGACCGCCGGTCAGGATAGCGATGTCCTCCAGCATCGCCTTGCGGCGATCGCCGAAGCCCGGTGCCTTGACGGCAGCGACCTTGAGCCCGCCGCGCAGGCGGTTGACCACCAGCGTCGCCAGCGCCTCACCCTCGACGTCCTCGGCGAGGATCAGCAGCGGACGGCCCGACTGCACCACGGCTTCCAGCACCGGCAGCATGGACTGCAGGCCGGTCAGCTTCTTCTCGTGCAGCAGGATGTAGGCATCCTCGAGCTCGGCGGTCATCTTCTCGGCATTGGTGATGAAGTAGGGCGAGAGATAGCCGCGGTCGAACTTCATGCCCTCGACGATGTCGACCTCGGTATCGAGCGACTTGTTTTCCTCGACGGTGATGACGCCCTCGTTGCCGACCTTCTGCATCGCCTGCGCGATCATCTTGCCGATCGCGGCATCGCCATTGGCCGAGATGGTGCCGACCTGGGCGACTTCCGAAGAGGAGGCGACCGGCTTGGCGCGCTTCTCGATGTCCTTGACCACGGCGGCGACCGCGGTGTCGATGCCGCGCTTGAGGTCCATCGGGTTCATGCCGGCGGCGACCGCCTTGGCGCCCTCGCGGACGATGGCCTGCGCCAGCACGGTCGCGGTGGTGGTGCCGTCACCGGCGGTGTCGTTGGTCTTGGAAGCGACCTCGCGCAGCATCTGCGCGCCCATGTTCTCGAACTTGTCGTCGAGCTCGATCTCCTTGGCGACGGTGACGCCGTCCTTGGTGATGCGGGGAGCGCCGAAGCTCTTCTCGATGACGACGTTGCGGCCCTTCGGGCCGAGCGTCACCTTCACGGCATTGGCGAGCACGTCGACACCGCGCAGCATGCGGTCGCGGGCGTCTCCGGCGAATTTTACGTCCTTGGCAGCCATTGATTTGAACTCCTGGAATGATTGGATGCGGTCGCCCGGCATCTACGCCCGTCATTGCCGGGCTTCACCCGGCAATCCATCGTCCTTGCAAGACTCTTTCGAAGTTGATGGATGCCCGGATCAAGTCCGGGCATGACAGCGGAGAGAGTGGGCGCTCTCGAATTGGTCGTGGCCTTACGCCAGCACGCCCATGATGTCGGACTCCTTCATGATGAGGAGCTCCTGGTTGTCGAGCTTGACCTCGGTGCCCGACCACTTGCCGAACAGCACGCGGTCGCCGACCTTGAGGTCGATCGGGATCAGCTTGCCGGCCTCGTCGCGGCCACCCGGGCCGACGGCGACGATCTCGCCCTGGGACGGCTTCTCCTTGGCCGAGTCCGGAATGATGATGCCGCCCTTGGACTTCTCCTCGGCATCGATACGCTTGACCACGACGCGGTCATGCAGTGGGCGGAAGTTGGATTTAGCCATGACGTTCCCTCTTGGAGGCTCGGTTTCAGGTCCGGTTCATCGAGACCGGCGTTGAATGCCGGCCCGGTCGGCGCCAGGCAGGACGCCCGGCGCATTTAGCAATCGTGGTGCGAGAGTGCTAATTGTGCGCCGGGAAATATGGCTTGGCGCAGTTTCTGTCAAGCAAACGGGTTAAGGCCTTGGTGAGGCCAATATAGGATGGTGGACCGGAAACCAAATCGTAGCGATGACGTAATTTTATCAGACGTCATTGCTCCGCCTTAAGTTTTACGCTTGGCTGCATGACGGGTGCGGCCGGGAGATAGTTCGGGGGATGCATATGATCAAGTCACTCAACGCGCGATTGGTCGCACGGTTCGCGGCTGTCTCGGCGCTGACGACACTTTTGGGGGCGTGCGGCAGCATGAGCCTGCCGTCGTTGTCGTCGAACCCCCAGCCGGGGCCGGTCGAACCGGGAGTGGCTCCGGAGATGCCGGCGAGCATCCGCCCCGACGAGATCGTCGGCCGCTGGGGCCTCGCCTCGTTCCAGAATCCCGCCGACCGCGCCCGTACCGAGGCCGCCGCACGCGGCCAGTGCAAGCAGCCTTACGTGATCGGCGCCGGCCAGAACGGCGGCGTCATCATGCATCTGGCCGACCAGGCCACCCCGCAGGAACTGCGGCTGAAGGGTTCCCCAAGCGGCAAGAACTATATCGGCCCGCCCGGACCTGTGCCCGGCGAGCAGGACCGCGAGATCATCTCGTTCGACGGCCGGGTCTTGATCACCCGCTTCGTCGACAAGGACGCCGCCACCCGCTACGGCAACATGGTCTACGTCCGCTGCGCGCCGCGGGCGTGAGGGCTGATCCGTCATTCCGGGGCGGTCCGCAGGACCGAACCACAGGTGGACAATTGCGCACCGGGGAATCTCGAGATTCCGGGCTCGATGCTTCGCATCGTCCCGGCAATGACGGGCGAAACAAAAACGCCGGCCCCTGAGGCCGGCGCTCTCGTCTTGATCCGACAAATCTCAGTTGAACATCGCGTCGATGTCGTCCTGCGAGGCGTGGCCGGCGTCGCCGTCGAGCTTCGGGCCGTTGAGCAGGCGGGCATCGCCCTCGCGGGTGTCGACAACAGGCGGGACGTGGGTCTTGATCGCGTCGACGCCGCCCCAGATGTTCATCATCTCGTTGATGTGCTGCTCGATGAACTTCATCGTCTGCATCACCTTGCTGATGCGCTGGCCGGTGAGGTCCTGGAAGTTGCAGGCCTCGAAGATCGAGACCACGCGCTCCTGAATATCTTCGCTGAGCCGCTTCTGCTGGTCGGGCGTGACGTTGTTGGCGAGCGCGGTCGCGGCCTGGTCGATCGCCTCGACCGCTTCGAGGATCTGCTGGGTGGCCTGTTCGGTGCCGCCGACCACGGCGCCGAGCTCGCCGTTGACCTTGGCCATCTCCTCGCCGTTGAAGCTCTTGCCGTGCAGCACGGCGATCTCGCGCTTGGTGCGGCTGATCGCGTCGTGGATCAGGTCGAGCTCCACCTTGAGCTTCTCGCACTGTTCGACCTGCGCGCGGTAGGTCTCGAGCAGCGCATGCGTCTCGGCGACTTCGCGGGCGACGGCGGCATCGACGCTGTCGCCCGTGCGTTGCGCCGGCGCTGCGGCCATCTGGGCGCGGATCGAGCGAAGCTCCGCCATGATCTCCCGATGCATCGGACCGAGCTCGGTGCCGCCGGCAACTTCCGGCTCCGGCATCACGACTTCGCCCATGGCCTGCTCGACACGAAAACGCTTACGCTTCACTGACATGATTTCATTCCCGCCCCTTCACTGCAGTCCGTTCTAGCGAGAGGTGATTTAACGTCAGGTTCACGCGGGAACAGTTTGCGCCGAGTGCGCGCAACCGCTGCGATACCGGCGATTAACCATGTCGCTGCGGCATTCATGCAAAATAAACGCTGTCCGGCAAAACCGCGCGGCATTGCCGACGTGGTGAATCGAAACGGCCGATCCGTTTACCAAACCGATGCGGTTTTCATTGCTTATTGACCACGTGCAACGGCGCATGTGCGCTCCGTCCACGTCACACGTCACGACGAAACCAGTACAGAGTACGTCGATGTTCAGGAAAACCACGCTTGCGCTGCTCGCCGGCGCTTCTTCGCTTATCGCAATTCCCCAACATGCCATGGCGATCGACGCATCGGCTCAGCCCGAGCCCTCCCTGATCTACGCCAACCAGGGCGCAGCGCAGCCGCCGATGCGCACCGCCTATGCGCAGCCGCAACGCTCCAACATGGGCGGCGGCTTCATCGAATTCCTGTTCGGCGATGCGCCGTCGTCGCAGGGTTATTCGCGAGAGCCGATGTATCAGCAGCAGCCGGCCTATTACGGCAACCGCCAGGGGCTGCCGCCGATGGACCCGCAGCAGCAGATGATCCGCCAGCAGGAAGAGGCTGCGGGTGATCCGACGCAGCGTCCCTTCGATCCCAGATATGAAAAGCAGCTGGTCGATTACAGCGGCAAGGAAGGCGCCGGCACCATCGTCGTCGATACGCCGAACAAGTTCCTCTATCTGGTGCAGGGCGACGGCCGCGCGCTGCGCTACGGCATCGGCGTCGGACGGCCCGGCTTCACCTGGGCCGGCGTCAAGACGATCTCGGCGAAGAAGGAATGGCCGGCCTGGACGCCGCCGCCGGAAATGCTGGCGCGCCGTCCCGATCTGCCGCGGCACATGGAAGGCGGCCCGGAGAATCCGCTCGGCGCCCGCGCGATGTATCTCGGCTCCTCGCTCTACCGCATTCACGGCTCGAACGAACCCTGGACGATCGGCACCAACGTCTCGTCCGGCTGCATCCGGATGCGCAACGAGGACGTCATCGACCTCTACGGCCGCGTCAATGTCGGCGCCAAGGTTGTCGTGATGTGAGGTGGTTTTGAAGCAGCTGCCCCAAAGATGGTGTCGTCCCGGCGAAAGCCGGGAGATGGAGTCACGTTTGAAGTGCAACGATTGATTTGAGCTTGGAGAATGCCTCGGCGGGTGTCTTGAAGTCCAGGCATTTGCGTGGGGTATCGTTGAGGCGCTGAG